>JAQTPE010000049.1 GCA_028748925.1 Candidatus Omnitrophota bacterium
TGGGTTCGACAGCGAGCGATCCTGATCAAGGATGGAGAGCCACTGGCGGGAAACCGTTTGGCTTGAATAAAGGCCCTGGCGCTGAAAGTGCTCCAGCGGCGGTGAAAGATGTACCATCACAGCTCGCGGTACAGGAAGCAGGGCTCGTATCGAAGATAAGCGTCAGCGAAGATGAGGATGAGATGGGCAAAGTTGCGGCCACAGCGATCCTCAGCGATATAGCGAGAATGGTAGACGGGAAGACAAAAACAGACGCCAGGGCTAAAGTCGTTATTCTGTTTGCGTCAGCTCCGTCTCAGCATTCGACGTGGAAGCATCTTATAAGGCTATGGAAGCAGTTGCCTCAGGAAAGACAGAAATTCCTCGCGGATCACATTACCGCTTTTCATATGGATGAGTATTTGGGTCTTGAAGAAGGCACAGATCAATTATTCAGTAAAGTTCTTAAAGAGAATTTATTTGATAATTTAAAAATAAAGGATGTTCAGTACTTCAACAGCAGGATGGGCGTTAATCAGGTGCGTGAGTTGGAAAGGGCGATAGCCGAAGGGGATAAGAAGAGGGAAAGAGAGCTGACTAAGATACTGGAAGAGGCAATAGCTGTTAATGCCCGGACTTTTCAGGATGGACTCGATGCATTAGGGGGCATATTCGATGTAGTATTGGGCGGCATAGGCGATGATTGCCATCTTGCGTTTAACAGCGCCCCGGAGGCAAAATTTGATGATCCACAGCTAATTAAGCTGGTTCGTATATCGGAAGCTTCGAGAAATCAGCAGTTTAGGGCCGGATTATTCGCCCGGTTGGAAGATGTTGCCATGTTTGCGGTTACGTTCTCGCTTCGTCCGATACTTGTAGCCCGTCGCATACATATAATGGTGCCGGAACCTTCTAAGGCCGAAGCTATCCAGAAGTCCTTAGACGGAATGATTACGGAATCCATACCCGCGTCAGGTTTAAGGCTTCCAAAGGTCTTACCGAATGTCAGGATATATCTTACTAGAGAGACCGCATCGCTATCAAAGGTAGCGCAGGAAGCAATGAATGCGCAACCCGCGCTTGTCCGCCGACCTGTCCTCCGAAGCTCGAAGATCGAAGGAGGAAGCCACATCGAGTCTGTGAATACAAGCGAAGGCGGGGTGGATGCAAAAGCTGAATTTACCACTCCGCCCGCATTCCCGCCCGAGCTTCCGGATGGATTTTCGAGCGGCGTATGGGAATGGCAGCCAAGCAATGAAGGCAGGGTTATGCGGATGATTCAGGATCACAATACGCGCGCCATACTTATGGCCGGCGGTATATGGGGCGTAACGGGCCCAAGAAGAAACGAAGCTTCTCAGCAAGCTAATGTCACGATATTGCCTTTCGACAATAGGTCTACACCTCCGCTGGAGCCGGAAGTCGAAACTGCGGGAAAAGGCCTTAGTGAAGAAGATGTTAAAAAAATAGCCGGGGAATATGGCCTGAATTCAGACTATAATCATCCTGCGGTTAAAAGGTTGATCGAAGATATAGAAGCTGCCAAATTTACAGCTCCGTATGCGCCGGGCGCAGGGCCGGGTAGCGTCAAACTTACAATCGATGAGGTTAGAAGCCTTTATGAGACGGCAAAACTCGTACATAGCGGCCGTATCAAGATAATACAGGCGCAGGAGATAGGGCTGAGCCAGACTATGCTGAACGCGTTTAGGGGCACAAAGGGCGGCAGAGACACTCTCGATTGTAAGCTATTTTCGAATGAAGAAAGCCTTAGCGATCTTCTTAAACCGGAAGAAGGAGTGTTGAAGATAGTTCTCACCGCGGGAGGAAGGTCGGCAGGCATAGTAGGACAATTGGCCCAGAAGGAGCCGGAACTTTTCAGAAATGTTCGTTCGTTAAACCTGGATCTGCCGTCAGATTACGCAACGTGGGGCGCTGACTCCGGGAAGAGGACATTCTATCAGGCGCGAATGGCCATGGTAGCCATCTTTGCGCGATTATATCAACCGGGTAAAACACCGATGGTCGAGTTTACCTTAAGGGGCATGTTACAGGGTCATATAGGCAATTGTGATATGGACAAATTTTTGAATGGCCTGGTCGAACCCCAAAATGAATCGCCCGAAAGTATTAGTCAAAGGATACAAAACTGCTTAAACAGGCTCGTCAGCCTTGTTGAGGAGGCGGGTGAGAAGATAGAGCATATGAAATTAGAGATGAGCACATTCCTGGCGGCGGCATAATTGTATTTTAGAATAATATTGACAACTTTGCGCCGGCATGATATCATCTAACGCTCTTGAGTAAGAAGAGGTTTGAAAGGATTGTATGAAGAACAGTTCGAGAACATATTTAATTCCGGAAAAAGATATAAAGAAGGCGTGGCTTCTTATCGATGCCAAAGATAAGATCCTGGGCCGGCTTGCGTGCAAAGTGGCCACTGTGCTTATGGGTAAGAATAAAGTTATATATTCGCCTCATCAGGATACGGGGGATGAAGTTATAGTAATCAACGCAAGCAAGATAAAGATCACCGGAAATAAGAAGGCCAGTAAGGAATACAAGAGATATACCGCATATCCGGGTGGACTGCATCTCGAGACGCTCGAAGTCAAGATGAAGAAGAACCCGGGGCATGTTATAAGGCATGCGGTCAAAGGGATGCTGCCCAAGAGCAAACTTGGCGCAAAACTTCTTAAGAAGCTAAAGGTCTATGCCGATGAGAACCATCCGCATAAGGCTCAGAACCCTAAGCCGATAACTGTTTAATGTAAGGAGCAGGTAAAGATAATGTCAGAGAAAGTCCAATATATCGCAACAGGAAGGCGTAAGAAGTCGATTGCCAGGGTTAGAATGGTCGAAGGGAGCGGTCTGATCACCGTTAACAAGAGGCCGTTCGCGGAATATTTTAACCGCGAAAGCCACCGCCTGGTTATTATGCAGCCTATGGAACTCGTTAAGTTGCCGGTGAAATATGATATATACGCGACGGTTGAAGGCGGCGGAGGGAGCGGTCAGGCCGGAGCCATGAAGCTCGGTATAGCCAGGACCCTCGTTAAAATACAGGAGAACCTGAAGAGCCCGCTTAAAAAAGCTAAATTCCTGACCCGCGATCCGCGTGCCAGCGAGCGTAAAAAATATGGCCGGAAGCGCGCAAGGAGGAGATTCCAGTTCACTAAGAGGTAATCGAAACCTCGACGGAAAATAAAAACCTATCTTGTCAACGCCGACGATATTTTAGTTGACAGGATAGGTTTTTTGTCTTAAGATTAAAAAACATCGTCGGTGTTGTGGTGTATTGCGTATAGAGTATCGTGCATTGCGCGCACGCTATACTCAATACGCACGACGCGATACGAAAAAGAGGAGTACGCAATGCTAAAAGTTGGAGTGGTTGGCGCTACGGGTTATGCCGGCGAAGAAGTGATAAAGATTCTGGTGAGACATAAGGGCGTCAAGATAACCGAACTATCCGCTGTGATAGATAAAGAGGAGCCCATCTCTTCGATATTCCCCGCATTTAAGGGCTTGCTCGATCTTATGTGTTATAAGCCCGATCCGGAAAAGATGTCCGGGAACGTCGATATCGTATTTCTTGCGCTTCCTCATAAGGTTTCAATGAATGTAGCGCCGGTATTTCTGAAGGCTAAAAAATCCGTAATAGACCTGAGCGCTGATTACAGGCTCGACCAGGATGTATACAAGATATGGTACGGGATAGAGCACAAGGATAAAGGGAATATAGCAAGCGCCGTATACGGACTGCCGGAACTTTATCATGACCGGATAAAAGATGCGAAGCTGATAGCCAATCCGGGATGTTATCCTACGGGCGCTATCCTCGGTATAGCGCCTATGTTAAGCGCAAAAGCTATCGACAAGGGCTCTATAATAATAGATTCAAAGAGCGGGGTCACAGGGGCCGGAAGAAAGCCGGATCTTGCGCTATCATTCAGTGAAGTTAATGAGAATCTCAAGGCATACAAAGTGAATGAGCACCAGCATAAGCCGGAGATAAATAAGATATTGTCCCAGGTGGCCGGTGAAAATATAGATGTAATATTTACGCCGCATCTGATACCTATGAATAGGGGCATACTGTCCACTATATATATGAAGTTGAATAAGCCTCTCGATACAAAGGGTGTTATAGATATGTACAGAAAGTTTTACAGCGGCAGGCCATTCGTAAGGATATATGACGAAGGAAAGCTTCCGCAGATCAGGGATGTCGTATTTTCAAACTACTGCGATATAGGTCTTAAAGTTACGGGCAATACGCTGATAGCCGTCGCGTGTATCGATAATCTCAAGAAGGGCGCGGCAGGCCAGGCGGTGCAGAATATGAATATTATGGCCGGCCTCGATGAGACCGAAGGATTGATTTAGATATGATAGTTATCAAAAGCGGAGTGACATCGCCAAATGGCTTTTTGGCCAGCGGGATTAAGGCCGGGATAAAGAGGTCGGGCAGGGCGGACCTGGCGCTTCTCTATTCCGAAGTTCCCGCTGTGGCGGCAGCCGCTTTTACAACCAACAGATTCCAGGCATCACCGGTAAAGGTAAGTAAAGATCATATTAAGGCGAAGAAGCATCAGGCCATAATAGTTAATAGCGGTAACGCGAATTGCGCCAATGGCAGTATTGGGGACAAAGATGCCTTGAAGATGACAGAATTTATCGGAAATGCCCTGTTTCTCGATAAGAGAGAAGTCCTGGTGGCGTCGACCGGTATTATAGGAGCCTATCTGCCGCTGGCAAAGATAGAAAAGGCCATACCCGAACTTGCGGGGGAACTCTCCGGAGATCATGGCACGTCTTTCGCCGAGGCCATAATGACTACTGATACGGTGAAAAAGGAATTGGCCGTTAAGGTAAAATTGGGCAAGGCGACTGTAACTATAGGCGGGGCGTGCAAAGGCGTGGGGATGATATATCCTCTTATGAAGACGGAAAGACACGCGACTATGCTATGCTTTCTCACTACCGACGCGGCGATAACAAAGAAGATGCTCGCTGCGTCGCTGGATGAGGCAATAGGCGATTCATTCAACATGATATCGGTAGACGGCGACATGAGTACCAATGATTCGTGCTTCATAATGGCCAATGGTCTTGCGAAGAATAGAGAGATAAACAGCAGGGGAAGCGATTACGGCAAATTTACGGAATCGTTAAAATTCGTAATGAGTGAACTATCAAAGAAGTTAGTGCGGGACGGAGAGGGCGCCACCAAATTTGTAGAGATACTTGTAACCGGCGCCAAAAGCGAATCGGACGCTAAAGCGATCGCCAGGAAGATATCGACATCAAACCTCCTGAAATGCGCCGTATGCGGCGAAGATCCGAATTGGGGCAGGATCGTTGCCGCGGCAGGTTCGAGCGGGGTAAACTTCGATCCGGATAAGGTAGATGTCTATCTTGGCAACTTAAAAGCTCTTTCTGATGGAGCCAGCGTTAAAGGCCTCGATAAGAATAGAGCGCATAAATTATTCACTAAGAGGGATGTTCATATTAAAGTGGATCTGAAGAGCGGCTCTCATGAAGCTACAGCATGGACCTGCGATTTCTCAAAGGAGTATGTAGCGATAAATTCGGAGTATTCTACGTGAAAGAAGCTATAAAGAAGAGCGAAGTATTAATAGAGGCTTTGCCATATATAAAGAACTTCTTTAAGAAAGTCGTCGTCATTAAATATGGCGGCGCCGCGGTCGATGAGAACGGTATAGATAGATCGGTTCTCGAAGACATAGTCTTCATGAACTACGCCGGCATGAAGCCTATACTCGTCCATGGAGGCGGGCCGTTGATATCAAAGTTCATGAAGAAGGCGGGCATAGAGCCCAGATTTATAGCGGGTAGAAGGGTAACGGATAAGGAGTCTATCCATATAATAGATAAGGCGCTTCATTCGATCAATCAGCAGATCGTTAAGACCCTGAAAGGGCTCGGTACCAGGGCATTTGGATTGAGCGGCAGGGAGAACGGCTTGATCAAGGTAAAGAAACTGCGGAACGGCGAGGCGGACCTCGGTTTTGTAGGTGAAGTTACATCAGTCGATATTACGGTAGTGAAACAGCTGATAGAGGATAATATAATACCCGTAATATATCCGCTCGGTATAGGCAGGGATAGAAATCTGTATAATGTGAATGCCGACGATGTGGCAAGCGAAATAGCCGTGGCATTGAAGGCGGATAAGTTCGTATTGCTTACGAATGTGCGCGGGATAATGAGGGATAAAGATGACCCCTCGACGCTTTATAATACACTTACGGTCAGCGATGTAAATAAACTGATAAAGGGCAGGACGATCAATTCGGGCATGATACCGAAAGCGATCTCTTGCGTAGAAGCGATAAAGGGCGGAGTGAAGAAGGCGCATATATTGGACGCGTCTATTCCACATGCTCTATTATTAGAGATGTTTACCGATGAAGGCATTGGGACTGAGATAATAAAGTAGTTGATAGTTGGTAGAAAAAAAATTGAAAGGGAGTGGTAGGTGGATAAGACAAGCGAAGTTGTCCGGATGTATGATAAATACGTAATGTGCACTTATAAGAGGGTGCCTTTCTGCTTAGAAAAGGCGAAGGGGTGCAAGGTTTGGGATATCGATGGAAAAATGTATCTCGATTTTTTTCCCGGTTGGGCGGTGTCGGGAATCGGCCATTGCCATCCTATTGTTACCGGCGCTATAGCTAAACAGGCTAAGAAGCTTTTGCATGTCTCTAATAATTATTATTCGGAATTGCAGGGGCTATTGGCCAAGAAGATAATCGAGGAGTCGTTCAAAGGCAAAGTCTTCTTCGCGAATTCAGGCGCTGAGGCTAACGAGGCCGCGGTGAAGCTGGCCAGGCGTTACGGCCATGATAAGGGCAGATACCAGGTTATAACTATGCTGAAGTCTTTCCATGGAAGGACGCTCGGGATGATAGCCGCGACAGGGCAGGACAAGGTGAAGAAGGGCTTTGAGCCGGTGCCGGAAGGTTTCGTGCATATACCATTTAATGATATCGAGGCGCTCAAGGAGGCGATCACGGATAAGACGGCGGCGGTGATGTTCGAGCCTATACAATGCGAAGGCGGGATAAATATCGCTTCCAGGGAATATATGAAAGAGGTAAGAAAAATTTGTGACGAG
Source organism: Candidatus Omnitrophota bacterium (assembly GCA_028748925.1). Classification (GTDB taxonomy): domain Bacteria; phylum Omnitrophota; class Gorgyraeia; order 2-01-FULL-45-10; family 2-01-FULL-45-10; genus 2-01-FULL-45-10. The sequence goes on from JAQTPE010000049.1 coordinate 7,124, forward strand.
AAAGATATATTGATGATACTGGATGAGGTCCAGACGGGCATGGGCAGGACCGGAGAGATATTCTGTTTCAAGAATTATGGCGTAACTCCGGATGTCATGACGCTCGCCAAAGCGATCGGCGGGGGAGTGCCTATAGGCGTATGCGTGGCTTCCGAAAAATTCCAGGACGTGCTTACGCCGGGGACTCACGCTTCCACATTCGGAGGCTCGCCTCTGGTATCGGCGGCGGCGCTTGCGGTATTCGAGGCGATAAAGAAAGAGAAGCTGTTGCAGAACACAAAAAAGCAGGGCGCTTATTTGACAAAGAAATTGAATGGGTTGAAGAAGAAATATCATTTTATAAAAGAGATCAGGTCGATGGGCCTTGTGATAGGCGTTGAGCTCAGCATAGAGGGAGAGACCATATACAGCAAGTGCCTTGAAGCAGGATTGCTTATAAATTGCACTCAAGGGAACATTTTAAGGATAATGCCCCCCATGAATGTGACAAGGTTTGAGATAGATAAAGCTGTCTCTATTCTCGACAAGGTATTTGCAAAAATATAAGGTATGAATCCCGCACCTTCTTAAAGGCGCGGGAGAGAAGGAGAAGGTGCGGGATGAAGAAAGATATGCTTTCAATAAGTGCTCTCTCGCCTGAATATATCGAAGATATATTGGAGCTTGGTAAAAGAATAAAAAAAGATCGGGCGCAGTATGCCGACTCATTGAAGGGTAAGTCCATAGGGCTCATATTTCAGAAGCCTTCCAACAGGACCAGGGTCTCTTTTGAGATAGGTATGGTTCAGCTCGGCGGATATGCCATATATCTGGGTCCATCGGAGATAGGCATGGGCGGCAGAGAGTCGGTGAAGGACGTGGCGAAGGTTCTCTCGAGATACCTCGACTGCCTTGTCGCCAGGACCTATAAGCATGCCGATGTAGAGGATCTGGCGATGCACGCTACCGTGCCGGTGATAAACGGCCTCAGTGATTACGCCCATCCGTGCCAGGCGCTTAGTGATATATTCACTATTAAGGAGAAGTTCGGGACCTTTAAAGGTATAACCCTCTCCTATATAGGCGACGCCAATAATGTTCTTAATTCTCTGATGTGCGCGTGCGCCAAAGTGGGCCTCAATTTGAAAGTGGCTACCCCGAAAGGTTATGAGCCGGATAAGAAAGCGGTGGATGCCGCGAAGAAATTCGCCGGCTCTTCAGGCGCCGGAATAGAGTTTTCGCATGACCCAAAATTGTGCGCTAAGGGAGCGGATGTGGTCTATACCGATGTTTGGGTGAGCATGGGACAGGAGAAGGAGTCGGCCAGGAGACTGAAAGATTTTAAAGGTTTTCAGATAAACGACGATATCATAAAAGCCGCAAATAAAAACTGTCTTATAATGCATTGCCTGCCTGCGCACAGGGGCGATGAGATCACCGATTCGGCGATAGATTCGAAGAATTCCGTGGTCTATGATCAGGCGGAGAACAGAATGCATATACAGAAGGCAATCTTGTTGAAGTTATTAGCATAGTTTTGTATTGAGTATAGCGTATTGTGTATTGAGAAAAATCCCGTTCAATACGCTATACGCGATACGCAATACCAGCGAGGAGATTAAGATGGCGAAAAAAGTGGTTCTTGCGTATTCCGGCGGGCTCGATACGTCCGTAGCGATAAAATGGTTTGTAAACAGAGGCTACGAGGTAATCGCGTACATGGCCGATGTAGGCCAGGGGTCAGATTTTGAAGTCTATAAGAAAAGAGCTCTTCAGACCGGGGCGGTTAAAGTGATAGTAGATGATCTGAAGAGTGAATTTGTGAAGGACTTTGTATTCAAAGCCCTGAAGGCCGATGCGATTTATGAAGGCGGTTATCTTCTGGCGACCGCGCTTTCAAGGCCGGTTATTGCCAAGGGCCTCGTGAAGGCGGCACAGCGGGAGAAAGCCGGTTTTGTGGCCCATGGCTGCACGGGCAAAGGCAATGACCAGGTAAGATTTGAAGTTACAGTGATGGCGCTCGATCCGAGTTTAAAGATATTGGCGCCGGTAAGAGAGTGGGAACTGAAGACAAGAAGCGAAGAGATAGAATATGCGAAGAATAATAATATCCCCATCGACACAACAAAGAAGAAACCTTACTCGATTGATGTTAATCTTTGGGGAATATCGATTGAAAGTGGGAAGCTGGAAGATCCATATTACGAGCCTGGCGAAGATACATATCAGCTTACGAAAGGAATAGACAGCTGTGCGGCGAAGCCTTGCTATATTGAGGTGGAGTTCAGGGGCGGTATCCCTGTGAGGCTGAACGGCATTGCCATGAATGGTGTCAGCCTGATCCGGAAACTCGCGAAGATGGCAGGGAACGCCGGCGTCGGAAGAAGCGATATGATAGAGAACAGGCTCGTAGGGATAAAGTCGAGAGAGATATATGAGGCTCCGGCGGGTCTGGCGCTCTATACGGCGCACAAAGCTCTGGAGAGCCTCGTGCTGGACAGGGAGCTTATGCATTATAAGGACGCGGTAGCTTTAAAATATGCCGAGCTCGTCTACTACGGATTATGGTATACGCCGTTAAAGAATGCGCTCGATAAGTTCATCGATGAGACTCAAAAGTACGTCAACGGTACGGTGAGATTGAAGCTCCATAAGGGGAACTGCTCTGTTGTGGGCAGAAAATCGCCTAACTCTCTTTATAAGAAAGATCTGGCGACATATGAAAAAGGCGACAAGTTCGACCAGTCGCTCGCCAAAGGTTTTATCGAATTGTGGGGATTGCCATACAAGGGGAGAAGAATATGAGTAAAAAGCTTTGGGGCGGGAGATTCAATAAGCCGACCGATCCGTCGGTTGAGGAATTCACCAGATCTATACAATATGATTATAAACTCGCGAAATACGACATCTTAGGCTCCGTTGTCCATGTTGAAATACTCGGCAAGGCGAGATATCTGAAGCCTAAGGAAGTGTCGAAGATACAGGCCGCTCTTTTTAAGATAGGTGAGGGTAAATTTTTGCCCGATGGATCCTATGAAGATGTCCATAGTCAAATACAAGATTCTCTCGAGCAAAAGGTGGGCGAGCTTGCGCTTAAGCTCCATACGGCACGATCAAGAAACGACCAGGTCGTTTTCGCGACAAAAGTCTATTGCAAGGATAAATTGGCCGAAGTAGCGGCATTGGGCGAGGGCGTTGTAAGCGCATTAAAGTCTCTTGCGAAGGCAAATCGCGATGTAATAATGCCCGGTTTCACACATATGCAGCATGCGCAACCTATGTACTTAAAAGACTATTTGGGCGCTTATGCGATGATGCTGGAGAATGTGATCGATAAAGTGAAGATCGCCGCGTCAGATATAAAGTTGACTATGGGAGCGGGTGCGGTTGCCGGTACGCCTATAGACGCAAAATACTATAATGTCTCGATGGATAAATATGCCAAAAAGCTCGGGCTTGGGCTGACCGGACTGAAATTAGAGCCCACAAAAAATTCGATATACACGGTAAGTGATAGAGGTTTTGTAGCCGAGGCTCTGAATGTTACGGCTATAATAGCGACTCATCTATCCAGATTTGCCGAAGACCTCATAATATGGTCTACGAAGGAGTTCGATTTTATCGATATAGATGAAGCTTTTTGCACCGGCAGTTCCCTGATGCCGCAGAAAAAGAATGCCGACGCCCTGGAGATGATAAGAGGCTGTGCGGGTAGATTGTATGGTAATCGTATGGGTTTTCTGGTGGTTATCAAAGGCCTACCGCTATCTTATAACAGAGATATGCAACTTGATAAGGAACCTCTTTTTGATTCATTTGAAACTGTTATAAAGGAGCTGAAAGTATTGAAAGGGCTTGTCAGAACGCTCAAATTCAATAAAGACAAGATAGAGTCGCAACTCGATGACGAATCTTTGTATGCTACGGATATCGTCTATTATCTCGTAAATAAAGGTGTGGCTTTCAAGACAGCTCACGCGATAGTGGGTAAGCTTGTAAAATATTCGATCGATAACGGCATCGAGATAAAGAGCATGACGGATCATGAGCTCTACAGATTTTCGGACAAGTTCAAAAGCAAGGAGATCGTCAGATTATTCGATCCGAAAGTTTCGGTGGAGTCGAAGAAGTCGATAAAAAGGAATTAACTTG
>JAQTPE010000050.1 GCA_028748925.1 Candidatus Omnitrophota bacterium
GGCAGGCGATAAATAAGATGCCCGGTGGAGGGCTCGCGTAATGAGGCATACTATATCTGTGTTAGTCGAGAATAAATTCGGAGTTCTCGCGCGCATATCGGGTTTATTTAGCGCGCGCGGGTTCAATATAAGTTCTCTCGCGGTCGGTGAGACGGAAGATGCCTCTGTCTCCAGGATGACGATAGTGGTCGAAGGCGATGATAAGACGCTCGATCAGGTGAAGAAACAGCTGAACAAATTGATTGATACGATCAAGGTCATCGATTTTAAAGAAGGTGAATTTGTCGACAGGGAACTCATGTTAATAAAGGTGACCGTCAACGCGAAGAACCGTAATAGCGTATTGGAAGCGGTAGAATCTGTCGGCGGCAGGATAGTGAGCGCTTTGTCGAACTCGATAAGCGTAGAAGCCTCCGGAGATTCGAATAAGATCAAAGGGTTGATCGAGCTCTTGAGGCCTTTCGGGATAGTCGAGGTCGTCAGGACCGGGAGGATAGCGCTTGGGACGAGCGAAAAGGGTATGAAGGCTGAGGGGAAGCCTGAAGTTAATGAGTAAATAAAGAGAGGAGCAGGAAGATGGCAAAGATTTATTATGACAAGGATGCCGATCTAAATATCCTGAAGGGAAAAAAGATCGCTGTGATAGGATATGGTATCCAGGGACGCGGACAGAGTTTAAATTTGAGGGATTCAGGTCTAGACGTTATCGTAAGCGAACTTCCGGGAACGAAGAATTATGAGCAGGCTAAAGCGGACGGCTTCAATCCGGTTCCGGCAAAGGAAGCTTCGGCTGCGGCGGATCTCGTACAGATATTGACCGAAGACCATGTCCAGGCGAAGGTATACAAGAATGAGATAGCCGGGAATATGACCAAAGGCAAGGTCTTGATATTTTCGCACGGTTTCAATATAAGATTTAAACAGATAAAGCCTTCGAAGAAAATCGACGTTGTTATGATAGCTCCGAAGGGGCCGGGCGCTTTGGTGAGAAAGATGTATGAAGAGGGTAAAGGCGTTCCGTGTTTAGTCGCTATCTACCAGGACGCGTCCGGTAATGCCATGAAGATGGCGCTCGCCTACGCCAAAGGTATAGGTGGCACCAGGGCCGGTGTTATTGAAACGACATTCGAAGAAGAGACGGAGACGGATCTCTTCGGGGAGCAGGCGGTTCTCTGCGGTGGAGTGAGCGAATTGATCAAAGCCGGATTCGATACTCTTATCGATGCCGGATATCAGCCTGAGATAGCTTATTTCGAAGTTCTGCACGAGCTTAAGTTGATCACCGACCTTATCCAGGAGAGAGGCATCAGCGGCATGAGGCGAGGCGTTTCAAATACGGCTTGTTACGGCGATATTACGCGCGGTCCCAGAGTCATTACCGAGAAGACACGCAAAGCTATGCAAAAGATGCTGAAAGAGATCAGAAGCGGCAAGTTCGCCCGTGAATGGATCAAAGAGAATGAGACCGGCAGGCCGAACTGGACCGCTCTCCTGAAAAAAGGCGATGAACATCCGATAGAGAAAGTCGGGCAGTCTTTGAGAAATATGATGCCATGGATGAAAAAATAATAATATTCGATACTACGCTCAGGGATGGGGAGCAATGCCCTGGCGCGAGTCTGAATATAAACGAGAAGATAGAGATAGCCAGACAGCTTGCTGTGCTCGGCGTAGATATCATCGAAGCGGGATTCCCCGTATCGAGTCCGGGAGATTTTGAGTCGGTTAAGCGGGTCGCGAAAGAGGTGAAGGGTCCTTCCATATGCGGCCTGGCGCGCGCTATTGAAAAAGATATAGACGCCGCTTATAACGCGGTGAAGTATTCCAAACATCCGCGTATCCATGTATTCCTGGCCACTTCCAGTATCCATATGAAATATAAGCTGAAAAAAGCCGAGGACGAGATATTGAAGTTGGCGGTGGCCGCGGTGAAATATGCCAAAAACAGGTGCGGCGATATAGAATTTTCGCCTGAAGACGCTTCGCGCACAGATAGGGATTTCCTGTATAAGGTGGTCGAGCAGGTTATAGAAGCCGGCGCAAAAACCGTAAATATACCCGATACCGTGGGATACTCTACGCCATTTGAATTTGCCGATATAATAAAAGGTATAAGGGAAAACGTGCCAAATGTCGATAGAGCGATAATAAGCGTGCATTGTCACAATGATCTCGGGCTTGGCGTCGCCAACTCTTTGGCCGCGGTGCTTAACGGCGCAAGGCAGGTAGAATGCACTATTAATGGTTTGGGCGAGCGCGCGGGTAACGCGTCCCTGGAAGAGATCGTAATGACAATAAGGACGCGTAACGATATATTCAGGAATATCGGTACTGGCATAAATACAAAAGAGATATTCAAGACAAGCCGTCTTGTCTCGAAACTGACGGGCATGATGGTACAGTCCAATAAGGCGATAATCGGCGCCAACGCTTTTGCGCACGAATCCGGTATCCATCAGGACGGAGTGCTGAAGGAGAGGATAACCTACGAGATAATGAGGCCGGAGGATGTGGGGGTAACTGAGACGAAGATGGTATTAGGCAAACATTCCGGAAGGCATGCTTTTAAAGAGAGGCTGAAGAGCCTCGGGTTCACGCTAAAGGAGAGCCAGATAGAAGAGGCCTTTAACCGCTTCAAAGTATTAGCCGACAAGAAGAAAGAGATATTCGACGAGGATCTCGAAACCATTATAGATGAAGGGATATCCAAGATACCGGAAGATCTGAAGTTGAAACACTTCCATATAGAATCCGCGGATAATATGAAGCCCTCCGCCACCGTGCAGGTCAATTACAAGGGCAAGCTTTATGATTCCACATCCGATGGAGACGGTCCCATTGACGCCTGTTTTAAGGCCATAGACAAGATCGTCAGGGTCGGCGGAAAGCTTTTGGATTATCAGGTAAAATCCGTCACCGGCGGCAAAGATGCTTTGGGCGAGGTCTCCGTGAGAATAAGCTCCAAGCGTGGCGTGGTTTCCGGCAGAGGCGCCAGCACCGATATCATAGAAGCGAGCATCAAGGCTTATGTGAATGCGGTGAATAAGCTTCTTCATAAAAAATAATGGCAAAACTTACTTATGGTTTAATCGGACATCCGGTCGCGCATTCACTCTCTCCCGCCATGCAAAATGCGGCCTTCGATGCTCTCAAAATAGACGCTGAATACAAATTATTCGACGTTGAGCCTTCCGGCCTTGAAGATTTCCTGAAGAATATGGCGAAGAATGGCATAGCCGGCGCCAATGTCACCATCCCGCATAAGATCAAGGCCAAAGATTTTATAAAGACTAACGGTCTATTGAATGAACATGCCGAAAGGCTCGGGGCTGTAAACACTATCAAGGTCGTAGGGGACAAATTAACCGGCTTTAATACGGATGGGCCCGGTTTCTACAGATCGTTGGTCGAAGATCTTAAATTCGAGCCGGAGGGCAAGAGCATATTCGTGCTCGGAGCCGGCGGCGCGGCGCATGCCATAGTCATGTATCTCGGCAACGGCCCCAAAGAGATATTTGTCACGGATATCGATGATTGTATGGTAGCGGAGCTGAAAAAACGGTTTGAAAAGCATTACGATCACCGCAGGTTTAAGGCCGTACCCGGGAATAAGTTCAAAGAGTCGCTCGACGCGTCCGATCTCCTGATCCAGGCGACGCCTATAGGCATGCGCGATGGATATCCTTCGCCGGTAGATCCGGACTTGCTGCATCCTGGACTGCGCGTCTATGATCTGGTGTATAACAGGCCGGCGACGAAATTGGTTGAAATGGCAAATAAGAAGAAGCTTCACGCCACAACCGGCCTTGGAATGCTCTTATTTCAGGGGGCGATAGCTTTTGAGTTATGGACTGTTAAGAAAGCGCCGGTCGAAGTGATGAAGAAAGCGCTCAAAGAAACATTAAAGAGCTGATATGATCAATGTTGCTGTATTTATATTTGGTTCGATCGTGGGCAGTTTTCTGAATGTCTGCATATACCGGCTTCCGAAGGGCAGGTCGGTGATCGTTCCCGGATCGCATTGCCCCAATTGCACTGCGGCGATACATTGGTACGATAATGTTCCTATTCTCAGCTATATATTTCTGGGCGGAAGAGCGAGATGCTGCAAAGCCAAAATATCATTAAGATATTTCATAGTCGAGGTCCTGACCGCATCGGCGTTTCTCATATTATTTTCGGTCTTCGGACTGACGCCGAAATTTTTTGCCTATGCCATAATGGTATCGGGCCTGATCATAGCCACATTCGTGGACTTCGAGATACAGGAGATACCGGACGAGGTCTCTATCGGCGGGCTCGCGGTTGGATTGATCCTGGCCGTAATTTTTCCTTCGGTATTGGGTGAAACAGCGAGATTCAATAGTTTCCTTAACTCGTTTTTAGGCGCGCTGGCCGGGGGCGGGATGATATATGCGATGGGGATGATCGGCGAATTCGCGTTTAAGAAAGAAGCGATGGGAGGGGGAGACGTTAAACTCCTTGCCATGATAGGAGCTTTTATAGGATGGAAGCTTACAATACTGACATTTTTTCTGGCGCCGGTATTCGGCTCTGTCGTAGGCATAATCCTGAAGATAAGATACGGCAAAGATGTCATACCTTATGGACCGTACCTGTCGCTTGCGGCGGTTTGTTCGATATTTTTTGGGGAGAGGATCATTAACTTATTAACGTATGGAGTATATTAGCCGGTTTAAAGCTTATGGCTTATATCTGAAACGGAGGCAGCTATGCTAAGGTACTTAACAAGCGGTGAATCACACGGAAAGTCTATGCTCACAATAATAGACGGTATGCCCGCGGGATTATATATCGATAAATCGATAATTGATCTTGAACTTGCCAGGCGGATGCTTGGATATGGCCGGGGCAAACGTATGGCTATAGAATCGGATAAGGTTGATATATTGTCCGGATTGAGGAACGGAAGGACAATAGGAAGCCCCGTCTCGCTTCTTGTCAGGAATGTGGACTCTTCTATAGATAAATTGCCGAAAATTTATGAGCCGAGGCCCGGGCATGCGGATCTAAGCGGCATACTTAAGTATAATTTGAGCGATATCCGCGATGTCCTGGAAAGGGCAAGCGCGCGCGAAACCGTTTCAAGGGTAGCGGTGGGCTCCGTCTGCAAGATATTTCTTGCCGAATTCGGTATAACCGTCGTGAGCCATGTCGTGTCGATAGGCGCCGCGGTATCGAAAGCGAGGAATTTGACTTTTGAGAAGATAGTCTCGTCTTCCATGAAATCGCCTGTGATGTGCGCGGATGCCGGCGCGTCGGCGAAGATGTGCAGAGAGATAGATCTGGCGGCGAAGGCGGGCGATACTCTCGGCGGCGTCTTTGAGGTATTGATACATGGCGTTCCTCCGGGCCTCGGCAGCTATGCGCAGTGGGACAGAAGGATAGACGCGCTCCTGGCGAGGGCCGTAATGTCGATACAGGCGATCAAGGGGGTCGATTTCGGTATCGGATTCGGATCCGCGGCGTTGAGGGGCTCACTCGTGCACGATGAAATATTCTATGATAAGAAGAAAGGTTTCTATAGAAAGAGCAATAATGCAGGCGGCATCGAAGGCGGCATGACCACAGGCGAGGATATAATCATAAGAGCCGCCATGAAGCCTATATCGACGTTAAGAAAACCGCTTTCGAGCGTCGACATAAGGACCAAGAAGAAGATTATGGCCGCTGTGGAGAGATCCGATGTATGCGCTGTGCCGGCGGCGGCGGTTATAGGCGAGGCGGTCTCCTCTATAGAGATAGCTAACTCTTTAATCGAAAAGTTCGGAGGCGATTCCGTTTCCGAAATGAGACGCAATTACGACGGGTATATGGCGCAGATAAAGAGATTTTAATGAGAAATATTATCTTAGTAGGTTTCATGGGCTCGGGCAAGACTACGATAGCTTTTAAGCTGTCGCACCGGTTTAATATGAGATATATTTCCACCGACGATCTTATAGAGAAGAGAGAGAAGTGCACCATTAATGAGATATTCACGAAGAAGGGTGAGGACTATTTCAGGGGCGTGGAGACTCAGGTTATACGTGACGCCTGCGCTATGGAGAATGTCATAATAGACTTAGGCGGCGGTGCCGTACTGCGCGATGAGAATTGGGAGATTATAAAGGCGTCGGGCGTCGTTATATGTCTTATCGCGGACGAGAATACCATAATGGAGAGGACAAAAAAGTATAAACACCGGCCGCTATTGAATGTAGAGGATCCGAAGCAGAGGATAAGAAATCTTCTGGCGAAGCGCGCTCCGTTTTATGCCAGGGCCGATCATTGTGTAGATACGGGGAAGCTTACCGTGAGGCAGTCCGTAGAAAAAATAGCAGGGATAGTCGAAGAATGTTCCGGAAAGGCGGGAAACTGATGAGCCGTAAAACAAGAGCCTGGATAGGTATAACTCTTTTGGCGATCATCCTCTTTAACTATCTCACTATAGGTATGCCGTTATACAAAAGGATGAGCTCTTTGGATAATAAGGTCAAAGTCTTTGCGAAACATTCCGAAGATACGTATATAGCGGATATATTAAAGAGAGAGATGGTCACGATCAATAAGAAGATAGTTATCCTTAACTGCGTGGCCGCAAGTGTGGCCATCGTAATAGTGAGCTGGATGGTATTTGGATTGGCTGTCCACAGGCCGGAGAGAAGAAAATTATGAGTCCCGTTACACAACACCACTATGTAGCGGGAATGAAAGGATGTGTAACGGGATGAGTCTTGATTCGTCGAAGTGGTATTTTAGGACCTATGCTTTTGTTGTGGCATTCTTATGTGTAGGACCGCTTGCTCTGCCATTGGTCTGGATAAATCCACGCTATAGAAGATCGAAGAAAATATTCATGACTATTATCACTTTATTGGTATCGTATGCCGTATTCGCCCTTATGGTGAAATCCACGGAATCGATATATAATTACTATGATCAGGTTTTGCAGTTGTCTAGATAAAATTAACAGGAGGCCATATGTTCGCGGTATATAAGATTCGCAATTTGCACAGGGCGCTGCTGGTAGTTTTGGGATCTCTGATAGTCGGCGGAGCCGCGTATATTGATCACGTGACAGGCCAGAACCTGTCATTCTTATGTTTTTATCTTATACCCGTGGCCTTTTTCATATGGTTCACTACGAGACGTATCGGGATCTTTGTCTCGATCTTGTGCGCCGCAATATGGTTCATCGAGAATGCCGCTGATAAGACGCATCTTTTCCACTCTGATATATCTTACCTTAATATGTCGATAGAGCTGGTATTCTTTTTCTTTGTCACATCTCTTCTATGTTCCCTGAAAGAGGCGCTTGGTATAAATGAAGAGTTATCGAGGGTGGACGTCCTGACCGGAGCCGTCAACAGGCGCGCCTTTTATGACCTGGCGGGCAGAGAGATAGCGAGGCTCGAGAGATACAAACATCCTTTTACGGTAGCTTATATGGATATAGATAATTTCAAGGTCGTTAATTACCGTTTCGGCCACAGGGCCGGAGACCAGCTCCTGCGCTCGATCGCGGATACGGTAAGAAAAAATTTACGTAAACTTGATATTATTTCGCGTTTCGGAGGCGACGAGTTCACGATGCTTCTCCCGGAGACGGGAGCCGAGGCCGCCCAGGCTGTGCTGAGCAGGATGCGGAATATCCTGTTAAATATGATGGAGACGAACAAATGGCCCGTCACTTTTACATTCGGCACGGTAACTTTTCTGAAGCCGCCGTCGTCGGTGGAGGAGATGGTGAAGAAGGTCGGCAGCCTTATGTATTCCGGCAAAGACAGTGGAATGAATACGATTGAGCAGGAGATCGTTGACGCGTAATATAAAACTCGTTATAAGGTATGACGGGACGCATTATTCCGGGTGGCAGTTCCAGAAGAATGCCGATACCGTCCAGGAGTGCGTCGAATCGGCGCTCAAAAGAATAATAGGGCATAGAGTGAAGCTGACGGGCGCGGGCCGGACCGACTCGGGCGTGCATGCCGCCGGCCAGGTTGCCAATTTCAAGACGCGTTCAAAGCTCGCGCTCAATAAGATAAAAGATGCTCTCAATAGTTCGCTTGCCGAAGATATTTTAATAGTCTCCGCAGAATCCGTTCCTCTTAAATTTAATTCCCAGCGCTCGGCAAAATCGAAATGGTACAGTTATACGGTGACGACAGAGCATTTCGCAGATCCTTTTATAAGGCATTTCGCGGCCCGTTACTCATATCCTCTGGATATAAGATCGATGAGACGCGCCGCCAGGGTACTTACGGGCCGGCATGATTTTAAGGCTTTTCAGGCCGCCGGCAGCGGCGAATCGAATACCATCCGCGCGATAAAAAAGATTAGGATTGAAAAAGACGGAGATCTGGTATATATTGATCTTTGGGCCGATGGATTTTTATATAATATGGTAAGGATCATAGTGGGCACCCTGCTTGAGATCGGCCGCGGCAAGATGGCCGAAGAGAGCATGAAAGAGATATTACTGAATAGAGACAGGAGATCGGCGGGCCCTACGGCGCCGGCCAAGGGCTTATGTCTGGTGAAGGTTGAATACTAAAAAAGGAGGGCAAGGGTATGATGATGAAAGGCGCGTTTTTTTTATTCATGTCGCTTGCTGTAGGATATGTGCTCTGCATACTGGCGAATAAGCAGAAGAAGGGGCTTTTGCAGACAGTAGGATATGCGCTTGGAGCGGGTATAATAACACTAAGCCTTCTTTATGGCGCCTTAGATGGTTGCGCCAAAATGTGTAAGAAAGGCCATATGTATGGCAAGTATAGAGCTATGAAGTGTAATTCCGGAATGTTCCCGGGAGGACAGGTTAGATAGACTAAAGCGTGGATAAGCGTTACAGCGTAATAATTTTTGATTTAGGCAACACTCTTATAAGGTTCGATCACAGTATCTCCGCGAAGAAATTCGCGAATCTTTTTCATCTCGATTCCGGGGAAGTTCGCAAATTATTTTTCGATTCCGAGCTTACTCAGGCTTTCGAGAGGGGACAGATATCTCCCAAAGATTTTCACGCCAGGATCACTAAACATCTTGGCGTGAAAATTCCCTTCAAAGACTTCGTCGCCATATGGAACGATATCTTTTGGACAGACGAAGGATCGTGCGCCATCGCGAGAAGGCTCAAGAAAGATTACAAGCTTTTTCTGCTCTCCAATATAAGCAGGCTCCATTACGAGTACATAGAGAAGAAGTTTGATATATTAAAGATATTCGATGAGATCATACTCTCATTTGCCGTAGGCGCGATTAAGCCGGAAAAGCTTATATTCGAAGATGCCGTTAGGCGGGCCGGCGGCGATAAGTCTGCCGTTCTCTATATAGATGACAGGGAAGACCTTATAAAGGAAGCGATCTACTTTGGCATAGAATCGATCAAATATGAAGGTGCGGATAAGTTAGAGAAAGACCTGAAAGCACGGGGGATTCTGAGTTAAGATACAAAAAAGTCATTTGACAAATATCTCCCATCTGATATACTCTCCATAGATTTAATTTTTCAAAGAAATAACATTGCTTGGCAAGCTTTTTTGCTAAGCAATTTTTTTGTTTAGTAAAATATTTTATTATGTTATTGCGAGTTCCAATGCGGCTAAGCAATCAAAAAAACGGAGATAATAAATGAAAAATAGCATGACGATGAAGATAGTAAGCGTAATTGTGTTGTGCGCGTTTTTAGTCAATGATCTCGCCTACGGCCTCGGCACTATGCCCGGCTCGACACAAACACAACCCGGCGGTACTGTAGAAGAGGCCTTCGCTCTCGGCCAGAAACGATTTGCCGCCAATGTGGGTCCCGGCGTCAGGGAATTAACGGAAGCTATAAATGCTTTTAAAGCGCCCGCTCCGGAATTCTTCCCAAAAGAAATACCGAAAGTTCCCGGAGTAAAGTTTGTCGAAGTCAATTATAACAGACTGCCCAAAGGGTGGGAGAATAACGGAATATATAAGATAGAGGATATTAAGGAAGCTTTCGAATATTTCCATAAGAATGAGGCGCGGATCCCCGACGATCTATTACCTATAGAAGTAGGAACCTTTACGGTTGAAGAAGGCCAGCTTCCGTTTACATGTATAGAAAACAGGTCCGGCAGGCACGTATTGGTTATCCATAAAGATTTCGTCAGGATGTGGAATGATTTAAGGAAGAACGATGTTTGGTTCGAGCATACATTCCCGGATGGCGAAAAGCGTACGCTAAGCCTCGCGTGGGGCATATTCTATCGCGCGGCGAAACATGAGATGGGCGATATATCCAAAATAACGAGTTTGCCCAAAAGCCTCGGCCATTTTAATTATTACCCGGGTCTTGACGAAATTCAATTTATAGGCGGTTCACCCGAAGATGAATTAAGGGTAAATCTGATTAAAGGACGTTATAATATCCTAAATGACGCTATGTGGGCATGGCTTTTAGGCTCGTATTGTTTTAATGACAACACGCGGTATAACAATGTTACTCTAAAGGACCGTTTGACCTGGTTCTTTGACGGCCGGGACGCCCAGGAGCGCAAGCTAAATCTCGAATTCCCGAATCTGCTCGTAGATCGGAGAGCAAGAGAAGACGCTATACAGCTTGCCCTCGGTATCAATTATAAATTCTTCCATGATGGTAAAAAGGTTGAAAAGATAAGAAAGAGTGAGATGACGGAGGAAGAGGGGAGATTCGCCCAACTAATAGACGATATCGCTAGAGGTTACAGAGGCCGTAATGCGCCGTTGGAAGGTATTGGAGATCAGAAGATCGACCTGTTTGTTCTTATGGTGCTGTATAGGCTTAATGAGCATTTTGATAGAGCCATCCAAAGTTTAATTTCAGATGCAATGAGAGGCATTTGGTCGGATGATTTAAGCGATATATATACCGACCCTTCGAAGGTTGTAAAGGGCGTTGATATAATTCCCGGCAGCCTAGATGACTCGCTACGCGATATAGCTACAAGTAGTGTCAAGGCCGCTTCTTATGGCGAGTCTTCCGGTATTGCCAGAAAAGTGTTGGACCTTCGTGCTGCTATGCGATCCAACGAATCGGGTAAAATGGAAGAGAGCGATTATAAAGAGATTGTTCGTTTGAGGGAAGAGGTAGTGATGCGTTTTTTTGGTCTTGAATCTATGAGTGAGCTTACACCGAACGGGTTGCGTAGAAAAGTAATTGAGCGTATCGAATCCTTAAAATATGAGCAAGAATATAATTGGCGTAAATATCATACCAGAGAAAAGGTATT
>JAQTPE010000051.1 GCA_028748925.1 Candidatus Omnitrophota bacterium
AATAGGATCGCGACAAGATTAAGAGATGAAGGGTTTAATGTCCAAAAGGTGAATCTTTCAAAGTCAATGGACAAAAGTGAAATGCTGGAAGCGTTAAAATCCAATAGCGGCAGGGCTTTCCTGTCGGGAGGCCTGGATAACTTTTTTATAGCGTCGTTTGACGCTGTCATGGAAAAGGCCAAGGGAACGGTTACTTTTTATATCAAGTCATTCGATAAAGACGGAAATGTGATTTTTGACAAAAATTATTCAGCCTATGCCGAAAATTGGATAGGATTGACCGGACAGTTCGGCGCCGAGAAATTAATCGAGCAAAGTATACAGGCGAGCGTAGACGAACTATTCAAGGATCAGGAATTTAGAAATCTTCTCGAGAAGATCAGGAAACAGTAAAATCAGGTTAAATGAGAAAGATAATATTTATTATCCTGGGATGTTTGTTTTTTACGTGCGGCATAGCTATCGCCGGGAATGATGTAACCCTGCAAGAAATAACCGTAAAAAACAGATTAGAACCACAAATAGAGCGAGGCCAGCCAAACTGTATTATTGATTCAGCGGGTAACATAGCGAGCATTCCTCAAAAAATAATTCTACTGAATCCCAATATCGACAGCCATATTGTAAGCATAAAGACGGAACAATATTTAAAGGATTTTATTCGAGATAATCCTGAAACGATGAGAAACGTAAAAGTGCGCATTAATCAATGCAGCCCTATTCAGGAGCTCGATCGGCTGGTAAAAAATAAACATGTGAGTTTAATATGGCGAATATTTCCCGGGATTCCGGTAACCGTATGGTCATCGTTGACAGGGCGTATTCTCGGAGGAGATAATTATAATCCATATACCAATACGATAAGCATTTATTCGAATGATCCGGCAGTAGCGTTACATGAAGCCTGCCATGCCAAAGATTTTATGTCGAAATTGACGGGTCTTGAGACAGACGCCTATGCGGTGGGTAGAATTTTTAGCCCAGTTGCGCTTTATCAGGAATTTACAGCGTCCGACGAAGCTATTGCTTATTTAAGGAAGAAAGGAGATAAGAAAGCGGAAATGGAAAGTTATTCGACCTTATATCCTGCTTTTGGCACGTATGGAGGCGCTTATACGGGATTATCATATGGAAATATAATAGGCGCATGTGTAGGACACGGGGTTGGATTCTGGAAAAAATATGAGCTTAGAATGTGCTCTGGTAACATAAGATTTGGAGATGTATGTAAAAACCTGGAGTCGGATTCTCTCGCTGGAAATTTATTGAAAAGTAAAAGGCGGGACGATGAATCCTTATCTACAGCATTGAAATCTACACAAATTAGCTGGAGGTAAAAAGAATGCTTAAGTGCTTAAAATTAACAGCTGTTATGGTAGTGGTTATTTTTTTATCAGGCTGCGCAACCATTATGACCGGTGCCACACAAAAAGTTTCGGTTAACTCTAATCCATCAGGAGCAGTAGCCAAGGTAGACGGCGGCATGGCAGCTATTACCCCAACAATATTTAATCTTGAAAGAAAAACAGATCATACAATTGAGATTTCCAAAGAGGGATATAGAGTTACTACTGTAATATTGCGTCATACAATGAGCGGAGCCACTGCCGGAAATGTTTTAGTAGGCGGCATTATAGGCATTGCTGTTGACGGATGCTCAGGCGCTATGTACAAACTTGTACCTGAAAGAGTAGATGTTAACCTGGAGCCCGCAGGACAGCAAGTTTCGGCTGATGTCCCAAAGGCTATTGAAGTTCCAAAACCTATTGAAATATCAACGCAGTCTAAATAGGGTTCGTTTTATTAGAATAGTTAAAGAGAAAATAGATATATTTTTCCTTACCCGACTTTTGTATAGTGTGCGATAATGTGGGTATTATGAAGATGTTAGCCCGATCATCTTTTATAATGGGTTTGGCTCTGTTGTCCTGTGTGATTTTTTGTCATGCGCAGGAAACAGACGTTATCAGTAAAAAAACCACATCTATACTCTGCAATCTTTTAAACTCCGAAGACCCCGCTAAATATTTAAAAGACCACGATATTGAATTAAAGGACGGTATGGTCAAAGTAATCATGATGGTTGACGCAAAGTTACTACCGAAGAATTTTGGGTCCAAGTATGATTTAAAAGACTTCAAATTGACAAAAAATACCGCGAGTACCTATATTAAACCCGATAATATTAGAAAAATATGCGAAGAGCCGGGTGTTATTTTTGTAAGGACGCCGTTTAAATTAAGGGCGTTATCTAAATGATGCTTAAAAAAGTTATTCCCTTAGCCATGGTGTGCGTATTTATTGCGGGAGGCAACGCATTTGGCGCATCGCCGGATGCCCATTATAAGATAAGCGGCACCTTAAATAAGGCGATAACAAATAGAGCGGTATCATTGGCGAAAAAAAGTGGAATCGCCGGTAGCGATAAGAGAAAAATTATATTTTATACTAAAGATACGACGGAAGCTTTAAAGTATATTAAATCCCATGGCGGCGGTATACTTAAAAGAAAAAAGAACTTAATAATTGCCAATGTTTCTCTTGATAAGGTTGAAGATCTCGTTGGCAATGAACGCAACATAACGTACGCCAGATTTCCATGTAAATTCTTACCTTGTGGGATAATCAGTGAAGGGGTTAATGTAACTGGCGCAAATACGCTGCAAAACGCCGGCCTTACCGGTAAAGGCGTAAAGATAGCGGTTATAGATATGGGGTTTAAGGGACTCTCGGCGGCTATAGCCAATGGTGAGTTGCCGTCGAATATACAAAGTCAAGATTTTAGCGGTAAGGGGTTGGAGACACAGTATAAGCACGGAACCGCCTGTGCTGAAATAATTTACGACATGGCTCCGGATGCGGAACTTTATCTTCTGAAGATATACGATGAAGCGGATATTTATAGTGCAGCGGACTATTGTAAAAGTAATGGTATCGATATAGTAAGCATGTCTATTGGTACATTTGGAACAGGTCCGGGAAATGGGACCGGTTCCATGGATGAGATATGTGATGATTTGAAGGCGAGCGGCATACTTATTATCGCTGCAGCCGGGAATGAAGCGAATACGCAAGCTGGAGATGGCACGCCGATCGGAACTCATTGGCAGGGGCCGTTTATTGGCGGAGGGAATGGGGATAGCAACACGCATCAATTCATTTCGGGAGATTCGCAAGGTTGGTTTAACGTAATCTACGCCGAACCTTATAAGGATGATGATGGCGTTTCTCAAATGAATGATATTACGATAATAATGCGATGGAATGATTGGCCAAGCGCCAGCGTTGATTACGATATGTATCTTTATAATTATTCCAGCGGTGTCTTAGTCGGTTCCTCTGCGTCGGTTCAGAATGGCTCACAGCCGCCTCTAGAAGAGATAGTTATAGACATACCGGATACAGAGGCATATAAACTTTGCTATCTTGTCGTCAAGAAAAAAAGCGGATCGCCTGCGGGCAAGGATATTGAGATACTGCTTGGTGGAAACAGTTGTTTTATTCCACCCTTTGGACATTCTTCATCTACAAGCACATCATCAAGCTCGATTTTAGAACCAGCCGATGCCGAGAGCGTGCTTGCCGTAGGCGCGATTAACCAGAGTAGTTGGGCGACGGGGCCACAGGAAGATTTTAGCTCCCAAGGTCCCACAAACGCATGGGCAGGCTCAAGTGCCAGGATAAAGCCCGACATCTGCGGCCCTGACAGAACGAGCAGTTATACGTATGGCACGACTTCATTTCCCGGAACATCCGCTGCTACCCCGCATGTTGCAGGCGCGGCGGCGCTTATTTTATCAATGCATCCGCAATATACCGTTGACCAATTAAGACTGGCTATTGAGCAGAATGCTATCGATATGGGTTCTTCCGGGAAAGATAATACATATGGAAATGGTAAGTTAAAGGTAGACAGGTCACTAAATACGCTACCTATTTTAGACTGGACGGGAGAAGCTGGATATGTAAATGACGGCCTTGAACCTGAGACAGGAAACAGTTTAACGCCACTTACCTTTAAGATAAAATATACAGACATAAATGGCGATGCTCCTGCGGTTTATGATCTTTATATTGATAGAAATGGCGATGGTGATTATGCTGATACGGGTGAGATTGTCAGCATGACTCCCACAGGAAGCGATTATAAATCAGGCGTAATCTATACATGTGTAACGAATATTCCATATTCCTCCGGTAGCTCTAATTGCTCATACTATTTTAAGTTCTCGGATGGGGTTGATTATGCTACAGGTAATATAACAGGCGCTATAAGCTCTCAGACCGCGATAAATAGGCCCGATATATTTCAAAGTTTAAGTCTGGCGATCGATCGCGCAAACTGGCAGTTGCCCGGGATTCCAGCAGGATCTGAACATGTGACAGATAATTCAAATAAAATTATAGTAACCAATAATGGTGACGGTCCGGAGACATATAGTTTACGGATAGTAAGCGAGGGAAATGGTTGGTCGGCTTCAGCCAGCGGAGACGGTGTGGATATAAACAAATACGTGTTAAGCGCGGTATTTAGCGCAACGACGGAAACATCAATAGATTCGTCGTATTTTAATGAAACGGCGAGCGAAGATGTTATATCGGCGGCCGGCATCATTAGGGCTAGCCAGACACTTTTTGGTTCTACCCGCTTCTCTGCAGGCGGGTTTTCGGTTCCGGTGGGCGCGGACAGAAATTTGTGGCTTGAATTTAAAGCTCCTATAAAGGATACGGCTCATGCAATTCAGGCAATATCGTTAATTATAAACGCGGAAGCGCAATAAAAAAAGGAGGGGAAGAAGAAGATGAATAAATGGTTAGGAATAGTTATTAGCGCAGTGGTGGTGGTTGCAGTTTCTTCTGTGGGAGCGTTTGCGGACAACTCGGCTACGATTAATGTTACTGTCTCAATCGCTCAGGAGGCAAGTATCTCCGTTACGGGAGGACCTGTTGATTTTGGCACGATGAAGATCGGCGATTCAGCCGTTTCCACATCAGCTGTTGTTATCAAGAATGACGGTTCAGGCAGTAATCAGACATATTCGCTGTTGCTTATTAATCCATCCGGCTGGACGGCAGTGACAACTGAGCCCGGGGTTGATCAATATAGGCTTAGTTCCGCTTTCGATGCAACCGGTAACGTAATATGGAATCCGGCTAATCACGCATTGACTACCTCGTCGCAGATATCGACTGTGACAAAATTTGCCGGAAGCGAGACAGGTACAGCCGTTCCATATAGCGCGGACAGACATCTGTACCTGAAATTAGAAACGCCGTCAGCTACATCGTCATCGGGCTCCAAAACGATGCAGATTGTAGTTACAGCTTCTGTGGATTAATAGGTAGGAAGTAAATGAGTAAGTTTGTTTTAAGAAGAGTTATTATTATTCTTTTGATAATAACGGTAACGTGTCCCGGTGTGTGCTATGCAGGCGGTTTAAGAACCGGTTTCGGGAAAGTCATATTGGAAAATGTTCCAATAGGCAAAGCATACAGTATGCGGAGGGATTCGAAGTTTCCGTTGGTTATTAAGAATGAAAGTGACGAAAGAGTCAATTTAAAGCTTGAAGTTCTGATTCCAAAGGAGGGAGAGGTTCAGCAGGGATATGAACCTCTCCCGGATATCAAATGGATTATGCTTGAGAATAATAGTTTTACGGTTGATCCGAACGGCGAGGCTGAAACAGATGTTATTATCGATATCCCGGATGACAATCAGTACCTTGGGAGAAAATTTCATGTATTTATATTGTCATGCACAACCGGTGAATCGTTGGGTATAGGGCTCAAGAGCAAATTGCTGTTTAGCGTAGGAGAGGCTAAGGATAAATAAGGTTATTATGAAGAAAGCACCTTTAATACTATTTCTCTATTGTATGATGGCGATACCTCATACCTGGGCTGATCCAAGCAGTATTATCAGCGTAAAAGTTGAAATCGACTCCAATGCGCCAAAGACGCAGGCCGTCTATGATAATCTGTGGCATAACGCCGATTTTACAATTGATCTAATCGTCTCCGATAGCGAAAGCGGTATAGATGATACATATTATAGAATTAATGATGGATTGGTTCAGTCTGTAAAAATTGCGGGATATCCTGTGATTTCCACGGAGGGAGCCGGTAATATGCTGGAATACTGGAGCATTGATAAGATCGGTAATGAAGAACTGCCGCATAATATTTTAACGGAGATTAAATTAGATAAAACCGCTCCATCGATTAAGATTACAAATCCGAATGATGAAACGTGCTATAGCTCGGGCCCCATAACTATCACCGGGACGGTAAGCGATATTCTCTCGGGTATAAAAGGTGCTGAAATAAAAGTAGGCGATACTCCTTACAATATTTCGATACAAGTGGATGGAAGTTTTACGGTTTCAGATATTGACATCGTAGGCGGACCGAACAGTATTACTGCCATAGCGCAGGATGAAGCAGGCAATGAAGATAGGAGTGGCGTTACCGTATTTTTAGGATGGCTCCTGCATTTAAAGGTTCCCTATTATAATAAATCACAGGATTACTACAGCGCCGCCGCGAGCTGTCAGTCTGTATTGAATTATATAAGAGATGGTTTATCGGGCGCGCTCACTCAAGACGAGATTTACAGTTACGGCCATACCCATAATCATGCGGAAAATACCTCTATTCTGGAGATGGATCCTAACGCTGTCGATTATGCCCTGGGCCACTTTGATCCTTACGATATAAGTGATCCGGCCGGTCAGGGAGACGCTTATAAGGCGTATAATTTCGACGTCGAAGTATTTGAAAATAGCGAGTTCAATAAATACTTACGGGACATTGTTCATTGGATGGCATATCCTGTGACTATAGACAAGTGGTGGCTGGATGGGGAGCTTGTAATGCATCCTAATGTGCCCATCGTAGCGCCGGCCTGCGGAACGTATAATCATTGGATAGTTATAAATGGGGCCTCAGCAAGTCAAAACCCTGTTCCGGAGCCTCATACAAGACCGTGGTATACGCCGGACTTCACAGTATACGGTTTATGGCTCACAGACCCTGCCTCCGAGGGCATAGGAAAAGACATATATGTAGCGGCGTCGACCGCTCAGACCACGTATCTGCTTCCGGTTGTAAGCTCCGACCGGTACAACGATAAATATCTACACGTTGCTGAACCTCCGGAAATATTAAGCGAAGCGGATGTCGCTGTGGCAGAACCGAATGTCAATAAACAGACCCTTAAGCTCATAGAAATAATTAAGGAAATAAATTCAAATCAGCAAGTTGACTTATCTACGTACGAAGGAATAGTAGAAAACGCGAAAAAGCATATTTATGATGCCGCTCTAGTTGTAGATCTTAAGAATAGCGGAAAAAATGCGGATATTGCTTGCAGTTCAAGCGCGGAATTATTAAATTCGGTTTTTAACTCTAATCAGACGCCTATAGGTCTTGACTGGACTAAGATAATTGACTCATCTGTTTTAACGGATGAGGATTTCAAAAAGGCATTTGATGGCAGTCAGGCGAGAACTTTTATTGGAATCAGGCGTGCCGACAAAGAAAATTCTTTCTATTATCTAATACCGTTCGATAAATATGTAAATGGGCAATTTTTAACATACGCAGCTATCACTATAGATTCGGAAACAGGCAGTTTTGAGGAAGCTTCGTGGGTTAAGACCCCTACACGTTTTGTTCAGATCGGAAAAAACAAGGCTAGAGAGTTGC
The DNA here is from genome assembly GCA_028748925.1 of Candidatus Omnitrophota bacterium. Lineage (GTDB taxonomy): Bacteria > Omnitrophota > Gorgyraeia > 2-01-FULL-45-10 > 2-01-FULL-45-10 > 2-01-FULL-45-10. The sequence continues at coordinate 7,708 of JAQTPE010000051.1, forward strand.
TTTTATTGAAATATCCCGATATGTCTGATAGAAAATTAGATTTTGAATTAATATGGCAGCCGGGCGCTATATCTGATTCGCCGTTTTATCCATACTGGAAGATACTGTCCGGGAGCAGGGTTTACTTCGTTACGCAAAATAGCGAGGTTTTAGAAGGGACATGAAAAAGATAATAGTTTTTATGCTGTTATTATTGTTCGCGTCAGAACCTGTTTTTGCTTTTAGTCGGGTGATTACAGTGCCTGCCGAGAATTCTAAGGGTGTAGTCTTGGATCTTGAAAAAGGTAAATACGCTGTTGCTATTGAAGGAGGAGCTATTGCGCTTTTTTACCCCATTAATCCTAATTATCGCTGGCTGATAAGCGTGTCCATTGGCACTGATGCGGATGGCGGCCAGGATCAGCCAAACATCGGGATAGTCTATTTTGAACCGGATCCGCCCGTGCATACTCAAGCCATGGCCGAGGAACAGGCATTAAAAGCTGTTAAAGAAAATTTAAGCGAAACCCCTTTAAGTTTTATTCTTAATGAGAATAAAAAGGTAAGATTTTGGATAAGCGATTACGACTATAGTGACAACAGTGGTATGGTTAAGCTAAGAATTAGCTCTATTTAATGAACAATGTCTGTTTTATGTAAAAATTTATCAAAATAAGAGGCGGGGAGATGAAAACACTATTCAGGAAATTGAGGCATATCATCAGTCTGCTAATAGGTATGATTATATGTAAGTCATGGTTTTTAAAAACGTACAAATACCACCTTCTATCATCTTGGCAAATAATGGAAAAAAGGAAGGGTATTGATCATTTGTTATATCCTTCCACTCTCAATTTTTGGATAAAATACGAATATTTATCCGAAGTAGATCCCGATAAAAGAGAGGCAAGTAAAAAAATCCTAATGGGAGAAGATGGTGGTAGGGCGTGGGCAAAAACATATGACAGCCAGCCATTGGATTTTAATGAGAAAATAGGTAGTTTAACTTATGACGAAGCATGTCCTCTCCTGACAGAGTTAGATAAGAAACTTAACTCGATCAGTAAGCCAGCGCTTATTGTACAAATAGGCAGTTCTTCGGGACGAGAAATCGCCTGGCTTGCAAAAAGGAATACAGAACATAAATATATTGGAACAGATATTTATGCCGAAGTTATTGACTATTCTGCTAACAGCCATAATTTGCCAAATTTAAGTTTTCAAATATGTTCAGCAAAAGAAATATACGATATATTAAGCATATGTAAAAAACAGAAAATATTCGTCTTTTCATCCGGCTCATTGCAATATGTTCAACCAGAACATATGAAAACATTTTTTAATTCTATAAGCCAAATACCGGAGTTGGAAATAATTTTGTTGGAACCTGCTAATGAATTAAAGAAAAACCCCGAAGAAATCAAAGGTAGTGTATGGCGAGGAAACCTTTCCTATACGCACAATTACCGCTTCTACGCCGAAAAAGCGGGTTTTATTACGAAAAAATGTCGAATTATTAAACCGTACTTCCCATATGAGCGGTCTCCAGTAATACATAATGGAACCGTCCTCTATTATTATTGGGGCATAGCTAAAAGTTGAGAAATTGGAAATAGGGATGGTTCTAAAGATTTTAGGGTCAGGTCTCGCCATTCTTCATTTTCTGTAATTTGGCGAAAGACGAGACCTGACCCCATATAATCAGGAAATTTCTAATATACATTTGAATGTACAATTCATTTGCATATTCAAATAGCATATGATACACTTATTAATGAAAGGCAGGGAAGCGATATGCATACCGTAAAGGAAGATACGACTCTCGTGGGCGTGTCGGAACTCAGGAACAGGATAGATATGATATTGAAAGAAACGCAGCATCATAAAGTTATAATAGAGAAGAGAAATAAGCCCGTGGCGGTATTGATTGCTATAGACCAATACAATGCCATGGAAGAGCTTATCGATCGCATAGAAGATCTGGAACTTGGCCGTCTTGCCGGAGAAAGAGAGAAGACCTCATCCAGGAATGATTATATTTCTATTGAAAAGGCGTATAAAAAGATAAGATGACGCCATGTGGAATGTAGTCATACATAGGCTCGTTTTGAGTGAGGATTTCAAGAGAGTAGACCCTCAGTCCCGCCGGTTAATTCTTAAAACTATCTACAAGAAGCTCAGTAAAGATCCCGAAAGTTATGGAAGTCCGTTATCAGAGGCATATAAGGGGTATTGGAAGCTCAGAGTAGCCCATTATCGCGTGGTCTACAAAATAATAAAAGACCAGGTTATGGTTATCGTTATCAAGATTGGAATTAGAAGAGATAATGAGATTTATAATGAGCTTATCCACCGCTTGAAGAAGATATAATTCAAATAATTTTAACCCGGTTAGAATTATTTTTCCGTGATTTGACGATAGGTGATTCGTAATGTATACTTATGTCCAAATGAATTGTTTCTAACGCTATTTTTTTACAGAAGGGGAAAACATGATAAATAAACGCGCAGTGATCGGGCTTATCATATTTATGATGATTATGGCGTCTCTTTTTTCCGCTCAATCCGCTTTTGCCGCTAACGCTTCACGTATGATTGGATTCAGCGCAAGGGATGAGGGTATGGCCGGCGCCACCACCGCTTCCGCGGAAGATACTTCATGCTTGGTAAAAAATCCGGCGGGACTTGTAAGGATCGGGAATAGGATTGACGCCTCATATGAGAATATTCTTCTTCACGATGTGACTATACATACTGAGGGACGGTTAGTCGGCGCGGGATTACCTAATTACACAAACGCAGGACTACATCAGACAAGCAACATAAATTATATTCCCGGTGGTAATGTGGGCGTCAGTTATCGTATTCCCGGAACCGATGAATATCCGATATCGGTAGGTATAGGAGGATTCACTATAGGCGGCATGGCGGATAACTACCCGGGCTCCCGGCTCAACACCGCTTTATTAGCCAATGGCGGTAATTACGATAAGATGGTCGATATGAGAACCATGAGGATCGCTCCCGGCATAGCGGCCGCATTTAACGATAAGTTATCTTTTGGCGCTACCGCTAATATAGATATACAGGCGTTACGGTGCAACTTAGCTCATACCATAACTCCCGTCGGGCTTACGCTTTTTGATGAAACGGCGGGCAAGGGTAATTGGGATTTTACGGTAGGCGGAGGTTTTACCTTAGGTATATTGTATAAAATGTTTGATATGCTGAGCCTGGGCGTTTCCTACGAAAGTCATAATTGGCAAGGTCACCATTATCAATACAAAGACTGCCTGCCGTATATCGATGAACCGCCGATAATAAATATGGGCGTATCAATTAAACCCATAAAAAATCTTGAGATTACATATGATACACGCTATCTCAACTGGACTGATGTAAAGATCGCAAGAAACTC
>JAQTPE010000052.1 GCA_028748925.1 Candidatus Omnitrophota bacterium
CTACCTCTTCCACGTTCTTGACAAATGTATTGGAAAGCTCGGAAACGTGCACGAGACCCTCCTTACCGGGAAGTATCTCTACGAAGGCTCCGAAGTTCATGATCTTTTTGACTTTGGCCCTGTATATCTTGCCAACCTCGGGCTCTTCGGTTATACCTTTTATTATGGCTACAGCCATCTCTATAGACTTGGGATCGGTACCGGCGACCTGCACCGTGCCGTCATCGTCTATATCCACCGTCGCACCGGTATCCTGGATTATCTTCTTTATTATCTTGCCTCCCGGCCCGATAACCGCGCCGATCTTCTCCTGGTTTATCTTAAGCACCACTATCTTCGGCGCGAATGATGAAACGTCGTTCTTAGGCTGGCCTATGACCTGCATCATCTTGTCCAGAATAATGAGGCGGGCGGTCTTACCGGATTCAAGAGCCTCTTTCAACACCTCGTAGCTTATCCCCTGTATCTTCAGATCCATCTGCAGGGCGGTAACTCCGTTCTTCGTTCCGGCCACCTTGAAGTCCATATCCCCATAATGATCCTCCACTCCGCCAATGTCCGTAAGTATTATCGTCTCTTTATCTTTCTTGATAAGGCCCATGGCTATACCGCTGACGGGATCCGATACAGGCACACCCGCATCCATAAGCGAGAGAGTGCTGGCGCATACGGTCGCCATGCTGGACGAACCGTTGGACTCTAATATATCCGAAACCACTCTGACGGTATACGGGAAACTCTCTTTGTTCGGCATTACGGGTTTTAACGCCCTTTCCGCCAGAGCGCCATGTCCGATCTCGCGCCTTCCGGGCCCCCTCATCGGCTTCACCTCTCCGACCGAGAACGGCGGAAAATTATAATGGAGCATAAAACTCTTCTGCGACTCACCTTCCAGAGCGTCTATCGTCTGCTCATCCGCGCTCGTACCCAGAGTAGTAACCGACAGGCTCTGCGTCTGGCCTCTTGTGAATAGACCTGACCCGTGCGTCCTGGGCAGTACCCCTACCTCACAGGTTATCTTTCTAATCTCATCAAATTTTCTACCGTCAACGCGCGTCCTCTTCTCAACGATGAATTTCCTGACTTCTTCTTTTTCAGTCTCTTCAAGCGCATACTTAACATCTTTTTCGGTAATTTCGGAATCCTCCGAAATCAGTTTCTCCACAAGCTCCTTCAAGAGCAGATCCATGGCTTCTTCGCGCTGCTCTTTAGTATTTAACCTGTTTATCTCGTCCAACCTGGCGACCGAGGCGGTTCTGACGCTCTTTAAGAGCCCGGCATCCACATCACGCATAGAGATCTCTCTCTTCTCTTTGCCGCAAGCTTTCGCCATCTCTTCCTGAAGGTCTATAAGGACCTGCATCTCTTTATGACCGAACTTTATAGCGTCTAAAAGCGTAGCTTCCGGCAGTTCCTTGCTCCCGGACTCCACCATAAGAACGCTGGACCTGTTACCGGCCACTACAAGATCGAGGTCGCTGGAATCGAGCTCTTTAAATGTCGGATTCAATATAAACTCTCCGTCTATCCTTCCCACCCTTACCGCGGCTATCGGCCCGTCGAATGGAATATCGGATATCGTGAGAGCCGCGGATGCGCCTATCATAGCCAGTATATCGGAGTCATTCTCGCTGTCACTTGAAATAACCATAGCCACCAATTGCAGCTCATTCATGAAACCTTTTCCGAACAGCGGTCTTATGGGCCTGTCTATCAGGCGCGCCGTCAATATCTCTTTCTCCGAAGGCCGGCCTTCGCGTTTAAAAAATCCGCCCGGTATCTTCCCGGCCGCGTAAGTCTTCTCCTGATATTCGCATGTCATGGGGAAGAAATCTATATCTGGTCTTGAACGTTTTGAGCATACAGCGGTAACGAGTACCACTGTGCCGCCCAATTGGACGGTACAGGCCCCGTCCGCCTGCTTGGCCATTCTGCCTGTTTCGATAATTATCTTCTCACGGCCTAAATTTCTTTCAAATTTTTGCATCATATATCCTTTATGGTTATGGGGTTTATTTGCAAGGGGTGCCGCTGATATGTACAAGAAAACAAAAGACTACTTTCTTAAATCGAGTCTCTTTATGATGCCCTTATATTCATCCGGGCTCTTCTTCTTCAAATACTCCAGAAGCCTTCTACGGACACTGACCATGCGCAGTAACCCCTGCCTTGAATGGTGGTCTTTCTTATGCGCCTTAAAATGGCCTGAAAGCGAATTTATCCGTTCGGTTAAAAGCGCTATCTGGACAGCAGGCGAACCGGTGTCTTTTTCATGCACCTTATATCCGCCTATCAATTCTGCCTTCTTCTCTTTTGCTAAAGTCATTTTATACCTTTCATATTATTTTGAATATCATACCACAAGAGCCGCATTTTGTAAAGCTATTTATTACTCCCACCGCCGCGGTGGGGTCATCTCAATATCTTCTTAGCGGCCTTTTCGTCTCTCTTCACCTGCTCAATCAAACTATCTATTGTGTTAAATTTTTTCTCATCCCTCATCTTCTTAACAAAGACTATCTCCAGGTCCTTGCCATAAATATTCCCATGAAAACCGAATATATGCACCTCTATAGAAGGCTCGGCATCCCTGCCATGATCATAAAATGTGGGCCTTACTCCTATATTCATTACTCCCCTGAAGGTCTTTTTATCCAATTTTACCTTTACGGCATATACTCCGCTGGGAGGCATAGCCTCATGGTGCGGATTTATGTTCGCGGTAGGATATCCGAGAATGCGCGCCAATTTAGCTCCGGATACAACCGAACCAAGTATCGAAAATGGCCGGCCTAGAAGATCGGAAGCCTCTCTTATCTTTCCGGATATGATCAGCCTTCTTATCTCGCTTGAACTGACTATCCGGCCTCTTCTTTTGACCGCTTTTACGGTATTAACCTTTAACCCCGCCTCTCTTCCGATGCTCTTCAGTTTTTTGATGTCCGCCCCGGCGCCCTTGCCAAAACAGAAGTCCTCGCCTACAAATATCTCTCCGGCATTCAATCCTTTTCGAATCACTCTATTTATAAAGACGCCCGGCGCCATCCCGGCCAATCTTTTGTCAAACTTCATAACCACTACCCTGTCTACGCCCAGATCTTTTATGGCATTCACCCGGTGTTTTAACGACATAAGACTGGGCACAAGGTGTCCGGTGCCGAGCGCTTTTAACGGATGAGGGTCGAAAGTAACCGCTATGCTGATAACGCCGGCGGCTTTCGCGCGGCCGACTATCTTCTCTATAACCGCACGGTGGCCTATATGAACACCGTCAAAGACTCCTATGGTCACAATAGACTTTTTCATGCGATCCTAAGCCTCTTTCTCAACGCTTCCGTATCCATCTCTTTCAACTCTTCAGGCGTAATGGCTTCTTTAACTGTGAATTCCCCGGACCTGGTCCTGCACAGCCTGGATAGATACGCGCCGCAGCCGAGATCCCTGCCTATATCCGCACAAAGCTGCCTTATATATGTACCCTTCGAACAAGTGGCGCTAAAAGAGACTTCTTGCCCGTCTATCTTATAGATTTTAAGTTCTTTTATAATAACTCTTCGCGGCTCCAATTTTATCTCTATCCCTTTTCTGGCGAATTCATACAATTTCCTGCCTTTGAATTTTACGGCGGAATACGCCGGCGGGACCTGTTCGATCTCACCCAGGAATTTATTGAACGTCTTCTCTATCTCTTTTTTGCCGGGCGCTCCGGCGCTACTCAGCTTCTCTACCCTGCCCCACGCGTCACCCGTATCGGAAGTCGCGCCGAGCGTTAATGTGGCGTCGTATTCTTTGTCGGCTCCCAGGAAAGAATTGGAGGATTTCGTATACTTGCCGATAAGAATTACAAGGACGCCCGTTGCCATCGGGTCTAGCGTGCCGGCATGCCCAACCTTTTTAAAGCCGAACTTTTTCCTGATAAAATCCACGACATCGTGGCTCGTACATCCCTGCGGCTTATCGACTACCAGTATTCCGTCCATAAATCAGCATCTCTTCAACACTTCTTCGATCTTGGCGAGCACCTTCTTTTTGACATCTTCCAGGCTTCCGGTCACAACACACCCCGACGCCTTGGTATGCCCGCCGCCGCCAAATAGAGAAGCGATCCTGTTCACATCCACTACGTTTCCGTTCCCCTTCGATCTGAAACTTATATTTATTTTATTCTTGTCCTCCTGGTCCTCTTTAAAAAGGACGGCAACCTTTACGCCGTCTATGGATCTGGCGAAATTTATGAGGCCTTCGGACTTGGCCAGATCCGCGCCGGTCTTATCGAGCATATCTTTCGTCACTTCCAAATACGCTATCGTGCCTTTTTTATTAACGCGTATGGTAGCCAGGACAAGGCCTAGCAGATTTATATCTTTCACAGACCTGCGTTCATAGACGCTCTCCGAAACCAGCGCAGGATCGAGCCCGTACCCCAGGAGTTCTCCCGCTATCTCGTGCGTAATGCTTGAAGTATTGTCATAATTGAAAGAGCCTGTGTCGGTAAGTATCGCTATGTAAAGTGAGAGAGCGACCTCTTTCGTCATCAAGACACGCGCCTCTTTAAATAGCCTGAATACCATCTCGCCCGCGGAGCTTGCGTTGGGCTCCACCCAATTTACATCGCCGAATTTCTCGTTCGATACATGATGATCGATATTTATAACAGATACGGCTTTCGCCTTTATTACATCCCTGACCCTTCCGGTCCTGTCGAGCGTCGGGCAATCGAGAACTATAGCGGCGTCAAAAATACCAATTTTATCAAATTTATCGGATACTTCGTCCGCCTTGGGCAGAAATTTGTAATGCTCCGGCACAGGGTCGCTGTCCAATATAAAGGCCTCTTTACCCATGCCTATCAACAGCTCCTTCATAGCCAGCTGGCTGCCAAGAGCGTCACCCTCGAGTTTCACATGGGCCGTTATCAAAAAACGCTTGCTCTTCTTTATCGCATCAATTACTTCCTTCATTAAGCCCACCCCCGTCTTTTTTCTTTATCCTTTCGAACAGATCATATATCTCTTTGGTATGCTCTATCGACTCATCGATCCTGAATGAGATATCAGGCACCAGCCTCAATTTTATCCTGTCGGCCACTTTGCCCTTGATGTATCCTTTGGCGCTATTTAAGCCTTTTAACGCGAGCGCCTTCTCTTTCACTCCTCCGAGAACGCTGAAGTAGACTTTCGCGTAGCGAAGGTCTTTAGTGAGATCCACCTTGGTTATCGTAAGAAATCCGATCCTCGGATCCTTTATCTCTTCGAGGACGATCTTGCTGATCTCCTGCCTAAGCGCTTCCTGAACCCTCTCCGGTCTAAGCCTGCTCATAGTCTCCTTTTCGCTAACTTCTTAGCATACGCCAGTTCCTCTTCCTTAGTCCTGAAGATACCGTCGAGCTTCTTATAAAGTATCTTCTCCATTATCCTGGCGAAATGCGCCCCGTTCTTAACCCCCAGGGCCTTTATATCATCACCCTTCACCGCCGTACGCATTCCGTTATATTTATGAAAGAACTCCATTATACGCCCCTTGCCTATATCTGAACGCGATACCGCCATCAATAAGAGCGTCGCCTCATGCGATAGCGGCTCCAATAGGCGGTATATCTTGCTCGGCAGGATCTTCCTTCTGGCGTTGAGCGTCTTCAAAATTCTGCCGCTCTGCCTGTTATAAGAGATAACCCTCAACTTCTCGCCGCGCTTCAATTCAAATTTATTGCAGAAGTACATCGTACCGTCGTGGCTTATGTCGCTGAATAGCGCCATAAGATAGATGAGCCACTTCTCGACGGATCTCTTTCTCGGGCTGTTATTATTATACCAGCCGCAGGCCTCGTCTATAGCCGTGAATATCCCGCCAAGATCTTTATGGAGCTTCAGGTACGGATGTATTATCTTCAGCGCACGGAATTCGTCTATCCTCTTTATTATATGAAAAGGCTCTTTCTCTTTCAGCACCAGCATGATCTCATCGCGCAGGCGCGGTTCTTTCACCTTCTTATATATCTCCTGCTCGATCGACTTGCGTATCAGGTTGGCCGTATGAGGTTCGATGGTAAACCCGAGCCTCTTCTCCAGGCGTATACCGCGCAGTATCCTCGTGGGATCATCCACAAAACTCTTATCGTGGAGCGCTTTTATCCGCTTCTTTTCTATATCGCCCATGCCGTCAAAATAATCTATTAAATTGCCGAATTCCCCCTCATTGAGGCTTATAGCCATAGCGTTTACGGTGAAATCCCGTCGGGACAGGTCATCCCTGAACGAGCTGAATTCCACAGTGGGCAGAGCCGCGGGCTTTACGTAAGTCTCCCGGCGCGCTGTCGCAAAATCTATCTTTATATATTCCGGCGTTGTGACGGTACATGTGCCGAATCTTTTATGTGAAATTATTATGCCGTGAAGCTCGCGCGCCAGGCGTTCGCCGAAAAGTATGGCATCGCCCTCTATAACAATGTCTATATCGAGATTCTCTTTGCGCAAAAACAGGTCTCTCACAGTCCCGCCGATAAGATAGGCTTTGTAGCCCATATCTTTACTGATATCGCCCACCTTCTTCAAAAGCATCATCGTGCTCTGTGAAAAACAATCCCGCATCTTCTCGCTCAAGTTTTGCATTCTATTCTCCTGTCCTGCTATTAAGGCCTGGGGTGAAACTGTTTGTGGATCGATTTTAATCTTCCCTTATCAATATGCGTATATATCTGCGTCGTCGCGATATCCGAATGGCCCAGCATCTCCTGCACTACTCTTAAGTCAGCCCCCCGCTCCAATAGATGCGTTGCGAACGAATGCCTCAAAGTATGCGGAGCTATCTTCTTACCGATCCTTGCCGCCTTAGCGTACTTCTTCATCATCTTCCAGAAAGATTGTCTCGAGACCTTTTTCCCGAGCCTGGTGAGGAAGAGATGGCTGTCGTTTTTGTTCTTCAGGAGGGAGGGTCTCACCTTCTCCATATAACGCGAAACAGCGTTCCTTGCCTCGGAGCCTATAGGGACCATCCTCTCCTTATCCCCCTTGCCCTTGCACTTTATGAATCCGACATCGAGATTCAGCGTGGATGTTCCAAGCTCCACCATTTCCGAGACGCGCATACCCGTAGCATACATCAGCTCCAGCGCCGCCTTATCGCGTATACCCATCCAGCTTCTTGTGTCCGGCGACTGCAAGAGTTTAGTAACTTCGGCTATATTAAGGACATTGGGCAGCGGCCGGATCAATTTAGGAGACTCCAGTATGCCGGCGACATCGTTCTTTATAAAATGTTCCTGCGCCAAAAATTTATAGAACATCTTTATCGCTACTAGCGCCCGGGATACGGAATTTCCGGAGAGTCCCTTATCCTTCAAATGCAGGAGATACTTTGTTATGTCATCCCTCTTTATCTCCTCCATACCCATAACGCCCTTCTTCTCCAGATAATCGAGAAAAGAGAAGAGGTCGGACCTGTAAGAAGATATCGTATTCCCGCTCAATCCCCTCTCAACAGAGAGATAATTTAAAAACTCTTCCAGTAACGCTTTCATCCCGACTTTTTCCCCACAGGTTATCCGGCCCTGAAGAAAGGGTTGGACTTCTTTTCAATACCTATCGTCGATTCCTCTCCGTGCCCGGGATAGACCACGGTATTATCATCAAGCGTAAATAATTTTTTTCTTATCGACCTGAACAAGGCTCCTTCATCCCCATACGAAAAGTCTGTCCGCCCCACGGTACCGGCGAATAGCGTATCACCCGTAAATACAACCCCGTCCAACTTTACCGATATGCCCCCGGGCGTATGGCCCGGCGTATGCAATATCTCGAGCTTCAGATCGTTCAGATAAATCACCTGGCCGTCTTCAAGCAGCTTCGACGCTTCCGTGGTCTTAAGATATATCCCGAAGATACCCGATAAATTCAAATCAGGATTCGTAAGAAAATCCTTTTCCAGCCTGTGAATATATACCGGAACGCGAAAAAATTTGTTACCGAGGATATGATCGCCATGGCCATGGGTATTTATAATGAACTTCAGATTAAGGCCGTTCTTCCTTATAAAATCCTTTATCCGTTCCGGTTCACCGCCCGGGTCTATAAGGCAGGCATCTTTTGTAGGGACGTGAGCTATGACATAGCAATTCGCGGCCATAGGCCCGACCTCAAATCTATTTACCGTAAAATCATTCACTCTTTTACTCCGCCCCTTTCGATATCACCTGCGCACGGGCTTCTTCTATCTCCGGGTACTCCTCTTCATCGAATGATTCCTTCAGATATTTTTTTATCTTATTGTAATAGAACTCGCTCCTTAAAAATCTCTCCTCCCTTTCAACAGACCTCCGGACATAGTCCATGTTCGCATGGCCCAAATCGCGCCTTAAAATAAGCTCCTGGACTTCTTTAAGCCTGTTGATATGCCTATCGAGTTCCTTCGCCTTCTCCGGAACGAGGAAGAATCGCACATCTTTTATCTGGCCAAGAGCTTCCTCTATGCATCTGGCGTCCTTCTTGCCATTCTGCCCAAGGTCATCGACGAGCTCCGAAAGCCAGGATATAGTATAATTATAATGTTTCGTATACAAAGCCTCCGTCGGTTCTTTAGTGTACCTTTTGGTCTGATATATACGGGGCTTCTTCGCGACATCTTTCTTCTTCCTGATAAACTTCCTTCTCCACTCCTCGCTACAACCCGCGAGGCTGGCGGCGATCACCAGTATCAATAATAAAGATATCCATCTTCTCATCCATTCACCCCGCTATTTTTCTGAACTCTTTTTCATCTATTATCTTAACGCCCAACGCCTTAGCCTTGTCAATCTTGGACCCGGGCTCATCCCCCGCTACCACAAAATATGTATTCTTACTGACGCTGGACGACGGGTTCCCTCCGAGCTTTCTGACGAGCTCTTCGGCCCGGCTGCGGCTGTAATTTTTCAGAGTCCCCGTTATCACTATGGTCTTGCCCTCAAGAACGCCGCCGGCGGTCTTCCCGATCCCGGGTTGGGACATCTTGATATTAGTTTCGGATAGCCTCTTTAGTATTTTTATATTCTCTTTATTGCCGAAAAAATCCTTGATGGATTCCGCCATAACGGGCCCTATCTCATCTATCTGTGTAAGTTCATCTATACCTGCGGCCGATAATTTGTCAATAGAACCGAAGTGTCCGGCGAGGACCCATGCGGAATGTTCGCCTACATGCCTTATCCCCAGAGCGTAGATGAGCCGGTTTAAATCTCTCGACTTGCTCTTTTCTATGGCATTCAATAAGTTCACCGCGCTCTTTTCGGCGCATCTCTCCAGATTCTTAATATCATCCATCTTCAGGTAGTATATATCCGCGTAATCTTTTATCAATCCTTTATCAACGAGCTGATCCGTAATGGCGGTACCCATACCTTCTATATCCATCGCGTCCCTGGAAGCGAAGTGCAATATCCTCTCTTTTATCTGCGCAGGACACCCTGCATTCTCACAGCGCAAAGCAACCTCATCCGGAGCAAAATGCAGCTTTGAGGCGCACGCAGGACAGACCTTAGGCACCGGAAAGCTCTTCTCCAGGCCCGTCCTCTTCTCCTTTGCGACGCTCAATACTTTGGGAATGATCTCTCCGGACTTTTCGATATAGACCTTGTCGCCTATCTTGACATCCAACCTCTCTATCTCATCAAAATTATGCAGAGTAGCTCTCGATACGGTAGAGCCGGAAAGATGGACCGGCTTCAGTATCGCTACAGGCGTTATCGTTCCGGTCCTGCCCACCTGCACTATTATATCCTTTACTTCAGTAAGCGCTTTTTCCGCGGGAAACTTATATGCTATCGCCCAGCGCGGACTCTTCGAAGTGCTCCCAAGCGCCTGCCTCTGCCTGAGATCGTTCACTTTTACTACCATGCCGTCTATTTCAAACTCCAACTTTTCCTTTTTACTCTCCCACGAGTCGCAGAAATCGATAACATCCTCTATGCCTTTACATAGTTTGAAATACGGGCTGACCCTGAATCCCGCGTCCTTGAGATACCCCAGGATATCCGTGTGCTTATCAAAATCGACACCTTTACAATAACCCAATCCCCATATGAACATATTCAGGCGTCTTTTCGCCACGATCCCGGGATCGAGTAATTTCAGGGATCCCGCCGCCGCGTTTCTCGGATTGGCAAATAGCTCTTCACCGGATCTATCCTTCTCCCTGTTTATCGACTCGAAGACATCTTTGGTCATATAGACTTCGCCGCGTAGCTCACAACGCAATGGAACTCTCTTTACTCGTTCATTGAATTTCATGGGTATAGACCGTATGGTCTTAAGATTATTCGTTACATCATCGCCTTCCGTCCCATCGCCCCTGGTCGCGCCTCTTATCCAACGTCCGTTCTCATATAAGAGCGAGATACTGACGCCGTCGAATTTCAATTCCACTACATATTCATATTCTTCGCCCTTGAGATTCTTGCGCACCCGCTCATCAAATTCCTTAAGCTCTGCGGCCGAATACGTATTATCCATGCTCATCATCGGAACAATATGCTTTACTACGGAAAAACCTTCGGCAGGAACTCCCCCCACGCGCTGAGTAGGAGAATCCGGCACAACAAATTCGGGATGCGTCTCTTCAAGCTCTTTCAGCCTCCTGTATAATTTGTCATACTCCTGATCGGAGATAACAGGCTTATTGAGAGTATAATAAAGATGATCATGCTCTCTTATCTTTTCCCTTAAAGCCTCTATCTCTTTTCTTGTAATATCTCTCTGCATCTATTATCGCGCCTTACGCTAAAACTTTATATCGAATTCGCCGAATTCTCCCGTAGCATTTTGCGGCTCTATACTGACATCTCTTATATACGCGCCGAATACATCCTTTATCTTTTCCAAAAATTTATCGAGAGCCGCCTCTTCTCCCTCGCAAACCACCTCCACCCGGCCATCCTTCAGATTCTTCACCCACCCGGCGATATCCAACGGC
>JAQTPE010000053.1 GCA_028748925.1 Candidatus Omnitrophota bacterium
TGATTAACTGCGGAATCCGTTACATCAGCATCTTCTTTTGTCGCGTCTTAACCTCCTGGTTCTTTTAGAGGCATTAAACTCCATACCCCCCTTCTTCTGTCTTCTGAAAATTCAAAACATTACCGATTAGGCGGTCCAATCTGTCTATATTGCCTTTGATGGCGCTTAAGCGATTCTTCTGCTTATCGTTAAGACCGCCTGCCGGATCCTCAAGCACAAGATTGATGCTCTTTTTGATAGCTGTCATAGGGGCCTTCAATTAATGTGAGACCATATAGATGAGCCTCGACTTTATTTCCGCGACGGCCTTTGACGCGTCCGCCTTCCTCAGTTTCTCTTCCAAAAGCTTGCGGTCGGTTATATCGCGGCCTTCCGGTATCATAAAGATAATCTTGCCGTTATCATCCTTTACAGGCTTCAGGGAAAAATCTATGGTATGTACGCTGCCATCCTTCGCGATATGCGTTGCGTCGAAACGCACGATATCTCCCATAGCCACTCTCTTTACGGCCTCGCGCAGCTTCCCCTGAAGTTCCGGCGAATGTTTCCACCAGGGCGTTTTCCAGAAAGGCTTGTTTATGACTTCCGACGCTTTGATGCCGGCGAAATTCAACGCTGCCATGTTTGCCTCGATCAGGATGCCTTCGGTCGTCATCAGGCCGATAAATTGAAAGGTCTGGTCGAAGATGGCCCGGATCTTGCGCTCGCTCGCTTTAAGCGCGTCCTCCATATTCCTGCGCTCAGTGATGTCCCAGAACAGGCCGAATAGCCCTGTAACATTGCCATCCTTATCACGGACCGGGGCTTTGACTATGCTTATAATGGCTTTATGCGTTCCTCTTAAGAAATCCTTCATCATCATATACTCTTCTTCTATATTCTCTGTCTCGCCGGACTCCATAACTCTCTTGTCGTCAGCCCTGTATTTTTCAGCCAAATGTTTGGGGAAAAAATCATAATCTGTCTTTCCCGCGATCTCTTCCGGCTTGATCTTCAGGTCCTTGGCGTAATTCTCATTGCAGGATACATAGACCGAGTTCCTGTCTTTTAAGAAGACCTTCCCGGGGAGGTTTTCGATAAGCGTCCTGTATTGTATCTCTTTCGCCATCGCCGATTCCGAAGACTCACTTAACTTCATTTCCCGCTTTTTATCCTTCATCATTAAGCCCCTATTTAAAAAAATCCCAAGTCCTTATGACTTGCGTCATAAAACTTGGGTTAGACAAAACGCCTTATTAGTCCCATTACCCTGTTTGATTTTTTACTTATATGACCGGTGCCATCCCCATCCATTGAATATGCCTCTTTATCCAGAACCTACAGCGATCTTATTCAACGGAATAAGTATACCATAAAAATATACGCTTAAGGATATATTTCTTCTCTTTGATACTGCGGGATTAAAAACGCCTCATCGCCTCCATATATTTTGCTGGAGACGTATCTCTTCAATAGCTCCCTGGAATAGAACTATAACTTTGCCGGGTATATCAGGAGTTCCTGCATACCTGGCTGATGGAGCGATGATGCCATGATATCCCTTTCTGTATACAAACTCACCCAATAACTGCGTATTAACTTTAGATTCCTGAGTTAAATCACCTGCTTTAATACCGATTTCTGCTAATGCATTCAATGTATTTGGATCTGTTAAATCTAACATATTGCTCAGCCTAAAGGTTTCGACTCCAAATCTGGTTTTGCTTAAACTGTATCCATAACGAGCTAATTCGGCAAACGTCGTGTCCCAATTACCCCCCGCATATATCCCTCCGACGCCTTCCGGCGTATACCTGCTTGATTCTGACTGCACATCATGATCGGTTATAGTCCATATATTATCAATGTATTTCACTGACACGCCTCTCACGAGCACACCCTCATATATAACCCCTTGCGGGAGCTCTGCACTATCCGGGATTGGCGGACCACGTGGCCGGTTGGCGCTGTACCTGTCTTCGTCGATAGTGAACTTTTCGCCCGCATCCTCCATAATCCTGTCGAATTCCTCGCGGTAGTCTTTCATCGCCGCCGGAAGGACTATGAGATTTTCCCTGTTCTTATTTTCGGCCGCTTTCGTCCAGTTATAACTGCCTGTGACCGTAGCATCGCCTATTATGGCAAATTTATTATGCATCATCCCTTTAGGGATCCTACAGTACTTTATATAAAGATGCCCCCCTCCGCCGCAGGACTCCTCCTGTAAGTCATGAAAATATCTCTCTATGGCATAACTCGGCTTCTTTTGAGTCTTATCCAGGATTATTTCTACATCGACGCCGTTCTCTTTTGCGTCGAATAGGGCCTTGGCTATATCTTTATTGGTGAAATAATAGAGGGCTATCTTTATGCTTCGCGGGATTTCGAGGTTGGACTTTTTTTCGTTCTTTACTTTCTCTATAAGCTCTATCAGCTCATTCTCGCATCCTCCTTTCGGCGAGAACAGCACTTTGATTGGCGGCGGAGAATGCTCCTTCGGCGGGGGCCTCTCTTTATCGCTCCATAGATAATCAAATTCGTACCTGAACTCTTCCAGATAAGGAAGAATTATCAGGTTTTCCCTGTTATCTTTTTCCGCCAGGATCGTCCAGTTATAACTGCCGCTATAGATATTTTCTTCATCGATTATCATAAATTTATTATGCATAAGACTGCCTCTTTTATCATAATATTTTACTTTTACGCCATAAGACTCCAGCTCTTTGCCCAATTTGTTGGAGGCTCTCTTGCCGTTTAAAAACAATCTTATAACTACACCGCGCTCCTTTGCCCTCTTTAACGCGTCCCGGATTTTTGTATTCGTAAAACTGTAGACAGCGGCGTCTATGGTCTTTTCGGAACTATCTATGGCTCTTACAAGCTCTTCTTCGCACCCACCTTCGGGCGAAAAGAAGACCTTTGCGTCATCTTTTATTTTCTGGTACAGCATTTTGTCGAGAGGCTCGATCAGCAGGTCGTTGCCGGTTTTTTGGGGAAGGCTAACATAATTGTCTATAATGTGAGAATTTTCTTTATGAAGGAAATAATGTAAAATGATAGGCGGATCCCGGGAGCTCTTACGGTAGGTTACATACAGGCCTTCGTTCTTCGCGATACTTTCAATATGCAGTTGCCGGGGTACATATAATTTTAATGCTTCTCTGAGCTCCACAATCCCCTGATTACTATAAAGCGCTCTTCCTATAAGAAAATTCATACAGACAAATACGGCTTCTCTCTTATACTCCTCTATCACAACACCCTGATCCTGAACGACACAAAACCCTTTTTCTGTGCCGATAATTCTTGGAGAAGAGGAAAACCGGGATGGCGGAGAGATGGCTTCTGGAGGATATTCCGGAGACGCCTGTGTAACTATAGAGACTAAAAAAGACTCTATAGTTATCAGGCATATAAGCTTACTATAGAGTCCACACGGTCTTCTTGCGCCGTAAAAACCTACTCTCATAGATACCACCTCTCGAGATGTAGGCGCTATATTGTAAAATCCTTAATGCATGTCGCTTCTCCTTAGCGTCTAAAAAGAGTATACATTACAATTTTAGATCGACAATAGAGAATTACTGACTTTTTTATTACTTAATCCAAAATTTATAGAGAGGCCTTGCGGCGCAAGCTAACATAACTGATTTTTCTCTTTTTTAGTTTTATCCGCAGTCTTTTTTCCGCCGTCGCCGCCAAGACCCTTTTTAAATATCCTGCTGAAACAGAATGCCGCGAGGCTTAAAATAAAAGCCCACGAAATTATCATAAATATCCAACCGCTAAGTTTCATATTGATCCTTTATATCCGGTTAATCGCTACCCTTTTTTGATTTTTCTATTATTTTGATATGTAAATAATATGGAAAACAAGAACGCGAGCAATAAAACCCCTAACAACTGCAGAATATTAGCCAATACAAAGCCTCCCGATTAATCATATTTCTTCGTCGCCCGCTACAAATAAACAACATCCCCCTTACAATATAAAGAAAGGAATAACAGCATGTAGTCTTTTAAATGACGCGTGATCAAGAAATTATTTTTTATATGCTCCTTGCCGTTTTCGCCCATTTTTTTCGCGTAAGCGGGGCTGTTGAGAAGCTGTTTTAAGGCAAAAGTCGCGCCTTCAACAGAATGGCATAACAGACCGGAATATTTATGTTTTATTTGTAACGGTATCCCGCCTACGGCGGATGCCACAACGGGTTTTCCTTTCCATAACGCTTCGGCGACAGTCAGACCAAAGCCTTCTTTTAATGATTTTTGAATAATGACCGTCGAGGCTCGTTGTAACGCGTTGATTTCTATATCGTTTTGGGACATCAGTAGAATATGTATATTTTTGTCGTTTCCGGCCTTCTCTTTTGTCTCTTCATAAACCTTTATGCCTTCGGGATCATCGGTCGCGCCGCCACCCGCCAGAACAAGCTGACAATCTATGTATTTTTTAACTTCCTGATACGCTTCTATAACACCAACGGGATCCTTTAAGCGATCAAAGCGGGATATCTGGGTAATTATGGGTTTGTCTTTTTTAATATGATATTTTTCTAAAACCATGTTTATCACATCTTCGGGAAGCTCTTTATTTTTATCGCTCAACGGATCGATGGAAGGGGAAATTAAAAACTGCCTGATAGGTATCTTTGATGAAAATTCGGGTGAAGAGAAAACGGCCGCGTCATAACGGGCGATAAAGCTATATAAGAATTCCCACACAACGCGATCCGGGACGGATACATCTACATGGCATCTCCATATCCATTTATTATCCGATTTCTTTTGAACAAGCGCTATTGGCTGAGGATCATGAACATAAACAATATCGCCGGAATATTGCATTTCATTCATATTATTAATGCTCGTCTCCATAAAAACCGCAAAATCATCTTCATTTATTTCTTCCGACCTTCCATGCAAAGCATTATGGAATTTTTTGGTCACCTCAAAGAATTTATCCCCGCCCTTTATCACATCCCACCTGGTGTTTAAATTAAGTTCCTGGAATAAAGGCACCATGCGGGTCAATATTTCCGCCACTCCGCCCCCTACCGCCGTAGAGTTAATATGTTGGACGGTCTTGCCTTTGAGCCTTTCGGCAAGGGCCCTCAGATCATCGATCACCCCCCGGCCAACAATAGGTATGTATTCTTTGAGTCTGCCCATTATCTTTAACCTATCCTTTTCTCGGTCATCTGAATAATAGTCTTGCGTAAATCTTCCAAAGTATATGTGTAGGGATCCAGCTTTAAAATTTTACCGGCCAATTCTTTATCGCCGATCATTCCTTCTATCCAGAGAGAAAAATCGTTTGTTTTTCTTTCAAGCCTCAGCCTGGCTTCAAACATATGGAAATAAATGGAATCGATGGTTATCTTTTTCAGTATTTCCACAAACCCCCTTAAATCATTAGTAACATACGCCGTCGGCATGATAAAGCTTACACATTTTATCAGGTAAAAAACCTCGTCTTCGGAGGCGAACCGTTTTGCGGAATTCGGACAAGCTTTAAGATAAGCTTCTATCGTTGCGACGATCTTTTCCCGTAAATCGTGAATGGTCAAATATTTCATTGTATCGATACTTGCCAATTTTTCTCCGAGACAGTCTTCACCTAACGCCACCGTGACCCAATACGCGAAATCATTAGGAGGCTCGGGCGAAAGGTACTGATGCTGCAAAAGGAATCTGTGCGTATGATGATATATAGCGGAGTCGGACGCTTCTTTTATGAGATTCAATAATTCGGGTAAATTTGAAGCCCTTAGACCCGTCAACTCCGAAAGATGAAGCTGTGTATAGAAACGGAATGGTTCCGCGGCCGTTTTTATCTCTTTTTCCGCCATAAAATACCTGTCTTTGGATTTTCTAAAATCGCTTCCAAAAATTGCGCGACCTCTTCTGTATTTTTTAGGTAAAACCGCGCTTTTGTCCTGTTTGTTTTACCCACAAATATTGTTATGCCCTTATCTTTTAAAGATTCAAACGCGTCTTCATCCGTAACATCATCGCCTATATAGACCGGCATAACTTTCATTTTTTTACTTCGCCGCGCGAACGATCGCCTGCCTAAAAGCCACGATACGGCCTCGCCTTTATTCCAGGATACCGGAGGCCTGACCTCCAACAACATCTTGCCGCGCTTAACCTGGACATCGTTTCCGAGCTCATACAGAAAAATGGTGTTATAAAACCCTGCCTTTATCGATGATATATCATCTTTATCCGCCATCCTATAATGCACGCTTAAAGAGAATCCTTTATCTTCTATAAACACACCTCTGAATGAAGATAAATTCTTCTCCAGCTTAACCTTGACCTCTTTAAGCGTTCTTTTATAGTATGGAGGTAAGGGGCTTTTAAAGTTGATTTTCGGCCCTTTTATTTCAAAGCCATGATTACCGACATAAACGATATTTCTTAAGCCGATGCGCTTTGAAACATCCTTTAATGTTCTGCCGCTTACAATCGCTACTTTACAATTCGGAATATTTGACAGGCGTAGCAGCAAATCCTTCGTTTTTTTGGGTATCACAGCTATATCAGGCGTCCTGGCAATAGGCGTCAATGTCCCATCATAGTCGAGGAATAGATATATAAATTTATTTTTTAAAGCTTTCCCGACATTTTTCCATTCCGAAAATAGATATTTCATGCCTTTTTTATTGTGGTCAAATCTGTAATTATATTACCCGCCCATTTATAAATATTGTTGTCCGTGATTATTTTTCTCATATTCTCCATACGTCTTTTCTTCTCTGATAACGGCATCTCCACAGCCAATTTAATGCCATCGGCAAATTCCTCTATTGAATAGGGATTGATCTGAATAGCGTCGGTAAATTCTCTCGCCGCTCCGGTAAACCGGCTCAATATCAGACTGCCGTTAAGATCATTCTTCGCGGCAACGTATTCTTTCGCGACAAGATTCATTCCATCGTGAAGCGAACTCACGATACAGATGTCTGCAATCCTGTAGAATGGTTTTATCTCTTCGGGAGAAAAATGCCGCTGAAGATATACAATGGGTTTCCATTCTTCATTCTTGTGCTTCCAATTGATCCTTTCCGCCAACTCATCGAGTTCCCCCGTAAGATCATGATATCTTTTTATATGTGTCCTGCTGGGGGCGCCCAATTGTACAAAGACAAGCTTACCTTTGTAAGCCGGATATTTCTCCAGAAAGCGATCGATGGCGATCATACGTTCCGCCAAACCTTTTGTATAATCTATCCTATCGACTCCGAGAGCGACTATCTTTCCATCAAGCTCACACTCTTTGCGGATATTATCTATCTCCTCTTTTTCATTTCGGTCAACCCTTGAATTTATTCCGATATCCACGCTGATTGGAAATGACCTCACCAGCGTCTCTATGTTTGAACGAATTATGCTGAATTTTTCCATGTCGATGCGGCATTCAAGAAGCCTATTTACCGTATCAATGAAATTATTACAGTGGTATTGAACATGGAACCCTATTAAATCGCAGCCAAGCATACCGTCTAAAATTTCCGCCTGATAAGGACATGTTGAGAATACTTCGGGATTCGGCCATGGTATATGCCAGAAAAGCGCTATAGTCGCGTCGGGCCTTTTCGCTTTTATCATCTGAGGCAGGAGCGTAAAATGATAATCCTGGATAAAGATAAAGGGATTCTTGTTTGGAAGTTCTTCCAATATATTATCCGCGAATTTTTGATTAACTTTTTTATAAGTCTGCCAATCGGATTCTCTGAATATAGGTCTCGTATAAGTTATATGGCATAATGGCCATAAACCTTCGTTAGAAAACCCGTAATAATAACCGTCTTCCTCTTCTTTTGTTAACCATACTCTTTTCAGGATATAACTGTCATTCCCGGGAGGAACACCGAGCTTATTTTTTGAATTAACGAATTTTTTATCGGCATTAGCGCCGCCATGAGCAATCCATGTTCCGCCGCAAGCGCGCATTATAGGATCGATCGCGGTTACAACACCGCTGGCAGGTCGAACGCATTCGGCCTGCCCGCTGATATCATTTATAACATGCATATACGGCTCTCTATTCGATACGATAAATAGGGCATTTTCGCCTAACTTTGACCTTACGACGTCTTTTAGCTTTGAGTCGGTCCATAAATCCTCTTTTTGTATTCTGACGGTAGCCTCCTCGCTTACCGCCCTCCGGGCTACTCTTATGCTAAGCGCGGCCTGTTCTACTTCACTGGCCAATTTACCAAGCCCTCCTTTTTCTTTGATAGGATGCCTGGTATCTATCTCGCCTTTTTGGAACCGCTTAAACCATTCGGTAAGCTGTTCCACGGGTGCGGTGAATATCTGGCGCTGTACCAACAGGGAAATTAATATAATGAACACAACCAGAATCACTAAAACCGTGCTCAGCCTTTTCCACAACTCGGCCAATTGCGTAAAAACATATGATGTGTCATATAAAACCTCTTCCAGTCCTACAATGTTTCCGTCTTCATTCGTTATAGGTAAAACATAGCTATAAACACTATAATCCTTAAACTGCTCTATCGCCCCTCGGGCATTCTTGCTCGCAATCACGTCTTTTATGTATGGCCTGTTTCTGTCTTTCCACTCGGAAAATCTGCCCGTAATAGCCACGACATTGCCGTCTCTATTATAAATCACGCACCCCTGAGATCTTTCCCTTTTCTGGAATTTTTCGACCAACCATCTGGCATCGCTTATATTATTGTTTTCAAGCGCGTGTTTCACAGACAATTCCATGCTCTCAGCTACGGCTTTAGCTTTTCGCATAAGTTCGTCAAACAGCCTTGTCTCTTCGGATCTCACCTGAAATATCCCGAAACCGATAAAGGCTATTGTAACTATGATTAAAATCGGCAATATGAATAAAAGTATTCTTCTCATGATAAGTTCTCCGGAATAAAAAAACCGCCCGTTTTAAGCTTCAACATCCGGTTTTATTATAAGCGTTTTTGCGGATAAAGACAAGCGATTAGTGTTTTGGCATTTCCAACCTTAGTCAGGCCTTTGTTATTTTGGCGACAAGCAATTGTTGCGGATTATGATAACGTTCTCTCTATCAGGCAGTTTGTTAAATTATCATTATAACTTATGTTTCGTCATCTTCGTTCAAATTGAATCATGTAGCTATATCCAAGATCAGTCAGTCTTATTTTTGTAAAACCATTTGAAGATATCATGCTTTCGGTATCATACGGCGATAAACGCAAATGCATTGGAGGACCAAAGGGCATCTCTTCTTTTTTGATTTCGATAACCACTATACGGCCTTCTGATTTTAAAATGCGGCGGATTTCTTTCAATAAGTTTTTTATATTCTGAACGACATCGGGTATATGCAATACAGTCGCTAATAAACAAACGTCGATACTGCTATCTTCGAGAGGCAAGGATGCAGTGATGTCGCATGGCATGGCTTTAATGTTGCTTATTCCCCTGGAGATAACTTTGCTTGTTATCATAGAGATAACTTCCGGCCATTTATCAATTGCATACACTACTCCCGACAACCCGACTATTCTTGACGCATAAAAGGCATAATCTCCCGCGCCGCAGCCCAAATCAAGGAATGAATCACCTTCCTTAAGTTTGATTTCGCGGAAAATCGTCTCCGGATCATGCAGAGTAAAGCTGCTTACACCTTTTTTCTGCCTGTTAATCGAATCGTGATTATCCATACGCTTACACCTCTTCTTTGTGAAATACGCCCTAACAAACGTTAGCTCTTCTTGAGCATAAAAGCAATGTCTATCTCAAAATTCAGTTCTTGCCTGTCAATCCCTTCCGGAAACGGCCGAAAAGGCCCTGCCCTCTTTATGGCATCTGTCGCTTCGCTATCGAGATCCGCAACACCCGAGGACTGCAGCAAACGAATATCTTGTATAGCTCCCGATGATATTAAAATAAAAACCACTCGCGCCGTCCCCCTTTTACCGAGACGCAGCGCTTGACGCGGATATCTCTTTTCTTCCTGGATCTTCTGTTTAACACTGTCCTGATAACGCAATAAAGACCTTTTGAATTCCTCGTTCGTCTCTTCCGGCTTCACATCCACCTTATCCGCTATTTCTTCTACAATATCTTTCTGAATCACGGGCCGCGAGATTTCCCTCTCTATCTTCTTCTCCTCGGCAATCTGATGCTGTCTGGGTAAGATCTCTTCCTGCCTCTCAAACTCGACTTCAAAAGAGTCTTTATGTGAAGTTTGAAAATACGGCATATGCGAGCCTATCAGTCCCGCATGTAATGCTATCGATAATACAAAACAAAACTGAACCTCATTTAATAATCTCATTATCTCCGACCTGCGTTGATATGACAAGTCCGCCCGCGTTAGACGATTTGGCGATATCCATTATCTTTACTGCCAACTTCAAATTAACATTCTCATCGGCTTTTATAACGACGGTCTTCGAACTCGATTTCTCAATACATCTGGCCAGCTTCCGTTCGAGCCTATCTATCGCAACCGTCTTATTATCTACGATCACGCTCCCATCGGCCCGGACGAATACGACAACGTTCTCGTTCTTATGCGATTGGGCACGGACGGCCTTTGGCAGCTTTATCTTGAAACCCTGTTCGGATATAAAATGAGATGACAGGATAAAGAAGATGAGAAGCAAAAACACCATGTCGATAAGAGGGGTCATATTCAGGCCTACGGCCGACTTTTTACGACGCTCGAATTCCATTCCGCTCATATATAGTTCCCCTGCTTAATGTATGTTAAATACATCTGAAGCAATGTTTCTTAATTGGATGGCGCGATTATCCACGACCCCCTCGAAATAATAATAGAAGGTAAGCGTC
>JAQTPE010000054.1 GCA_028748925.1 Candidatus Omnitrophota bacterium
AGGATGCCGTCTATGCGCAGTTGAGAGAGTTTCTTCCCCGATTGAAAGGCGCCGAACTGGATACAGGGGCGGAATTTATAAGATCTATAGACGGGATAGAAGCCGAGGCGCGCTGTGCCCTGGAGATAGCGCTTCTCGATTGCCTTGGGAAGATTTTAAACAGGCCGGTTCACGATATTCTTGGTGAGACCCTGAAACAGAGCTTCGCCTCGAGCGCCATAATTTCGGGAGGCTCTATCTTTAAGACCGCCCTCACCACGATATATTTTAAAGCCAAAGGATACAGGTTCTTTAAGGTTAAGGTTGGATACGGTAATGATCCCGACAGGGTTCGTCTCGTGAGATGGCTGGCGGGTGATTCGGATATAAGAATCGACGCTAATGGCGCATGGAATGTCGCCCGGACTCTTGAAGTGATGGATAAGATCAAGCGGTTAAATATCTCATGTGTGGAGCAGCCGACTCCCAAAGGCGACTTTAGCGCTATGCAGAAGGTGGAGGACTTTTGCAATGAGCCGGTGATGGCGGATGAATCTCTCTGCACAGGGAAAGACGCTTTGGCCCTGGCCAGTATCAAGGGCTGCGATATGTTCAATGTGCGGCTCTCCAAATGCGGCGGGATATTCAGGTCCATGGAGATTATAAAGATAGCTCAGGATCATGGGATGGGTTATCAGATAGGCTGCCATGTCGGTGAATCCGGCATATTAACAGCGGCCGCCATACATCTGGCCGCGGTAACGAAGAGACTGGCGTATTTCGAGGGAGGCTATTCGAGGCTTCTTTTAAAAGAGGATCTTATCGAAGAAGATTTGACGCCAAAGAGGGGCATGGAGTATACTTTGAATAAGCCCGGCCTCGGCGTAACGGTTAAAGAAGATATCTTAAGAAAGTACATAACAGAATGAATTTAATCAAACTTCTCATAAAGGTTCGAGTTATTGACAGTATCTTGTTCGACCTGTGTGCTATAGATCCCGCCAAAACACAGAAGAAGTTATTATTCGGTATTATAAAGAAGAACAGGAACACGTTATATGGTAAGAAGTATGGATTCTCATCTATCAAGACTGTGGAAGATTTTCAAAAGAAGGTTCCCGTAAATAATTACGAATCGTTGAGGCCTTACATAAAAAAGATATTGAGGGGCGAGCATGGAGTGCTCACTAAAGATAAGGCTATATTCTTCGGCATAACGAGCGGCACTACCAACAGGCCCAAATTTATTCCCGTTACCAAATATTCCCGCCGGCAAAAATCGAAGGTGATGAGTGTTTGGCTTTATCGCGTCCTTACCGATCATCCTGAAGCGTTGAAGGGTAAAGCGCTTGTTATCATGAGCCCGGCGGTGGAAGGCTATGCTCCATCGGGGGTTCCATATGGTTCGGAATCGGGGGACGCCTATAAGAATATGCCTTCCTTGGTAAAAGACCATTATGCGCTTCCTTATGAGGTTTTTTGTATAAAGGATTATGAGGCGCGTTATTACACCATGCTGAGAATAGGCATAGAAGCTAATGTCACTAATATATCCACAATGAATCCCCTGACGATACTTGTGCTTTGCCAGAAGATAAACAGATACGCCAAAGATATAATAGAAGATATCGGGAAGGGCTCGCTTAATAGATCCCTGAATATAGAACCCGGTATACGCGAAACGATAGAAAAGACCCTGAAACCCAATCCGGAGAGGGCCGAATTTTTAGAGAAACTCCTTGCGGAAAAAGGCCTTCTCCTGCCTAAAGATTTTTGGAAAGATCTCGCTCTCATAGCCTGTTGGACAGGAGGGACGGTGGGATTATACTTAAAGGAGTTTATCAAATATTTTCCGGAAGATATAAGAATGCGCGACTTCGGTTACGTCTCCACCGAGGCGCGAATATCGGTGCCGATATCGGATGACGGCCCGAGCGGGATTCTCACCGCCGGTTCGAATTTTTATGAATTCATACCTGAAGAGGATATTGAAAAGACGGAGCCGAGATACCTTACCGTGGATAAGCTGAAAAAGGGAGGGCGTTATTATATTATATTTACAACTCCCGGAGGTCTGTACAGGTACAATATAGACGATATAATCCGGGTGGTGGGTTTCCGCGAAAAGGCGCCGGTGATAGAGTTTGTCCAAAAAGGAAAGAATGTATCTTCCGCTACAGGTGAAAAGTTGTATGAGGCCCAGGTAATAGATGCTATACGCAAAGCGGAGGAGGCTATCGGCATAGACGTTGAGTTCTTCTGCGCATGCCTGGAGTGGCAGATACCGCCCAGCTATTCTTTCCTGGTGGAGTTTACCCAGGAGCACGACGCGAGCAAGAAGAAGAGCTTCTTAAACCATATCGATGACAATTTAGGCAAGATCAATATAGAATACAAGGCGAAGCGCAGTTCTCAAAGGCTCGGGGATCCCAAGTTAAAGGTGCTTGAGAAGGGTTCTTTTGAAAAATTCCGAAAAGCGCGCCTGGCGGTCCTTCAGCATGACAGCCAGTTCAAGGCTTCCCATTTACGCTGTGATTTCAAGATCCCGCCTGAGTTCAAGATAATCGAAGAGATACTTTTATAATGAACCCCGCCCATTCTTCAAGGCGGGAATAGAATAGGAGAATGAGCGGGGTGAAAGAGTGCCTGATACAAGAAAAACGCAAGCAGAACCTGGTCATAGCCGTGATCTCAGCATCGGTATTCATGTTCAGCGTTGATTACAGCATGTTGAATATATCTCTGCCTACCATAACCGGTTACTTTAACGCTACTATCGGCAGCGTATCCAGGCTGCCGTTGGCATATCTATTGGTCGTAACGAGTACCGTTCTCCTGTTCGGGAAACTCGGAGATATTTTAGGGCTCAAAAAGATATTTATTATGGGTCTGATAATATTTATAGCGGGGACGTCTCTTTGCGCTTTTGCGCCTACGTTAGATATATTGTTTGTCTTAAGGATATTTCAGTGTTTAGGAGAAGCGATGTTTAGCCCCATAGGCATCGCTATCATAACTACCTCTCTCCCGTCATCGATCCAGGGCAGGGCTCTCGGTATTATGGCCACGGCCCAGGGTCTCGGTTTTTCTCTCGGGCCGGTGATCGGCGGTTATATCAATAGCCATATCGGCTGGCAGGGAATATTTTTTGTAAATATTCCTATAGGTATCTGTGTGGCGATAGCGGCGCAAAGAGAACTTCCGTCCAGGGAGGATAAGCCTTCGCGGGAAAAGATAGACTATCTCGGCGCCGCATTGATCTTTATATCGTTATCTCCTCTCATATACGCGCTAAACGCCATGAGGAAAATGGGGTTAAATAATCCTGTGATAATATCGTGTTTCGCGGTATTTGCCGCGGCGCTCATTATTTTCATTATACGCGAGAAGAGCACGCCCAATCCGATACTCGATATAGCGTTATTCAAAAATCTCGATTTCACATTTGCGGTCATTTCTGCATTCTGCGCGATATTTGTCTATATGGGGCTGCTCTTTCTCTTTCCTTTTTATCTAAGTATGGTAAGAGGCCTCGATGCCATGCGTTCGGGCTTATTTTTGATGTTACCCGCGGCAATGGTCATGGTATTTGCCCCTGTCGCGGGCGTCGTTTCAGACAGAATAGGCATGAGAAAGATATGCGCCATAGGTATGGCATTTACGGGACTTGCGTTCTTCATGTTCTCTTTATTTACGGTAAAATCTTCGCCCCTTTTCATATTGCCGTCGCTTATGGTAGCAGGTATGGCTATAGGGTGTTTTTTGCCGGCTAATAATAAACTTGTGATGGCGCATGTTCCCGCGAACAAACACGGAATGGGATCGGCAGTTTATAAGATAGTCATGAGTATGGGCGGCGTATTCGGTATAGCGGTGATACCGCTCGTATTGATGAAGGCGATATATGCCAAGATAGCCGTTATACACATGAGTATTCAGGATATCAAGCATTCGCCTGAAGTGATGATGGTCGGGTTCGACGCCGCCTTCAGGTTCGGGATCTATATCTGTATTGCGGGCCTGATCTTCGCGCTTTTAGCTAAAGACAGAAAAGAGACGAGCTAACCGCCGTAGACCTCCGGGGTATGCAATGGTTTTTCTATGGGAATAGCGACTAAGACGGGTGACAAGGGCAAGACGTCGCTCTATTGCGGTAAGAGAGTGGATAAAGACGATATACGCGTGGAGATATGCGGCGCTATCGATGAAGTCTCTTCATTCCTGGGCATGGCCAAGAACGCGTCTAAAGATAAGAATACGAAGAGGGTAGTTCATTCTGTACAGAAGGATCTCATCTTGCTTGGCGCCGAAGTGGCAACCAGCGCGGCAGGCTCATATAAAATAAAGAAGAAGATAGGCGCAGGCTCAATATGCATTCTTGAAAGAGAGATAGATTGCCTGGAGGGCAAATGCAATATAAAGATCAGGTCGTTCTGCATTCCCGGCGCGGGCGCGGCTTCGAGCGCTCTCGATGTGGCGCGGACCGTTACCCGGCGCGCAGAACGCAGGAGCGTTACGCTGCAGAAAAAAGGTATGATAAAAAATCCCAATATAGTGATCTATCTTAACCGCCTATCCGATCTGCTCTATCTGCTCGCTAGATCTAACGAAAAGAAGAAGTAATCTTTTCGCTTCCCGCTGTAGGGCGGACCCTGCGGGGTATGCCTGAAGGTTGAGACAAAAAATTAATCGCAGAGGCAGGTGTGGGTATATTACTAACAGCAGATCATCGTGGGAAGGTATTTGAGATGCCCCGGCTTGAAGCGGTTGGGATGAAGGCGGGACATCTCTTTATCTTGAAAGCCCGGGATATGATAAAATTGCCCGCGGCAAGCGAAATATTTCATCTGCCCGGCAGGACAGCTATAGCGTATGATCCTGTTAGCAGGTCTTTTGTTCAGAACGAAGATCTTTCGGCGGTCGCCGCTTTTTTACCGCCCGGATATACGGTTACGTATAACAGCGCCTACAGCGAGACAGGCGGACTTAAACCTTTACCGTTATTTGCCTATGCGGCGTGTGCGGTCCATAATGGGGATATTTATGTCGCGGCAATCCATGTTGACAGGTCGCTCTGCCATGATTCGCGTTTTATGGATATGAAGCTCGTAAGGCGCGGCGCGGCGAAACTGAATAATATCTTTCCTAAAAACAGGCTGGTCAAACATCTCGAAAGATGCGCTCTCTCTTACGGCTGCCCTAATGCCAGGAACCTCTTCTTGGGCAGATATGAAGCGCCACTTCCGACGTCTCCCGCGTGCAATGCCGAATGCGCCGGATGCATTTCTTATCAGTCCAAAAAGAGATGTCCGGTTGCCCAGCCAAGGATAAAGTTCATCCCCACGCCGGCCGAAATAGCCCAGATAGCTCTGTATCATATCAATAATGTCAGAGACCCCATTGTCAGTTTCGGGCAGGGGTGCGAGGGCGAGCCGCTGCTTTCAGCCGATGTTATAGAAAAGGCCATACGGTTAATCAGGAGATGCTCTTCGAAAGGCCTGATCAATATGAATACCAACGCGAGCCGTCCGGATGCCGTCGCGAGGCTCTTCGATTCAGGCCTCGACTCCATTCGTGTAAGTTTGAACAGCGCGCGTGAAAAATACTATATCAGGTACTACAAGCCGAAAGATTATTCGTTCAAAGATATTCTAAGGTCTGTTAAAGAGGCTAAAAAGAGGAATAGATTCGTCTCCCTGAACTATCTTACCATGCCGGGCTTCACCGATTCGCTTGGTGAGATCGGAGCTTTTAAGAAGCTGATAGAGAAAACCCACATAGATATGATACAATGGCGTAATTTGAATTATGATCCCTTGAGATATTTTAAGGAATTGAAGATATCGATAAAGAGAGAAGATATCTTTGGCGTAAAAGAGATGATCGGACTGTTAAAAAAAGATTTCCCCAAGCTAAGGATGGGATATTTTAACCCAGCACCTTCTTATATTCGGACGCACATAGAAGAAGGTGCTGGGTGAAAGTATTAATAGTAGACGGATATAATGCTATACACAAGATCCCCGAAATAGATGATCTTTTGGACGAAAGTCTCGAGGACGCCCGTAACGCGATAACGGATCTGGCCAGAGAGTATCAGCGCCGCTGTGGAGGGATATCCGAAGTTTATGTAGTATTTGACGGAAGAGACGAATACAGGGGACTGTCTCTCAATAAACCCAATCAGGTATTCTCGAAGACAGGAGAGGGTGACAGGTCGATAATACGCCTTGCTCAGAACAAATCGGGAAAGTTCCATGTTATAGTGGTCTCGGACGATAACCGCGTGGGAAACTCCTCCCGCGCGGCCGGCGCTACCGTTATATCCGTAAAAAAATTCTATGAATTTATCAGATAATCTTAAACATATGTTCAGGGCGCTCAGGTATAAGAATTATCGGTTATTCTTTATAGGCCAGAGTATATCCCTGACCGGAACATGGATGCAGCAGATGGCTATAGGCTGGCTTATCTACCGTCTCACGAAATCTCCTTTCATGCTCGGTTTCGTAGGGTTTCTGGGCAGTATCCCCACCTTTATCTTTACTCCGTTTGCCGGCGTGCTTGCCGACAGAATGAACAGGCACCGCATGCTGATCGTGACCCAGGCTATGGAAATGATACAGGCTCTGATCCTCGCGGCTCTTATAATGACGGGGAAGATAGAGGTCTGGCATATATTTGCGCTTACTATATTTTTAGGCATAGCCATAGCTTTCGATTCTCCGGCAAGACACGCTTTCATCGTCGATATAGTAGGTAAGAAAGAGGATATGGCCAACGCGATAGCGCTAAATTCATTGGTCTTTAACGCCGCCAGGCTCATAGGCCCTTCAATAGCGGGCATACTTGTGGCTCTTTTCGGAGAGGGTATATGCTTTCTCTTTAATGGCCTGAGCTATATAGCGGTCATCGCGGCCCTATTAGGTATGCATATTACGCATCATGCGATAGTTCGTCAGGACAAACATATAATTCACGGATTGAAAGAGGGCATTAAGCATGCTTTTGGGAATAGATTGATCAGATCGATCCTGCTTTTGACCGGATTAGTCAGCATGATCGGTATGTCTTATGTAGTTCTGATGCCCGTCTTCGCGAAAGATGTATTACGGGGAGACGCGAATACCCTCGGTTTTCTTATGGGCTCAACGGGCCTGGGCGCTTTAATAGGCGCGTTCTTTCTCGCGTCCCGGAAAGGCACCGAAGGATTAAGCGGCATAGTGTTTTTAACTACCAATATTTTCGGGATGGGCCTGATAGCATTCTCATTCTCCAGGGTTTTATGGCTATCATCGGTGATACTATTATTCATAGGATTCGGTATGATGGTGCAGATGTCCGCCAATAATATTATAATACAGTCGGTTGTCCATGACGATAAGCGGGGCCGGGTCATGAGCCTGTTTATGGTCGCCTTCATGGGTATGGTTCCGTTCGGGTTCCTTATAGCGGGGGCCGTCGCGAACAGATTCGGCGCTCCGAAAACGATTATGGCGAGCGGGCTCCTCTGCGCGGCAGGATCGTTTCTTGTAAGAAATAGAAATGCATAATGAAAGAGAGCTATGCTGCGGTATATAGACAGGACATCATTCTTTTTTATTAATCATGGCTTCAATAATCCTTTATTCGATCTCATCATGCCTGTGATAAGCAAGATCTGCGGCGGGCCCGTCCTGTTTGCCGTGTCAGTAGCGCTTCTATTTTCAAGGAGAAAAGATCTTCGAATACTTGGTCTGATAATGCTCGCGGGCTTTACTGTGAGTTTTTATCTTGTATCGGCGCTGAAGGCTTTTATCGCAAGGCCAAGGCCTTTTCTTGCGCTCACCGATGTATATTTACTTGCAAAAGAGAAGAGTGTGTCGTTTCCATCCAGCCATGCCACCTCGTCCTTTATGGCGGCGACTGTCTTAACGGCGTACTTTAAAAAGTACGCGGTGATTTTTTATTCTTTTGCCGCGGCAGTGGCCTTCTCAAGAGTTTATATTGGAGTTCATTACCCGTCGGATGTTTTAGCCGGCGCGCTCCTGGGAATCGCGATCGGATGGATCTTATTGCGCGTACGAAAGGCTATAAGCTGAAACAACGGAATAAAAAAAATTGAGTAAGGCTTACTGTGTCTATCTATAGTTGGTTGCAATAAGCTTTTTATGACGTCCCCGTAGTTCAATTGGATAGATCACTGGCCTCCGAAGCCAGGCGTGGCAGTTCGATTCTGCCCGGGGACGCCATTCTGCTTCGTCCTTTAACTAGAGATAGCCGGTAGGGTTTAGCAGGAATTGGCGAAAGATTATCATGTGGCATGTTTATATAATAAAATGTTCGGACGGGTC
Organism: Candidatus Omnitrophota bacterium; assembly: GCA_028748925.1. Classification (GTDB taxonomy): domain Bacteria; phylum Omnitrophota; class Gorgyraeia; order 2-01-FULL-45-10; family 2-01-FULL-45-10; genus 2-01-FULL-45-10. Next base: position 8,313 of record JAQTPE010000054.1, read on the forward strand.
GCTCTACACCGGCATAACGACGGATATCCCGCGCCGGATAGATGAACATAACTCCGGGAGAGGGGGCAGCTATACCCGCGTACGGAAACCCGTAAAATTGATCTACAGTGAAAGTTGTTTTGACAGGTCCGGGGCGTTGAAGCGGGAAGCTGAGATCAAGAGTTGGCCCAGGAATAAAAAACTGGCCCTGATAAAAAAAGGTCATGACTGAGAAAAGATACTTCTCCTCACTTGCGTCCGAATAAGCGGGTCTGTATCGACGGTAATACTATTTTGAGATTCGAAATTATGTCATACCCGCGAAAGCGGGTATCCACCATCAGATAATAATTGACTAATTTTTTTTCGAATGATATATTGTTAAGCAATATAAAAAGTCTGCTTATTGCAGACAGGAGGGAATAGGTAATGAAAAAAGATATAATATTGATAGCACTCATAGGAATACTCTTCGTATTGGTCGCGGGAAGCATAGTTGCGAGCTTTTCCTTTTATAAGGAATATAAGGATAAGATCGATTACCTGGAACGGCAGAATATGTCCGGTAGGAGCAAGATGGAGGGCCTTGAGGCCAGACTCGATAATTTCAAATCCACAGTGGATGATATAAACTCCCAGATAAAGGGTTATAGTGATGCCGTCAAATCCATACAAAATACCGTAAATTTAAGCGAAGATGAGAGGCGCGGCCTCATGTCGAAGCTCGAGGAGATGAAGAAAGATCTCCAGGGCTGGCAAAAAGATTATGCATCCACCGTTATCGATATCAGGCAGAGCATGATGGTATTGAAAGATAACCTCGATATTATTGAGAATAAATCAAAAGAGATCGAGCTCGGCAAGATCACGGTGAAGCAGAGCGAAAAGAAAGAAGAGAAGACTGCCCCGCCGGCGGTTCCCGAAAAGAAGAAGACGGGCATCTTTAATTTTAAATCGGGTAGCACAAGAAAAGTAGGCGCTTAATAATATCTCTTTATATACATATACCTTTCTGCAGAAGCAAATGCCGTTATTGCGGTTTCTATAGCTCCCCTTATGAAGGGGGGCTTTCCCTTGCCTATTGTGATGTTCTTGCCGCGCAGATCGGCGCTCTCAACGGAGAATTCCGCACCATATATATAGGAGGCGGCACTCCCACCATTTTAAGCCTTGAAGAGTTAAAAAAGATATTTCTTCCATTGAGGAAGTTTTCCGGCAAAGCTATTGAGTTCACCATAGAGGCTAACCCCGAGAGCCTGACAGAGGAAAAACTGGCTCTATTTTTAAATGAAGGCGTAAATAGGATAAGCATAGGGGTCCAGTCTTTTGATAATGCCAAATTAAAAAAATTAGGCAGGCTTCATGACCGTTCATGCGCTGTTAAAGCGGTCGCGAAAGCAAAAAAGGCCGGTTTCAAGAATATCGGCATAGATCTTATTTTTGGAATATGGGACGAAACCGTACCGGGATGGAAAGACGATCTTAAGGCCGCCGCGGACCTGCCCCTGACACACATATCCTGCTATGATCTCACCTATGAACCGGGCACTTCTATTAGAGAATGCGTAAAAGATCGATCCATTATGCCGCTTTCTGAGGAGATATCCGCCGATATGTATGATCTGGCTATCTCTTATCTGGCGCAGAGAGGTTTCGTACAATATGAGATATCCAACTTCTCCAGGCCCGGCTTCCACTGCAAGCATAATTACACCTACTGGAACAATGATCCTTATACGGGTCTGGGTCCATCGGCAGTTTCGTATTCCGATGGCATCAGAAGAGAGAATGTTCCGGATATATCCGATTATATCGACAAAGTCAGGTTGGGCATTCAGCCCGTCGGATCGAGCGAAAAGTTATCGCCCGAAGAGAGCGCCAGAGAGACGGCTGCGGTTAAGATACGTACCATGGAGGGGATAGGCTTCGATTGGTTCAGGGAGAAGACGGGTTTCGACTTGCCGGACCTGGAGAGAGGGGCATTGCCGAAACTTGTCGCGGACGGTTTCATAGAGAGGGAGAGTATCGGACTTGCGGCTGGAAGGGTGCGTCTTACCCGCAAAGGTATTCTCTTTTGCGATACCGTATCGAGCGCGTTTCTGTAAAATAATATAATATGGTATAATATACCCATGGCGAAGACGCTTAAGAGAAGGGCGGGCATACTTGCGCCTCTCTTCTCAATATACTCGGAGAATAGCTTCGGTATCGGCGATTTCGAGGATCTTAAACTGCTGGTCGACTGGTCTTCGGAATGCGGTTATTCTATAATACAGCTCCTGCCGATGAATGAAGTGGGTTCCACGTTTTGTCCTTATGATTCCATCAGCTCTTTTGCGCTCGAGCCGGTCTATCTACATTTAAAACCATCCGTATCCGATAAAACATTATCGCCGCAAGGGGCCTCAAGCCACAGAGTGAATTATAATATTAAAGATAAAAAAACGCGCGTCTTAAAAGGCCTATATGATAAAGAGAAG
>JAQTPE010000055.1 GCA_028748925.1 Candidatus Omnitrophota bacterium
TAGAAATCTGAGAATAATGTCGGACGTTGTATCTCAAAAAGTTGTATGTTTTTCAAAACGAAAGAAGGTGTAATATGACAAAATATATCTTTACCACCGGCGGTGTTATTTCGAGCCTGGGCAAAGACATAGCCTCCGCGTCTATAGGCAAGATCCTGGAGTCAAGCGGTTTAAAAGTCGCTTTGATGAAACTGGACCCGTATATTAACGTGGATCCCGGCACCATGTATCCTTACCAGCATGGCGAAGTGTACGTAACGGAGGACGGAGCCGAAACAGATCTTGACCTCGGACATTATGAAAGGTTCACGAGCGCGGAAACGACCAGATTTTCAAACGCCACAACAGGCCAGGTATACAATACTGTAATAGCGAGGGAGAGACGCGGTGATTATCTGGGTAAGACCATCCAGGTGATACCTCACATAACCAATGAGATAAAAGAGAGAATACACAAAGCCGCCCATGCCTCCAAAGCACAGGTCATGATAATAGAGATCGGCGGGACCGTCGGAGATATTGAGAGCCTTCCGTTCCTGGAGGCAGCCAGGCAATTCAGGCTCGAAGTCGGGTACCGCAATGCGTTATATATACATCTGACATTGATACCCTTCGTTCGCAGCGCCGAAGAGATAAAGACAAAACCCACGCAGCATAGCGTAGGTAAACTGCGGGAGATAGGGATACAGCCCGATATACTTATCTGCAGGACAGAGAAGACTTTGTCTGACGACATAAAAGAGAAGATATCTCTTTTTTGCAACGTAAACAAAGAGGCCGTTATCGAGGCAAGGGACGCCGAATCGATATATCAAGTGCCCCTCATGTTCAAGGATCAGGGGCTCGACAAGATAATATTAAGTCATTTTGGATTAAAATGCAGGTCTACGGATCTTAAGGATTGGGATGAATTGGTCGTCCAAAAAGCGCTAAGACCCAGGTATAAAGCGACGGTGGCGGTAGTTGGCAAGTATATAGGCCTTCAAGACGCCTATAAATCGATATATGAATCGCTCATACACTCCGGCATATATAATGACACTAGGGTCATAATAAAAAAAGTGGACTCCGAAGATGTAGAAAAACACGGCGCGGGCAGCATGCTAAACGATGTTGCCGGAATACTCGTTCCGGGCGGATTCGGCTATCGAGGCATAGAAGGCAAGGTAGCGGCCATAAAATTCGCAAGAGAGAAGAATATCCCGTTTCTTGGGTTATGCCTTGGAATGCAATGCGCGGTGGTAGAGTTCGCCAGGAACGTCTGCGGCCTCAAAGGGGCCAACTCAACTGAATTTAATAAAAGCACCAAATATCCTGTCATAAGCCTTCTGGAAGAGCAGAGGGATATTAAAAACATGGGCGGCACCATGCGCCTGGGCGCCTATCCATGCAGAGTAAAGAAAGGGAGCGTTGCCCATAAAACATATAAAAAATCGATGGTAACGGAACGTCACCGCCACAGATATGAATTCAACAATATTTACCGTGACTTATTGGAAAAAAAAGGTATAATCTTCTCCGGAATATATCCAAAGAAGAACCTGGTTGAAATGATAGAAATAAAAAAGCACCCCTATTTTATAGCGGTCCAATTTCATCCGGAATTCAAGTCAAAACCGGATAAGCCGCATCCGTTGTTCAGGGACTTCATTGCAGCGGCATTAAAAATAAAAAGATGAACGCAATTCTCGCATTAGAAGACGGCAGGGTATTCAGGGGCAAGTCTTTCGGGGCATCCGGTGAAAGGTTCGGAGAGGTTGTATTCAATACGAGTATGACCGGATACCAGGAGATATTGACCGATCCATCGTATAAAGGCCAGATCGTTACCATGACATACCCTATGATAGGAAATTACGGCGTTAATGACGAAGACGCCGAATCGCACAGGCCGTTCGTTGAGGGCTTTGTGGTTAAAGAATACTCCAAAATAGCGAGCAGTTGGCGCAGTCAAAAGACGCTCGGCAACTATCTGGTTGAGAATGGTATAGTGGGAATCGAGGGTATTGACACGCGCGCTCTTACGCTCCACATAAGAGAGTCGGGCTCAAAGAAGGCGGTTTTATCAACGATAGACTTCGACGAAAATAGCCTTATCGAAAAAGCGGGAAAATCGCCCGGCCTCTCAGGTATAGATCTCGTTAAAGAAGTAACTCAGCCAAAGGATCGCCAATGGAATAAGAACGGCAGATATGAAGTGGTCGTGATCGATTGCGGAGTAAAATTCAATATACTGAGAGAGCTCGCCAGGAACGACTGCCGAGTAACGGTTGTAAGCGCCTCAACGCCGGCTAAAGACATCTTGAGCCGCAAACCTGACGGCGTTCTTTTATCGAACGGTCCCGGGGATCCGGCGGCGCTGCCTTATATAGTCCGGACTACCCGGGAGTTAATTGGAAAAATACCTATATTCGGCATATGCCTCGGGCACCAGATGCTCGGTCTTGCTTTCGGCGGGAAAACATACAAACTGAAATTCGGCCATCATGGGGGAAATCAGCCGGTTAAAGATTTAAAGACCGGCAGAGTATCAATAACGGTACAGAATCACGGTTTCTGCGTGGATATCGACACCCTTAATAAAAAAGATCTTGAGATAACACACATAAATCTCAATGATAGGACGCTTGAGGGGATGAGGCATAAAAAACTTCCGATATTCTCCGTCCAATTCCATCCGGAATCGGCTCCAGGTCCAAATGACGCCGAATATCTATTTGCAAAATTCGCACAGATGATGAAAAAGAATGCCTAAACGAACCGACATAAAATCAATACTGATAATAGGATCCGGCCCGATAGTTATAGGCCAGGCTTGCGAATTCGATTATTCCGGATCGCAGGCCTGCAAAGTCTTGAGACAGGACGGCTATAAGATAATTCTCGTCAATTCGAATCCCGCCACGATAATGACTGACCCGGATATGGCGAGCAGGACTTATATAGAGCCGATAACGGTGGAAATAATAGAAAAGATAATAGAGAAAGAGAGGCCCGACGCGCTCCTGCCGACGCTTGGGGGACAGACGGCCCTGAACGTCACGATAGGCCTCGCCGAAAAGGGGATATTAAAAAAATATAAAGTAGAGACTATAGGGGCAAATATAAAGGCGATCAAGAAAGGCGAAGACAGGCGCTTATTCAAAGAAGCGATGAAAAGAATAGGATTGGACCTGCCAAGGAGCGACAAAGCCTATAATTTGAAAGAGGCGTTGTCCGTAGCAGAAACGATAGGTTTCCCGCTGATAATAAGGCCGAGTTTCACCATGGGCGGTACGGGTGGAAGCGTCGCGTATAATATGGAGGAATTTAAAATACGGGCAAAGATCGGCCTCGAGTCCAGCATGATCAGCGAGATACTGGTCGAAGAGTCCGTAATGGGCTGGAAAGAATTTGAGCTTGAGGTTATGCGCGACCTCAAAGACAATGTTGTAGTAATATGTTCCATAGAAAATTTCGATCCTATGGGCGTTCATACCGGTGACTCGATAACTGTGGCGCCGATACAAACGCTGACAGATAAAGAGTACCAAAGGATGAGGAATGCCGCCATCGCCTGCATAAGAGAGATAGGGGTAGAAACCGGCGGCTCGAATATCCAATTCGCCGTACATCCCGATACGGGAAGGATGGTGGTCATAGAGATGAATCCAAGAGTCTCGAGAAGTTCGGCATTGGCTTCCAAAGCGACAGGTTTCCCTATAGCAAAGATAGCCGCCAAGCTGGCCGTGGGATATACGCTGGATGAGATAGCAAACGATATTACAAAAGAGACGCCCGCGTGTTTTGAACCGTCCATAGACTACTGTGTGGTAAAGATACCCCGCTTCACATTTGAGAAATTCCCGCTGGCCGACCCCACGTTAACGGTCTCTATGAAATCTGTGGGAGAAGCGATGTCGATAGGCAGGACTTTCAAAGAAGCCCTGCAAAAAGGACTGCGTTCGCTCGAAATAAAAAAATTCGGGCTGGAGAGCGTCTTGTTTAAAGACAAGCTCGATGATATAAAATGCGATGAATATATGTTGAATATAATTTATGAGAGGCTGAGAAGACCTTGCGCCGAAAGGATATTTTATATCGGCGACGCTTTCAGGGCCCGTGTCGATATCGATAAGATATACGAAATCTCAAAGATAGACAGGTGGTTCCTGCATAATATAAAAGAGATCGTTGAATTAGAAAGAGAGATCGTCGCTTGTAAAGGCGAGATCGGCACGGAACTCCTCAATACAGCAAAAGGATACGGATTCAGCGATAAGCAGCTTGCCTCATTATTAGGCAAAGACGAGGCCTGTATAAAAAAGATGAGAGAAGAAGCCGGCATGAAGCCGGAATTTAAACTCGTCGATACCTGCGCCGCGGAGTTCAAAGCGCATACGCCATATTATTACTCGACTTATTGCGAATAATATAGTAGAATACAAACCCATATGCGAAATATAAAAGTATATGGATTGGCAGCCGTCGTTCTCTTCACCGCATCTTCTCTCTCCGCAGCGCCCACCGATGGTACAAATATACCCTACAGGGGCAAGTATATCACCGGTTATCAAAATAACAGCATATTCAAACACGACCTTGCTCACTCTTACGGAAACGTCAGGAGTATTCAGAATTATTACACGCTCTCCTATGGAGTCTTTGACTGGCTCACCCTCGATGGAAAAATAGGGTTCGGTAACGTAAGGGAGAAGGGCGGCATACATCCGAAAGTTGAGCACAATAACGGCTTTGCCGGAGGCTACGGATTCAGGATGCGGGTTATGGACGATGCCGTAAATAGAGTACGCGTGGTAACCGGTTTTCAGCATACAAGCACTCATCCGGCCAATAGAAATTTGAATGGCGATAAACGTATGGCGATCTACGAAGACTGGCAATTCTCTTTAGTCTCTTCAAAAGATATCGGGATCATAACTCCTTTTGCAGGAGTTAAATTGTCATATGGGAACCTTATACAGAAGACAAATGATATAGACAGGAAGAATCGTCCTCCGAAATATTATGCCGGTGTAGTGATCGGCTGCGATGTAAAGATGACGAAGAATACATATATAAGCGTTGAAGGCCATTTCATAGACGAAACATCCTTAAGCGCAGGAGCATATTACAAATTCTGATGATAATGATGAGGAAAGGGCCATCCGGAGCTTTTAAAATAACCCTGTTAATAATCATGGTATTCGGGCTTTCGGGATTTACCATGGCCGAAAACTATGGAGAGATAAAGTCGAAAACCGTCGCAAAGATCAAAATACCAAAATGGTACCACGAAGGACTCTATTTTGACGGAAGAGATATATGGGTAAATAACGGGAAGAGGGGTGATACGTGGGTTGTAAGCACGAATACCGGGAAGATACTGAGAAAGATAAAACCGGAAGGTTCGTTCACCGAAGCGATAACCCCTAAAGATAAAGATACTTTCTTCGTAACAGACTGGGATGCCAAAAAAGTATATATCTCGAAGATAGAGAACGATAAGATGTATAAGCTGTCGGAGAGATCCGTGGAGCCGGCGCACCCGGCGGGCGCGGTGTGGAACGGAGTTAACCTGTTTGTCGTGACATGGACACGGTCTCTTATGGGAACGAGGTTCCATATTCTTAAGATGGACGCCGATATGAATATCTTAAGCATGGCCGAGATCGCAAAAATACTGGAACCGGCGCATCTCGCGTGGGACGGTAACCATATATGGATCAGCTGCTGGTATAGCAATCGCATATATAAGGTCGACATAGAAAAGCTTGAGATGCTGGGATATTTAAGATCCCCGGCTAAAAAGACTACCGGAATCGCATGGGACGGAAAATATTTATGGGTTACCGGGACCTACGATGGTTTGTATAAAATGGAGCTGCTGAATTAGGCATACTTCGCCATGTAATCCCTAAAATTGAGGAGGAGCGCTATGAAGAGAGTAATTATACCGGTGATCGTAATAATAGCTGTCATTGCCCTGATCGTAACCTCATACAAATCGATATTCACGCGTGTCGTCAATTATGAGATCGCGGGTATGCAGATCCCGTCAAAATATAATATGCTTACAGGCCGTGTAACGCCTATACAGAATTATAAAGGCAAAACCAACCTGCCAAGCATGCAGCCGAGCATAAAAGGTAATTTAGGCCTGTCGGCCGAGCAAGCTGAGGCCGCGAAACTCAGGTGGGCATTATTCGAAGAGTGGGTCACGCAGATGCCGAAATACAAAGATTGGCAATCCAACAGGGAGACGTTTAAGCAAGCTATGGCAGATTTCCGTAAATTCATATCGGGAGAATAGAAAGTATGAGCAAGATCGGTTTCGATAATGAAAAATACCTGAAAGAGCAGACGACCGCTATTCTTGATCGTGTAAAAAAATTCGACAACAAGATGTATCTGGAATTTGGCGGAAAATTATGCTTCGATTACCACGCCGCAAGGGTATTGCCCGGATACGATCCCAATGTAAAGATAAGACTGCTCCAGTCGCTCAAGGACAAGATCGACATAGTGCTCGGTATATACGCCGGCGATATAGAAAAAGGAAGGGTTCGCGGTGATTTTGGAATAACATATGACGCCGCCACGTTTAAGCTCATCGACGATTTGAGAAAATGGAAGCTGGACATACTTGCCGTAGCTATAACTCGTTTCGCGAACCAGCCTTCCGCCATTATATTTAAAAATAAGCTCGAACGCAGAGGTGTAAAGGTATACCTGCATTATCCTATAGAGAAATATCCGTCCGATATAGATATCGTGGTAAGCGAAAGCGGGTTCGGCGGGAATGAATACATTAATACCAAAAAACCGATAGTTGTAGTTACGGCTCCCGGGCCAAACAGCGGGAAACTATCGATATGCCTTTCACAATTATACCATGATCATAAACATGGTATAAATTCCGGCTATGCCAAATTCGAGACATTCCCAATATGGAACCTGCCGTTAAAACATCCCGTTAATGTTGCTTATGAGGCTGCTACAGCCGACATACAGGACTTTAATCTCGTAGACCCGTTCCACCTGGCTCAATACAAGGAGACGGCTATAAACTATAACCGTGATGTAGAAAGTTTTCCGATATTAAAACTTATGCTTGGCAAAATACTCGACAAAGACGCCAACCTACCTACATACAATTCTCCTACGGATATGGGCGTAAACAGGGCCGGTTTCGGCATAGTTAACGATTCTTTGGTCCAGGAGGCCGCAAAACAGGAGTTGATCAGGAGATATTTCAGATATAACGCTGAATATTTACTGGGAATAGAGAAGCGGGAGACCGTAGACAGGGTATCCATGTTGATGGAGGGAATGGGCGTAAAAGTTACGGACAGGGCGGTAGTGGAGATAGCCAGGAAAGCGGCCGAAGACGCCGAGAAGAACGGTAAAGGCTTTGCCGGCATCTATTGCGGAGCGGCCGTGCAATTAGGGGATGGCCGTATAGTAACAGGCAAGAACTGCTCTCTCATGAACGCTTCATCGAGCCTTATCTTAAACGCCATAAAAGTTCTTGCAAATATCCCGGATGAGATATTGCTCTTGTCGCCTCAAATTATAAATCAGATATCAAAATTAAGAGAAGATATACTTAAAGGAGAACCGGAAAGCCTTGACCTGGAGGAGACCTTGATCGCTCTCTCCATAAGCGCTACTACCAACCATACGGCTGAATTAGCCATGAAGAAATTAGCCGATCTGAAAGGCTGCGAAATACACGTGACTCATATACCGTCGCCTGGAGATGAGGTGGGGCTAAAGATGCTTGGCGTAAACCTCACTACCGATGGCAAATTCTCCTCCCGTAATCTTTTCGTAACATAAATGATTATACGGAATAGAGCAGATATTGCTTTTTATGCGTTAATAGTGTATACTTTAAGTATGAAAAGAGAGGGTGGCGATATTTTTTTTGCCGAGATTTTAAAGACATTTAGAAAGCCCAAATACGGAGGTATAACATGAAACACATGACATCTTCATCCATCATATTCCTGATAATATTCGGCCTGATAGCTACAAGCGTTGCTTATGCCGAGGAAGATGACGATATCGTAAGGAGGCATAAAGACCGAATGGGCAAGATCATGATAGGCCAGATTAAACTGAACCAAACGGTAAATAAAGCCAAAGTGGTCGATCCGAATAGCAAAATTGAAGGGCCGTTGGATAAACCTGACATAGTCGATCCGAATAGCAAAATTGAAGGGCCGTTGACCGCTCCTGATAAAGAGCCTTTTGACCGTAACTTCGCGATTGAAAAGGCCAGAGCCCTGATTTCTCAAGATACCGGAAGGCCTGTAGAAGATATTATCTACATGTATACCGTGTCGTATGCTCAAGCTCATCCTGTTACAGCCGACGGACTGCAGATATCCTCGCCGGGCGACTATCGTTTATTCGTGATGTTCAAGGATATAAACAATCCAAGGGCAGGTTGGGCAATCGACAATATAGGATATAATCCCGAGACAAGCTTGTGGGAAGCGGGAGGTTACGGCATATTGTGCTGGAATATACAGGGTGACGACACATCCGAAAAAGTTTATACAAAATCCGGTACGGATAAAGTTGTGGCGATCGCGCAGATCGAAACAAACAGCAGGATATCGGAACTTGCAAAACGAAAAGATGTGGAAAATAAGGTTATCGCTCAGACGCAAGGCGACGTTAAGATCTCCCGGACAATGGCAGGCGCAAATAAAGGGAACAAGAGCGCTATTCCGCAAAACGCCGCTCAACCAAAATAAAGTTTCATAACCTGCTCATCTAAACTGACACTCCCGCCGCTATATCAGCTATACAGTTTATACAGTTTAACTCGCTATTGACAGGCACGACTGCCTGTGTTACAATGAGGCTCACGTATGGAAAAGGTGAATGTTTATCGTAAAGGGGCAGCAAAAACATATAGCAAGTAAGATATCTCACAACGTAAAAATTGTGGCCAGGGGGACTATCGTCTTCGCTGGCTTTCACTATTTATAGGGAGATCGCATGAAGGCAAAGCTGGTGCTGGAAGACGGCAGCGTTTTTGAGGGTATATCCGTCGGGGCCGAAGGGGAGAAGATAGGCGAAGTTGTACTTAATACGGCTGTTGTCGGATATCAGGAAATGGTAACCGATCCAACCAATGCGGGCAAGATACTCGTGCTGACTTATCCTTTGATAGGCAACTATGGCGTAGCGAAGAAGTTCAACGAATCCGGGAAATGCCGGATATCCGGACTTATCATAAAAGAGTCTTCCCGGACATATTCAAACTGGCAGGCGGAAGGGCCCTTTGAAGGTCTGCTGAAGAAAGAAGATGTCGTAACTATAAGCGATATAGATACGAGGACTCTTGCCATAGCGATAAGGGATAAGGGCGAGATGCTCGGTATAGTCTCTACAAAAGATTCGACCATAGATAAATTACTAAAGAAGCTCGGTAATTATGATAGGCACGCTCTCGAATCCATAAGAGATATATCCGTAAAAAAACCCGTTAAAGTAAAAGACAGTCCTTCCGGCGCGAATATAGCCGTGCTCGACCTTGGGATTAAAAACAGCTTCATAAAACAACTCTCTACTCTCGGATGCGATATAACGCTCCTGCCTTATAACACCAAAGCTAAGGATATCCTCGCGCTAAAACCCGACGGACTCATAATATCCAACGGCCCGGAAAACGATCCGGCAATCCCTGAAATAGTAAATACCGTAAAAGAGTCCCTCGGTAAAATACCTATGATGGGTATAGCTACCGGCCATGAGATCATAGGACTGGCTCTTGGAGCAACGCTGATCAAGATGAAGGTCGGACACCATGGTTCGAATTATCCGATAAGACCGCCCGATAGCTTCAAAGGCGAGATAACCGCGCAGAATCACTCATACGTGATTGACGAGGATTCTATTAAATCGAAAAAGAATGTGACGGTAACGATGCGCAATGTAAACGATAAGTCTATAGAAGAACTGGAGAGCATGCAATTGAAATTCATATCCGTTCAATATGATCCCGCTAGTCCGGGATTCGACGAGGTTAATGACGCTTTCACAAGATTCCTGAAGATCGCCGGTAAACCCCCAAAAATAAAAGATAGTACACGCTTCCATGGCGAGGTGAAATATGCCAAAGCGTAAGGATATACATAAGATATTGATGATAGGCTCCGGCCCCATCGTAATAGGACAAGCTTGCGAATTCGACTACTCCGGCTCACAGGCCTGCAAAGCCCTTAAGGAAGAGGGTTACTTCATTATTTTAGTCAATTCAAACCCGGCCACGATTATGACCGATCCCAACATGGCCGATGTCACTTATATAGAGCCGCTGACCATAGAAGCCGTCACTGAGATAATAAAAAAAGAGAGGCCTGACGCTATACTGCCCACTCTCGGAGGACAGACCGGCCTGAATCTGGCATACTTCCTGATGAAAGAGGGGGTGCTAAAAAAATACGGCGTAGAATCGATAGGCGCCGATGTGAGCGCAATCTCGCGCGCCGAGGATAGAGAGCTGTTTAAAAAGGCCATGCAGGAGATCGGCATAAGCACTCCCAAGAGCGGCATAGCCAGGAGCGTGGAAGAGGGTATGAAGATA
>JAQTPE010000056.1 GCA_028748925.1 Candidatus Omnitrophota bacterium
CACAGAGCAAACATATTCGAACCTTGAGATAATAATTATTGATGACGGTTCGACCGATGATACTGCGAAAATTGTAAAATCTATAAATGATGATAGGATTAAATATCACTACCAGTCCAATACAGGACTTCCCGCGCAGGCTAGGAACAAGGGTGCCAGATTATCCAAGGGTAGGTTTATGGCTTTTTTGGATCATGATGATGTATGGATGCCTCGTAAGCTCGAAACGCAAATCTCTATAATTGAAGACAATCAGGATATTGGATTGATATGTACAAATGCTCTATATATATGTGACGGCAAAAGAACTATGGAACCATTGGTAAAGGGTATCAGGAGCGGTTATCTTAAACCCGGCTATTTTATCCCGCGTAATGGAGTGATTCAGTCTACGATTCTTGTTAAAAGAGATATCTTCGATAAAGTAAGCGGGTTTAATGAGTCCCTCGATTTATTTGCGATCGAAGATTATGATTTTTGGATCAGAGTTTATACACAAAGACCCTGTTATTACATTCATGAACCGATGATCTATTATCGTAAAATCGTTCATTCAGCGTCCGGTAAAGAGTCGCAGGTATTGCAGAGAGGACTCCATCATTATAACAAATATTTCTTATCTTACGGTTTTTCGAAAAAAATAAATCAGGCAAGATTATTTGAGATTTTAGCGGCTCTATATTTCAGATGGTTATTTTTAGGAGACAAGAAATGCGGTGAATGCGTAAGATCTCAGAAATTATCGGCAAGTAATTTGTTCGTTTTTTTATTATGGATAATATTTTCATTGCCGTTTAAATTCCGTAGAATGTGCGAATTGATGAAAGATGGAATGAGGAAAGATGCGAAATGCCTAAAGTAAGCGTCATAATGGGCGCGCATAACTGCGCGGAGACGATTGAAGAATCGATAAAATCGATCCTTGATCAAACTTTTTCGGACTGGGAATGCTTAATCTGTGATGATGCTTCGGATGATAACACTTTTGATATTTTAAAAAGCATATCTGCCGGCAGCCGAAAATTTATTATTTTACGGAATGAAAAAAATTTAGGGTTGGCGTCATCTCTTAATAGGTGTATAGAGAGATCGAGCGGCGAGTTTTTAGCCAGGCAGGACGCCGATGACTTCTCCTACCCTGAACGTTTCCGGGAACAGTTGGCCTTTTTGGAGAGGAATAGGGACGTGGCGGTAGTCGGGGCTTGTGCCGATCTTTTTAGCCGGGGGCATGTATGGGGCAAGATCATCGCGCCGGACAATCCTAAATTAATCGATTGGGTAAAGGGATTTGGGGTGATACACGCTTCAGTGATGATGCGCAAAAGCAGCGTTTTGGCTGTAGGTATGTATGATGGAAAGGCCGTAAGGCTTGAAGATTACGATCTGTGGGTGCGCATGATCGCCTCGGGGAACAAAATACGCACATTACCCGGTATTCTATATGCTATCCGCTGGGATGGTGCCGCTTATAAGAGGAGAAAGGTTAAAATTCGGATAGCGGAAATCAGGGTGCGCTTATTGAGTATGATGCGCTTAAAGGCTCCGCCCATATTTTATCTGTATAGCTTAAAACCTTTATTTATAGCATTGATACCGTCTTTTTTAATTCGAATCTTTCATTTTTACAAATTCAGGAATTCAGAAAGAAAAGTGTTATGAAGATAACGCTCGTTTATCCGCTTTTGTCCAAGTCAAGAAGCCTTATTGATGAAAATAAACAATATTGGCCGCCGCTCGGCCTGGCGTATATTGCCGCGGTGCTTAAACAGAATAACCATGATGTCCGGATTATGGATAGGGATATAATATTGCGCAAGTGCGGATTTGATTTTAATAAAGCCGACGAAATAACGCTCGGCATGATAGGAAATTTCCACACGGATATAGTCGGTTTCAGTTTAACCACGCCCAATGTATCGGACGTGATCAGTTTTTCAAGTCTCCTCAAAAAAACTTATCCGAAAATTATTACTGTTATCGGAGGCCCTCATTGCACAGGTGAGCCTGCCGCTACCCTTAGCATGTCAAAGGACATAGATCTTTTGGTCAGAGGAGAGGGTGAAATGGCTATGCTCGATATCGCGAATGGCCTGCCGTTAAATCTTATAGGAGGCTTGACGTACCGGAATTCAGACGGGACTATTGTATCCAATCCTGATCGTTCATTGATAGAACCGCTGGACAGTCTGCCGCTTCCGGCGAGAGATCTGTTGGATATGGGTTATTATACCCGGCCAAGCAGGTTCATAAGCAGGAACCTTTCCCTGAGAGCAACTCATATTTTTACAGCCAGAGGATGTCCTAATAACTGTTACTATTGCGCAGGCCCTTTGATGGGCAGAAGGAAGGTGAGATTTCATTCTCCGGACAGAGTTGTTTTTGAAATAGAGGAATTGATAGCCAAATATCGTATTGAGGCCGTATATTTTGCCGAAGATATGTTTTTAAGCAGTAAAAACCGCGTAGTTGAAATGACAGATCTGTTTTTAGCGCGGGGAATTCATAAAAAAATAGTTTGGATGGCGCAGTTGAGCACAAATGTTGTCAGTGAGCCGTTATTGTCAAAAATGAAGGAGGCCGGCTGCGTACATGTAGAGTATGGTTTCGAATCCGGTTCGCAAAGAATCCTGGATCTAATGAATAAAAAGACGACTGTAGAAGGGAACAGGAGAGCCGCGTTGCTTACCAAGAAGAGCGGACTTCGTTTCCAGGGGAATTTTATAGCCGGATATCCGGGGGAGGCTGAAGAGGATTTTGAGCGTACCATATCTTTTATGCGTAATGTGCGGCCCAATAATATATCCCTTAACATATTCATGCCTTTACCTGGAACCGTGATATATAACAGACTTAAGGAAGAGGGAAGATTAAGCTATAATTGGGATGATCTTGGCAATTCAGAGGCGCCTTTTATCAATTATGCGGATATGCCTTGCGGGATTTTTGAGAAATTATATTTTAAGACTAAGCTAAGAGTCGTGCTTCCGATCAATCTCTTCTATTTTCTAAAAGATAACATCTTTCATCCGTTCAGGTTGTTCTATGTTACATTTACACAGTTTAAAAGCGCGATAAGCAAGATATTCAAAGCGATCGCCGCGTTAAGGAGGATGGAGAAGCCGTCCGTCAAAATATGAACGTACTCTTCATAGCGTATCATCCCGTTTCTTATCCTGTAATGTTGTCTCAGGGGCTTCCCTATATGAGCGGTTTATCCAAGAATGGGGTCAGATATTCTCTATTGACTTTTGAAACAGATAAGAGCAAAACTTGTTCCGGGAGATATATCTCCGAATTTGGCGCGCCTGTGAAATGGCGGTATCTTACCTATCACAATAGACCCAGGATAGCGGCCACCATTTTCGATGTCACTTTGGGCATTTTGACCGTAACATATATGATACTGAGAGATAAGATAAAGATCATCCATGCGCGCGGTTTTATCCCCGCCTTAATAGCGTTAATCCCGGCGAAGCTATTCAGGGTGAGGCTGTTCTTTGATACGCGCGGTCTTTTGGCCGATAAATATGTATGCGGCGGACTCTTAAATAAAAATGGATTAAGTTACAAGATTATGAGGTATTGCGAAGATCTTCTGCTTAAGCATTCGGATATTTTTACCGTGGAGACCGATAGTCACGCCGAAGTGGTAAAGAAGACGCAAAGTTACCTGACGCCCAAAATGCGCATGATCCCCTGCTGTGTGGATATGTCGAAGTTTGACTACCGGTTATACGAATATAGCAGGGAAGATGAATTCAGGCTTGTTTATTCAGGCCAGATCGGCACATGGTATCTTTTGGATAAGATGCTGGATTTCTTCAAGATTGCATTACAGGAATTTTCCCGCGCGCATTTTACTTTTATTTCCGAAAATGACCCCGCCGTTTTTTATTCCGCCGCAAAAAGGATCGGAATAGATGAAAATAAGATAATAGTCAGGAAGGCCGATAGCAAAGATATCCCGAATCTGTTAGCAGCCGCAAATGTAGGGGTCTTTTTTATGAATCCATACAGGAGGTATAATACTTTTCCGATTAAATTCGGAGAATATCTTGCCAGCGGATTACCTGTCGTAGTTAATAGCGGAATCGGTGATTGCGATAAGATGATCAGAAAAGAGAATGTGGGAGCGATCGTTAAGGATTTTTCCGCAGGTGAATACAAGATCTCGGTCGGTATTTTAAGGCTGCTTTTAAAAGAAGGCGAGGCTTTAAAAAAAAGATGCAGGTTAGCGGCAGAGGAATGTTGTTCGCTTGAAAAAGGGATAGAGGGCTATTGGAGTATATATAAAGATCTGGCAGGGTAAGGTATGGTATGAAGGAAGATAAAAAGATTAATTTAGACAGAAAGACCGTTGCCGGCTTCGGCAATGAATGGCGCAAATTTGATCAATCGCAGATGTCGGAGTCGGAGCTGCGGTTTATATTCTCAAGGTATTTTAGTATCTTCCCATGGAATTCACTGGGTAAAGCCGCTGTCGGTTTCGACCTTGGCTGCGGAAGCGGCAGATGGTCTAGATTTGTCGCGGATAAAGTCAAAACCCTGCATTGTATTGACGCCAGCCCGGAGGCCATCAAA
Organism: Candidatus Omnitrophota bacterium; assembly: GCA_028748925.1. Classification (GTDB taxonomy): domain Bacteria; phylum Omnitrophota; class Gorgyraeia; order 2-01-FULL-45-10; family 2-01-FULL-45-10; genus 2-01-FULL-45-10. Next base: position 4,582 of record JAQTPE010000056.1, read on the forward strand.
GTCGCGCGGAATACGTTATCGTCAAAGGACAATTGTGTTTTCCATGTCGCGAGCGTTGATAATATTCCCCTTGATGATGAGAGCATGGACTTCGGTTATTCTCTCGGAGTGTTGCATCATATTCCCGACACATTTGCGGGTATAAGATCATGCGTAAAAAAACTGAAACCCGGCGCGCCATTCCTGGCCTATCTGTATTACGCGTTTGACAGCAGGCCGAAATGGTATGGCGGTATCTGGAAAACGACGGATATCTTAAGAAGGATAATATCGAAACTGCCGTTTTTCTTAAGATATTTTATAAGCCAGGCTATCGCTCTATTCGTCTATTATCCTATAGTGAAGCTGGAGGTATTGCTGGAAAAACTCGGAATTAATGTCGATAAGCTGCCGCTGTCGTTTTATAGGAATCTGAGTTTTTACACTATGCGAACGGACGCGCTTGACAGGTTTGGAACCAGAATGGAAAAAAGGTTCACTGTGGAAGAGATCAAAGATATGATGAAGGGCGCGGGGCTGGAAGGTATTGTATTCAATAAGTCGTATCCGTATTGGTGTGTGCTGGGTTATCGTTCTCCCGTCGCAGTGGAAGAGACTAATGAGCGTCCGGACCGCGACTTGTCCAACCTGCGCAATGCGCGCATCCTTTTTTTGCCAAAATATGCCAAGGATGCTGCCAGTACCAGGTATAGATTTTTGCAGTATATACCCTATCTTCGGGATAAATATAATGTCCAGTGCGATATTTCGTCATTGTTTGATGAGGGTTATCTGAGGAAAAGATTTAATCTGAAGAAATCCGGCTATTTTGATTTTATGAGAGCATTGGCTCGAAGAATAAGAGTTGTATTTACGGCCAAGAAGCATGATCTGATATTTTTATATTGCGAGGCGGTACCGTATTTCCCTTCAATTATGGAAAGGCTGCTTAAGATAAACGGTCTGCCGCTTGCTTATGATTTCGATGACGCGATATTCCATAATTATGATCAACATCCCAATGGTATCATAAAGATGTTGTTCAGGAACAAGATAAAAAAAGTGCTGGCTCTGTCCAATATAGTAGTGGCGGGAAATGCGTACTTGGCCGAATATGCCCGAAAGGTCAATCCCGAGGTCTTTATCGTGCCTACGGTAATAGACATCAATCGTTATCCTGCCAAGAATTATGATAGGATAGGCGAAAAGCCGTTTACCATAGGGTGGATAGGTTCGCCTACAACATCGGCTTACTTGACCCCTTTACTACCCGTTTTAAAGAGATTTTGCGCGGTGAATAAAGCCAGAGTTGTATTTATCGGTTCCGGAAAAGTATCCGGCATTAATAAGGATTTTGATATATATGAGTGGTCTGAAGATTCCGAGATCGATAATTTGCTAAGTTTTGATGTGGGAATTATGCCGTTGCCCGATACTTCCTGGGCGCGCGGAAAATGCGGGTTTAAATTAATACAGTATATGGCTTGCGGCCTTCCGGTTATAGCGTCCCCTGTAGGAGTAAATAATGAGATAGTGGAAAATAATAAGAACGGTTTTTTGGCGGAAAACGATGAGCAATGGTATGAACGCCTGGCAGTTTTGTATAGCGATATAAATTTAAGGAAAGAGATGGGGGCGGCGGGACGTTCCAAAGTTATCAATCAATATTCACTGCAGGCGACATCGCATAATTTGGCGCTTTTATTGGATAAGGCCATAGGTCCGGACAAGAACGAAGAACAGAGTCATTAATATGAATGAAATAAAAAATTTTAAAATATGGTGCTTTTTTTTCTTATATACATTTTGCGTTTCCGCTTTTATCGAGGTATTATTTTTACCATATATTATGCCCGGTTTGCATGCAGGTCATGGATTATTGAACAGCTCTTTCGATAGCATAAGTTTTCATGATCTTGCCGTAAACTTAGCCGATAAAATCCGTATTCAGGGTTGGTCGGCCTGGCAGTTGAGGCCCGGAGGCCAGTCGCCGGCTGGTATAGCGTCAATATTTTACTTTTTTATTTTGCCCGATCCGAGAGTTCTCATCCCTTTTAATGCCGCTTTGCATGGAACCGCGGCTTTAATTTTGGTCAATATGTTGAGTTTATTCGTAAAGGACAAAATCAAAGCAATTATTTGCGTCTTGCCCTTTTTAACCTTCCCGTCGAATTTACAGTGGACCGCCCAATGGCATAGAGATAGTTTTAGCATATTGGGAATAGTTTTAATTTTACAGGGGATAGTTTTATTGGCCATATCAGAGAATCGCAAAGCCGAGAGTCGGTTTTTTGTTAATATCCGGTCAATTATTTTTTGTGTCTGCGGATTTATTTTGACATGGATCGCGCGTCCTTATGTCCTGACAATTATAGAGCTGTTTTTAAAGATGTTTTTTCCCTTACTATTTTTGGTTTCTTTAATCAGAACGTTTAGAAAGGGGATATCATGGCAAAAGACGCTGTCTATCTCGCTGTCTATGCTGCTGATAATTCTTATATTAACGCAGATAAAAGCAAATTCAAGCTCTGTAGATTTCAAAGAAAGCAGCTCAGTGCCGGAACCATCGGTCATTGTTCAACCCATTCAGCCTGTACTTGAAAAACAACCCCTTCAGTACATACTTAAAAAGCAATCCGCAGAAATAAAAGTTAAGGATGACAAATCAATCAAGAATGGTTATATCGAAAATCATTGGAGAAAGTCGTTCCGGCTTCCGCTGTCTATCGAAAACAAGGCCTACGGTTTAGCTATGGCGAGAAGAGGTTTTTGCAATTCCTCTTCCGAAGCCAGGAGCAATATTGACCGCGATATCGGTTTTAACAGCGTTAAAGATATACTCTCTTATTTACCTCGGGCGGTCCAGATTGTTTTTCTGGCGCCCTTTCCCAACCAATGGTTGTTGGAGGGCAGTTGCAGGGCAAATTCTTTGATGCGGAGAATATCCGGTTTTGAAATGACTGTGACATATTTTGCCCTGATTTTTTTGCCTTACGCAATCTGGCGGTGGCGCAGACGTATTGAAACCTGGACGATCTTCGCATTCTGTGTTTATATGATGCTTATATATGGTCTGGTCGTTAGTAATGTGGGTTCATTGTATCGGATGAGATACCCGTACCTGACGATCCTGGTGGCGTTAGGGATAGCAGGTTTTATCGCTTTTATCGAAGATTTAAAAGTTAAGCGAAACATAAAATGAAGATAATATTTGTATCCAACACATCTCTGACAGTCCGCAACTTCAGAGTCGGCTTAATGCAGGCTCTGAAGTCTAAGGGCCATGATGTTGTATTCTGCTCCCAGGATAACGGTTACGCTGCGGAGGTTGCCAAGAAGGGTTTTGGTTTCATTCCTTTGACCGTTGACCGCAAAGGCATGAATCTTTTTACGGACCTAAAACAGGTCTTTGCGCTTTACAGGATATACAGGAGAGAAAGGCCTGCCATCGTCCTGCATTATACAATCAAGCCCAATATTTATGGTTCCATAGCGGCTATGTTTGCCGGGGTGCCCTGCATTAACAGTATAACGGGGTTAGGGTATGTTTTTATCAAGAAGAGCCCGGTATATTTTTTAGTGCAATTTCTTTATAAGATAAGTTGTCGTCTTGCGAAGCGGACTTTTTTTCAAAATAAAGACGACCTGAACCTGTTTCTTGAAAAAGGGCTTATCGATAAAGATAAGGCCGTGCTCGTAAACGGTTCGGGGGTCGATGTAAATTATTTTAGTCCAGATTTTTGTAGAGCTATCAAAAGAGACGAGGATCCTTTCGTATTCCTTTTTACAGGAAGATTTTTATGGGACAAGGGTGTCGGGGAGTTTGTATCGGCCGCAAGGATAACAAGGCAGAGGTGTCCTAAGACACGGTTTTGGTTGGCCGGCATAATCGATTCGGGCAATCCCGCTGGAATCGATCCTGAAATATTGAAGGGGTGGGAAAGGGAAGGAGCTATCGAGTGCCTGGGGGAAGTTAAAGATGTCAGGGAGTTTATCTGCCGGGCAGATTGTGTTGTTCTTCCCTCTTATCGCGAGGGAATTCCCAGATCGCTTTTAGAAGCCTCGGCCATGGAGAAACCAATAATTACAACCGATGCGGTTGGGTGTCGCGAAGTGGTAGAGGATGGGATAAACGGCTTTTCCGTGCCTGTTAAGGACGCTCAGGCGCTGGCTGGTTCGTTTGGCAAAATGATAAAATTAAGTCCTGAAGAGCGCATAAAAATGGGCAAGGCCGGCCGGGCAAAAGTGAAAAGAGAGTTTGAAGAAAATCTTATAGTTGATATATATCTTAAAGAGATAAAGCGTTTCACGGCTTAATTTCTGTTCCGGAAATACGGCAGAAAATGTATCCGGTTTGATCGGAAAGGGTTAGTGATAAATATGAAGATGAACAATCGAAATAAGATCATACTACGTGGTTTGGGTATAGGTATCATGTTAATTCTTATTATTGAGATCTTTTCAACCGTTGCTCTTTTTTTTATTAATACCATCATAAAGAAGCGACCGGTTGACGACTTCTTTCTGGATAAATTTGCTATAACACGGCCAATTAGCTATTTATTTCCCTCTTCAAAGAATATGGATTATTTTAAGGATGCAAAACAAAAAGATATCGGGAATTTATTACCCACGAGTGAAGATAAGTGGAAAGACCTTATGCCGCCCGACTCTATCTTAGGATGGAGGCTTGCTAAGAATGTAAAGTGCACTCATTATAATAAATACATCTATATTACGAACGGTCAAGGGTTTTTGTCCATCGGGAAGACGGATTTCTATTATGATCCTGTCAAGCCAAAGAACGTTTATCGAATAATCGTAGTAGGGGCCTCGGCGGTTTTTGGGCAAGGCGCGTATACACCCGCAGAAAATTTGCCGGCAATGATATATGAGTATCTGCAAAAAATTAACCAGGGTAATGGTAGAAAAACTGTATATGAAGTCATCAATGCCGGAATCGGAGGTTATTCATCGAGCCAGGAGTTTTTGTACATCTTAACTGACTTAATAATTTTTCAACCGGATATCATTATTGTATATGATGGCTGGAACGATCAATCTTATAATAATCTGTTATTGAGCCAGCCGGGAGAAGATGTGAATTCTTTAAAATCTCTAACTCATTATGGTTTAGAGGAGCGATTGCGTAGAAGCTATACTGTTTTGGGCAGTTTTTCTATCTTTTGCGGTGTGGTTAAAAGTTATGCGAACATTTATCTAAATCAATCCGGAGCCGTAACATTACTGCGGATGGCCATACATAAATGCAAAAATATTAACAGTGCGCAGAAATCGCTTAAATACGATTATCATCAAAGAAGTGTAGAAATTTATAAAGAAAATCTCACTAAAATGATAATGCTGGCCAATTTCTATCGTTTTAGGATCGCTATATTTCTACAGCCGATTATGGGCGCTGACAAGAAGGTATTGACGCCCGAAGAAAGAGAGATATTTCAAAATATAGGCGATCTGCCATGTCGGATTCAATTCTACGAAGCAGCCAGAGGGGCGTTCAAGGATTTAAGGCGGGTTTATGGTGATGATCGAAAGGTGATCATAAAAGACCTGTCCGAATCCTTTAATAATATTAATGAGACTGTTTATGCGGATTCCGGTCATTTATTGCTCAATGGGAACCGTATCATGGCTAAGAATATTATAGATGCGATTAACCTATCTGACGTCACTGCCAAGTAGAGCTGAAAAATATGCGGTTGGATCGCTACATAAGTTTCAATTGATAGGAAACGATATTATTACCGGTTGGGAGAGCTTGCTAAGTTCGGCAAAGTCCTATTATATTGTCATGGTGTATGTCAATGCAACCTCATACCAATCTCCTCCTAATAACTTGACAAATTTAGGCGATTTGCTATAATAATGTTCAATGATTGAACAAGCCCAAGAAGAAGCATTATCCATCATAAAAGAGATTGAAGCCAATCCCTCGGCTACCCAGCGTGCCGTATCTGAGAAACT
>JAQTPE010000057.1 GCA_028748925.1 Candidatus Omnitrophota bacterium
ACGATTTAAGGAAAGCTTTGTTTAAATTATGAGCGCCCTGGCTGCCTCCTATGACAAGTATCGTGAATTTTCGCGGATCGAGACCCAATGTTTTTATACTTCCGTCCTTATCGTCTTTCAAAAGTGACGCCCTTATTGGATTGCCTGTGAATATGGCTTTCCGGACGTAAACACCGAGATATCTTTTGGTCTCCTCAAAACTTATGGCTATCTTCCGGGCGAACCGGAAGAGCATGGCGTTTGCCCTGCCCGGCACGGCGTTCTGTTCATGGACCATCCCGGGAACGCCAAGGATATACGCCGCCATTATTACGGGACTCGACACATAACCGCCAAAACCCACAACGGCATCGGGCCTGTACCTCATAATAATCATAAGAGACCTGAAAAGATCGACCGATAATTTAAGCATAAAAAGCAGCGTACCGAAAGAGATCCTGTACGGCAGCTTGTTAGCCGACAGCAGGCGGTACTTAAAACCCTCCTTTTCGAATATCCTTCTATCGAGCGCTTTATCGCTTCCGACGAACAAGATATCGGCGGAAGGATCCTTAAGCTTAAGCTCCTCGGCAAGAGCAACCGCCGGAAATATGTGTCCGCCGGAGCCTCCGGATGCGATTAAAACTCTCATTATCTATATACCTCGCTCGACTTTGCTATATTCAAAAGCAATCCTACCGCGGTTAAATGAAATATCAACGATGTGCCGCCATAACTTATAAAAGGAAGCGGCAGCCCTTTGGTCGGCAGCACACCCGCCGTAACTCCGATATTGATAATAGCCTCCAGGGCTATGAGAGATACAAGCGCCATGCTCAATAATTTCTCAAACCTTCCCTCCGCCTCGAAAGTTATCTTCATACCTTCCCAGACAAAGAGCATGAATAGAATTACGACCGCGGCGGCGCCCAGAAAACCCAGTTCCTCTCCTATTATAGAAAATATGAAATCGGTATGTGACGCCGGCAGATAGAAGAGCTTCTGTCTGGACTGGCCCAGGCCCACGCCCAGCAAACCGCCAGATCCTAACGCCACGAATGATTGTATGATCTGAAAGCCGGCGCCCCGTTTATCGGACCACGGATTCAGGAATATCATCATTCTCTTTCTTCTGTAAGGTACCCTGAATAAAAGAATATATAGCGCCGGGATACTGGCCAGAATAGACGCCAGGACATACCTCACCCTGATCCCGCTCACAAAGAGCATAATGACGCTTACAGCCGATATTGCTATAGCGGTCCCGAGATCCGGTTCCAGAAGTATAAGCAGCAGAACAAAACCCAATACCAGGACGGGCGGAAGATAGCCGTGAATAAAACTCTTCACGTACTTCTCTTTTCTCGCCAATAGATCCGCCAGATATATGAATATGGCGACTTTTGCGAATTCGGACGGCTGGAAATTCAGGGGGCCTATCCTGAACCATCTCCTGGCACCCGCCGTCTCCCTGCCTATATGAGGTATGAGAACGAGCACCAAAAGCATTATCGAAAACACCATTATGGCCTTTGAATATTTCTTCAGCGTCTGCATCTTCACAGCCATTGCCGAAAGCATCATAAAGAGGCCCACCAGAAGATATAAAAGATGCCTCTTTATGAAATATAAGCTATCGCCCATCTTCTCATTGGCATAGATAGCGCTCGTGGAATAGATCATCACGACACCTATCGCCACCAGGATCACCACTATCATGAATAATGAGGAACGAGTGCCTCTCATTTCATCCTCAATCCCAATACGGCTCTTTTAAACATATCTCCGCGTTCTTTATAATCTTTGAACATATCGAAGCTCGAACACATGGGCGAAAGTAGGACGAGATCGTCGGCCTTTGCCATGGCCCTGGATAACTCTACCGCTTCCTGCATAGTAGCGGCCTCACGGGTTTCGACAACTCCTCCCAGGATACCCCTTATCCTGTTCTTCGCCTCTCCTATAAGCACAAGACACTTGACCCTGTTCTTAACGATATCCCTGACAATCGAATAGTCGCTATTCTTATCCTTGCCTCCGGCTATCAATATCACCGGCCTTGAGCATGATTCAAGCGCCCTTAAAGTGGAGTCCACAGTAGTCCCCTTTGAATCGTCTATGTATTCAACTCCGTCTATTATCGAAACGGTCTGAAACCTGTGATTTAATCCTGTGAAATTCCTTATGGTCTCTTTCATAGAAACGGGTTTAACGCCGGCTAAAGTTCCCGCAAGCACGGAAACGATAACATTCTCAATATTGTGCAATCCCCTGAGTTTTATATCTTCCACCGCGCAGATTTCCTCTTCTTTCGGACCGGCGGCGCAGACTATCCTCTCTCCTCTCAAGAAAGAACCATTGGCCCTGGACAGCCTTGAATAATACAGGACTCCCGATTTCGCCCTCACCTGCAATCCGTCTAACTCTTTAGCGTCGCGATTTAATATGAGGACATCCCTCTCATCCTGGTTTTTAAATACCCTGAGCTTTTCATTAAAGTAGCGGTCAAATTTATCGTACCTATCCATATGATCATCTGTGATATTCAGTATGACAGCTATCGCGGGCTTGAAATCCGATACTCTTTCCAGCTGGAATGAACTTACTTCCATGACCACCCATGTATCTTTATTTATCCGGCCGATCTCGCCGCAAAGGGAGTTTCCGATATTACCGCAAACCACGGTATCTTTATTGCCGTCTTCCAGGATCTTTCCGATAAGGGTAGTGACCGTGCTCTTGCCGTTAGTTCCGGTGACGGCTATTATCTTCCCCTTGCAGAATCTATAGCCCAGTTCCATCTCGCTTATTATCGGCAGATTCAGTTCATCCGCCCATCTTACGGCGGGCGATGAATCCTCCACTCCGGGCGATACTATTACAAGATCGCTATCCTTGATAAAATCTTTTGTATGTCTGCCGAGTTCGTAAGCTATCCCTTTCCCTTCCAGGATGGCGGCATTCTTCCTCAACCGTTCGTTATCGCCCTTCTCGGTAACTCCCGCTATAGCTCCGACATCTTTCAGCAAAAGCGCGGCATTGAGCCCGCTATTACCCAATCCTATTACCGTAACTCTTTTATTCTTCATTGTAATTTTAGCGTAGCCAAACTCAATAACATCAATATGATCGCCACTATCCAGAAACGCACCGTAATCTTCGATTCGGGCCAGCCCAGAAGCTGGAAATGATGGTGTATCGGCGACATCAGGAATAACCGCTTTTTGGTCGTTTTGAACCAGATCACCTGTAAAAGCACGGATACGGCTTCAATAACAAATATCCCGCCTACCAGGAATAGCAAAAGCTCTTTCTTTATGAATACGGCTACCACTCCGAGGCCGCCTCCCAGGGCGAGGCTTCCAGTATCGCCCATGAAGATGGTGGCCGGAGGCGAATTGAACCACAAAAACCCTAATCCCGCGCCGACCATAGCCGCGCAAAATACAGATAACTCTCCCGCGCCGGGCAGATAAAATATATTGAGATAATCGGCAAACTTAAAGTTTCCCGTCATATAAGTAAGGGCCGCGTAAGAGATGGCCGCTATTATAGTACAGCCTATCGCAAGACCGTCGAGGCCATCCGTAAGATTAACCGCATTGCTCGAACCGGTTATCACTATGACCACAAAAATCAGATAGAGCAGTCCCAATTCCAACGAAAAGAATTTCAGGAACGGAACGTTGAGCGTAGTGGGTATAGGCGTAAAAACCAGCACGAAAGTCGCTATGATAAGCGCCAGGAATACCTGGCATAAGAACTTCACATTAGCCTTAAGTCCGAGGTTCCTCTTCTTCACCACCTTTATATAGTCATCGGCAAACCCCACTATTCCTAAAAATATGAATGCTCCAAGCGTCATCAAAACATAGATATTCAATATATTCGCCCAAAGAATAGTGGCCACCGAGATCGAAACGATTATGATAACCCCGCCCATTGTGGGGGTTCCCTGTTTATGTTTGGTGATATCATAAAGGCTCTCGACATGTTCTCTTCTTATGTACTGTCCAAAATTGAGCTTCTTCAGCCATCTTATTATCGCCGGACCGAATATGAGGGATATGAGCAATGCCGTAAGGCTCGCCATGGCGGCCCTGAACGTAAGGTATTTGAATACATTAAATCCGGTCCAATAATCCCTGAGAGGGTACAATATGTAATAGAGCATATACTGCCTTCTGGTTCTAAGCTGCAAGCTTTAAGCTTAAGGCTTGCGGCTTAATTCTTTAACGACTTCTTCCATCTTCATTGCCCGTGAGCCCTTGACGAGGACAGCGTCGCCGGAGCCCATAGATCTTTTCAATATATCGGCGATCTCTCCCCTGTCTGAACAGTGCCATACCCTGCTCTTATCCATTCCGCATTCCAACGCGCGCGATGACGTATGCCGTGAGAGCTCCCCAAAAGTTATGAGCCCGCTAAAACCCGATCCCGCTATCGCCTCTCCGATCACTTTATGGAACTCTTCTTCTCTTTGGCCCAGTTCAAGCATATCAGCGCTGACTATCCATCTGCTTTTTGCCGGATAGCCGGCAAGAGCCTCTATGGCGGATCCCATAGATAAGGGATTGGAATTATAGACATCGTCTATCACCGTAATATTCCCCACCCGCCTGGCATTGAGCCTCATACCGGCGGGTGAGTACTCCGATAAAGCTTTTTTTGTATCCGAATAACTGATGTCGAAATTATAAGCGACCGCTATTGCCGCCAGAGAATTCAACACGTTATGCGCGCCTATAAGATCCAGCGTAAAGGACGACCTCTCGTTAAGAGTAAACCTCATACCGGATATATCGGTCGAGACGCCGGAGGCGTAAAAATCGTTTTTAGTGTTAAAACCAAATCTCATGATCCTGAACGCTTTGCTCTTTATCGTCGATAGATATTTATCATCGCCATTAATGATAACGAGAGAACCCCTGCTCAATCCTTCCAGTATCTCTCTTTTGGCCGCAAAAACACCTTTAAGGTCTTTCAGGAATTCCAGATGGGACGGCCCGATATTGGTAATGACGGCAACAGTCGGTGAGGCTATATCCGCAAGAAGACGTATTTCGCCGCGGTGGTTTGTGCCCATCTCTATGACGCACATATCATGGGAACTATTCAGCTTTAATAATGTTAACGGAACCCCGATATGGTTATTTTTAGTCCCTTCGTTCTTCAGCACATTGAATCTGGACGAAAGCACTCCGGCTATCATGTCCTTCACGGTGGTCTTGCCATTGGATCCCGTAACTCCTATGACCGGAATGCTGAACTTTTTCCGGTGATAAGCGGCTATGTCCTGCAGCGCCTTCGTCGTATCGCTGACTTGAATTAATATTTTCTCTGCACGGGGTAATCCCCGCTTCCGCGGGCATGACAGAGCGCCTATTGCGCCTTTTTTCAGAACCTCGTCGATAAAACAATTGCCGTCAAAATTGGCGCCGCGCAAAGCTATAAAAAAATCGCCTTTATTAATAGATCTTGAATCTGTCGATATTTTCGACAGGTCCATCTCTCTCTCAGGATCGCCTGAAAGCAGCTTCCCTCCGGTTACCCTAATTATCTCTTTTATTTTCACCCCGCTCATTCTCCTATGCTAACCCGCCTTGAAGAATGGGCGGGATTCATCCCTATTTTTTTGAGCACGGATCTGGCCACGGCGCAGTCATCAAAGGGCATCGAGCGCTCCTTTATTAACTGATATTTTTCATGCCCTTTACCGGCTATCACTACTACATCGCCTTTTGAAGCCATCCTAAGCGCCTTATCTATTGCCTTTCGCCTATCCTCGATTATATTATAATTTGAAAATTCATCCCGGATCCCGGACTCGATCTGAGATATTATCGCGAACGGATCTTCAAATCTCGGATTATCGGATGTCACAACTACCTTATTCGAAAGTTTACAGGCTACACTGCCCATCAATGGCCTCTTCGTCTTATCCCTGTCTCCGCCGCATCCGAACACGGTTATTATATTTCTTTCCGGTACCATTTCTCTTAAGAGGCTCAATATATTATGGAGAGCGTCTTCGGTATGGGCATAATCCACAAAGACTCTAAACGGCTGCCCCTCATCCACAAGCTCCAGCCTGCCGGGAACCGCCCTGAACGACTCAATTCCCTTTTTTATTATATCGAGCGGTATCTTTAAAGCTATCGCGGCGGATACGCCCGCCAAAATATTTGAGATATTGTGCGTTCCTATAAGTCCCGTCTTTATCGTGAACGACCCCTTGGGCGTCTTTACAGTGAAGGACGTGCTATCCATCGAAAGCTTGATATCGTAAGCCATGATATCGGACCTATGGTTCAATCCGTAAGTCAGCACCCTTTTTTTTATGAGTCTCTTTAAACCCGACACTCTGCGGTCATCATTATTCAATACCGCGGCGCCGCCGGTTTTCAGTTTATCAAATAATTTTACTTTGGCATCGAAATATCTTTTCACGGTCTTATGGTAATCCATGTGCTCTTTTGTGATATTTGTAAATATTCCAACGTCGAATAATATATGGTCCACCCTGCCCTGATCGAGCGAATGGCTGGAGACCTCCATCACAACATCCTTAACGCCTCTCTTCAGCATCCTGTCAAAGAGAGCCTGCAGTTCAAGCGGACCGGGCGTTGTGTTGGATGCAGGCAACTCTTTCCCGGCTATTCTGTAATTTATCGTTCCGATAACTCCTGCGGGGATACCGGCCTCTTTAAATATGCTTTCAATTATATAAGTTATGGTCGTCTTGCCGTTGGTTCCGGTAACGCCTACGATCCTTAATTTTTTGGAAGGATTCCCATAGAAGTTAGCGGCTATCGCAGGATATGCCGCGCGTGTATCTCTTACCAGAACCTTGATTATATTTTCGGGCGCCTCGAAATCTCTCTCCGCCACTATCGCTCCGGCTCCTTTTTTTACAGCGATATCGATGAACTTATGTCTGTCAATGTTATATCCGCGCAGAGCTATGAAGAGATCTCCGCCGGCAACTATTCTTGAATCGTTCGTCACCTTCTTTACGGCGACTCCGGAGACGCTCTTATCCGTCTTGTACGGAACCCCTTTCAACAGTTCTCTTAATTTAACCATAAAACCTATTTTACCACAACCGGCCTGGTATCTTTAATATTAAGATACTTCAGCGATTCGTTCACAACATTTTTAAATACCGGCGCGGAGACATCTCCGCCGAAATATACCGGATGAGGCTCATCAACGCATACCGCCATGGCTATGGCAGGTTTTCCTACGGGCGCAAAGCCTATGAACGACGCCATGAACTTATCGTGCGAATATACGCCATGCGGTTCAACTTTTTGCGCGGTCCCTGTCTTACCGCCCGTACTGAAATCTTCGACCTTCGCTTTCTTGCCGGTACCGGATTCCACGGCTCCCATCAAAAGGACCCTCATGCGATAAGCCGTAGTCGGGGATATCACCTTTCTTTTAACCTGGGGTTGAAATTCTTTTATCACCTCTCCGCTCTCATTCTCTATCCTCTTCACTATGCGCGGCCTTACCAAAAACCCGTTATCCGCTATTACGGAGATGGCAGAGGCGAGCTGGATCGCGGTCGCCGTTACTTCCTGCCCCATAGGTATAGCAAGCATGCTCGTAGACGTCCATCGGGACGATGGCCTGTTCATGCCGAGCACCTCGCCCGGAAGATCTATGCCGGTCCTTTCGTAAAAACCGAATAATTTCATATATTTACCCATCTTTTCGGATCCCAGTATGCCGGCCGCCTTCACCGTCCCTATATTGCTCGACATCTCTATGACTTCCCTGAATGTCATGATTCCATGCGGCCTATGATCATGGAGAGTTCTCTTCCCTACTTTCCATGCGCCATTCTCACAGTCAAATTTATCGTTGAGGCCAACCGCACTCTCATTCAGTATGGCACTCGCCGTCACCACCTTGAAGACGCTTCCGGGCTCAAAGAAATCGTTGATCGCCCTGTTTCTCACCGAATCGGCCTGTCTCTTGGCGGGGTTATTAAGGTCAAAATTCGGAAAATTGGCGAGCGCGAGTATATCGCCGTTCTTCGGGTCCATAACTACGATCGTTGCGCCTTTGGCTTTATATTTGCTATACATCTTGTATAGTTCGCGTTCGGCTATATTCTGGATAACCTCATCGATCGTGAGGACAAGATTATAACCGTTCTTTGGAGCGAGAAAATCTTCACGGTAGGAATGGAGCAATTTTCTTTTAGCGTCCTGGGTCGATACAAGAAAACCTTCCTGCCCTTTCAGGTATTCGTCGTAAAGCGCTTCGAGCCCCTCCTGTCCTTTATTATCGATGTTGACGGATCCTATCAGATGACATGCCGAGGCGGCGTTGGGATAGAACCTCTTTGATTCGTCGATAAAACCTACTCCCGCCAGATTGAATTTCTTAAGCGCGGCCGCTTCCTTATTCGTAACTTTCCGTTTTATCCATACAAAACCTTTATTGCGCGATAACCGTTTCTTAACAAAATCGGCGTTGACGCCCAATACGGTGGAAATTATCTTTACAGTCTTTGCCTTGTCTTTTATTTCACGCGGATTTGCATAAACGGATATTCTATTTAAATTTACTGCGAGAACGCGCATATTCCTATCGAATATCGTGCCGCGTTTCGGCTGGAGCTCGACAGATACTATATGCTCTTCGTTGGCTATCTTGTAGTAAAAAGAATGTTTTATTCCCTGCAGGTAAAAGAGGCGTATTAAGAGAACGGTTAAAGATAGGAGAAAAAAAAGAAAGACAAATATCTGACGAGCGCGAAAGGTTCCACTATGCACAAAATGAAATTCCGTTTATTTTTCTCTGGCGTTTATTTCCGGTCTGCCGCTGAGAAAATCGAATAATTTAAATATGCCCGCCCTCTCACCTAGACCCGATACTCTTAAAGAGGGATTCGGCGTATAAGAAGGCTTCCTCGCCAGCCTTATTATCTGGCCCTTCTTGGGATAAAAGACCGATACTTTTCTTTCCAAGAGCACCCTCTCCAAACGGGAGGGCGATTCCAGATTGGATATATTATACCGGAGTACACCTTTGCGGTCAAGTATCTCTTTGAGTTTCTTCTCTTTACAGTCTATTTCGTAGCTTAACTTAACCAGTTCCACCTGCTGATGAACATAGACCAAGGCGGTCAAAGTAACCATTCCCAATATCATAATATACTTAAAAAGCCTCATAATTCCTGTTCGACCCTTTCCGCAACCCTTAATTTAGCGCTTCTTGAACGGGGATTTTCTATAACCTCCTCGCGTTCCGGAATCAAGGGTTTTTTTGTTATAATTTTTAACACATCTAACTTTGAATATCCTTTAAAGATATTTTTCACTATCCTGTCCTCAAGCGAGTGGAATGATATCACAGCTATCCTTCCGCCCGTCTTCAACCAGAATATCGCACTCTTCAATGCCTCTTCGAGAGCGCCAAGCTCGTCGTTTACATATATCCTTATAGCCTGAAAGGTGCGCGTTGCCGGATGTATCTTTAAGTTCCTGTACTTATAACCTACGGCCCTTGTCACTATAGCGGCGAGCTCTCCTGTGGTCTCGATCGGTTTCCGCTGCCGGGCATCCTTTATAAATCTGGCAATCCTGTTATGGAACCTCTCTTCCCCGAACTTCTCTATTATCTCGGAAAGCTTATCTTCCTTATACTTATTGACCACATCATATGCCGTGATATCGGAACCGCGATTCATCCTCATATCCAGCGAAGCATCCGATCTTATACTGAAGCCTCTCGATGCGTCATCCAGCTGATACGAGGAGATCCCTATATCCAGCAGCACAGCGTCTCCATTCTTTATATTCTGTATTTTAAGGATCCTGTCGATATTCCTGAAGTTGTCATTGACCAGCGTGAAAGAACCGCTGAAACTCTTTAATCTCTCTCCTGCTATGACAAGCGCGTCAGGATCGGCGT
>JAQTPE010000058.1 GCA_028748925.1 Candidatus Omnitrophota bacterium
GAAGGGCAAGCTGTCGGCAGGTGAGTTCTACTCCGTGACGAGCAATAAGAATGTAGCTTTGTATGGTATCGAGAATAAGGACCTTTACAAAGAGAATATTGAGGAGTTCAGGAGAGTATGTGAGGCGGGTCAAAGGGTCTCGAAAGATATAAGGGCCCTTTTAAAAGTATTAAATCAGATACAGGATAGGATCGATTCGCCTGAACTTAAGGCGCTTGAATCCAATTCAGTCTTAAAAGGCGACGGCTCCATATCATTCACCGAGAGGTGGAGATATGTAGATTCGCTCGCGTCCAGGCTCAATATCTCATACGATGGATATGTTAACTTAAAGAAATTAGTCGAATCGATAAAGCTGGAAAAGTCGATCTCTTTTGAGCTCGCCAATAAAGAGAGAGATCTTCTGATAGACGCGATCTCCAGGGTCGCCTCCAAAGCCGATCTCGAAAAGCTCGTCCTGAAGTCGCTATCTTTTAAACAGGGCAAGATAAGCCAGAGCGAATATTACCTGCTCCTTCAGGGATTGGCGAAAGAGTATTCAATAGATCCCGCCCCATACAAGAATTTGATCGATTTTACAGACTACATTACGATATATGAATCCATTGACTTGCTCGAGATATTCGAAGAAGCAAAACTGCTCGAGGATTCTATCAGAGGAAAACTCTACGTCACCCCCGATCAGAAGAAGCTTCACGATATCATTAAGTGTGTACACTATATCAAAGATATCTTCGAGCTTAAACTCACCAATTCCGACTTTGAGTACCTGAATAAGAATATAAACGTTTGCAATCAAGAAGCGATAGCCGGCTTCATCCGTCATTATGACGATGATAGCGGTTACGATCTCGACAATATCTTCTCGAATATCCCGGTAGCAATATCATTCTACAAGACCGCCGAAAGACGTAATAACGCCATCCTGGAGAATACCATTGCCAGGATGAACAAAGAAGGCCAATCCGTAGCGGCGCTGATAACGGGTGGGTATCATACCAAGGGCATGTCCGCGCTTCTGAAACAGAAAGAGACCTCGTATATCGTGATACTTCCTAAATTCGACGCGTCCAAAGGCGAAAGGCCGTATGTGGCGATATTGACAAATAAGGCGGAGAATTATTCCGGACAATTAGAATCCGGAAAGTATCGGATTCTTACAGAAGATTGCATCAAAGATTCTCTCCAGGATCCGATGGTAATAGAGGAATTCATAAACGATATCATTGTAACGAACTTAAAAGAGGCGAAGAAAGACGGAAAAAATGTCCATGCGATTGCCGGATTGTGGATAGAGAATTATAGAGCGGCCTATGAAGATCTGAAGGCCAGGGGGATTGTAAATACAGGGCAATCGGACGGCGCCAAAGGGCAAAGGTTCCAAATCGCGCAAAATAACGGAGACGCGAAGATGGGCGATCGGAACCTCGCCGCTACAGGTAATTTCGCGACGCCTCCTCCTCAGGCGATTGCGGGAAGGATAAATGCGGTAGCCAATGAGATCGATCCGGCAGGAACTCAAAGAGCCCAAACGCCTCCCGTAAATAGGGAGAATCGTTTTAGGACTTCAGGGTTGGAAGAGATACATAGACGCATTGCCAAGGGTGAAGAAGAAATCATAATAATGAGGCTCTCCGGGGATGACGAGCTTTTACGTAACTACGGGGACTTCGATGCCGCTTTCGAGAGGCAATTCGATAAACAATGCGGCAGGCTTGGAATAAAAGATATTGTTGCGGCCGGAATCGACAAAGAAAAGATAATAGGAGAGGTGCGAAAAGCAATTCTCGCGAAACTGGAAGCTGTGCAAGAAGCGAAATCAGTCGAGATGCCGGCGCGAACCGCGCCAAAAACAACCGCTACAGTACCGCAGGCCACAACAATCGCCAAGGCGCCGGACGTTACCGTGCCTGCGGAAATTGCGCCGGTGCCTGAAGCCAGGGCGGGCAAAATAGAACCGCCTGCGGCAAAGTTATCTTTATTGGAAGTGATTAGCAGAAGATTTATAAAGATCTTTTTCATGAGCGTATTTATGTTGATATGCCCGAACCAGTTATTGGCTAATTACGTGCCGAAGTACATAGAAAAGGGGATGTTTCCCCCCACGCTGGAGAGCGTGGAAAAAGGAACGGCGGGGCCCGATCAAATAATCGAATTTTCTAAAGAGGAGATCCCTGAGGTTCCTCCGGAAATAGCGAGGCCTGCCGAAGCAAAACCTGTAATGAAGCCTGCGAAAGAGTCGATATTACAGAGCATTAAAGTAAAAATTTTGGAGTTGTTGATCGCGGCGGGCGTATTAATGACCGTTCCATTCGGCGGAAAGCGGGAGCCGGAAGAAGATTCCGGTAAGGCGGAAGATTTCGTCGCCCATTTTAGTTTTAGTCTGACCTTTGCCCGCATATTGATAAACAATCGCAGGTTTGAAGACGCGATTACAGGCATAGAGGGGATAATGAGCAACCTCGCTTTCATATTGACTCATTCTTCCGCCTCCCGGAAAGACGTGAAAGTTATACTGGATGAACTCGATAGTGTATGTCAAAAATTCGATAGAACGGTCCGAGAATTCTTATGGGTGGGTTCAACCAGGCAGCAAAGGATGTTGACCGAAAGCTCAATGGTCTTTTCTAAGATAAATGATCTGAGAATGCGGGAAGAGCGAAGGACCAGATCTGTAAGAGCCGGGGAAGTTCCCGCCGACATAATAGCGGCGAGACTGATAAGAGAGGGTTGGCATCAGGAAGAGCTCCAACATTTGATAGCATATGAAAGAAGCGTCCCTGAGCCTATACAGCCGCAGTCTAGAGTGAGTACCTTGAGCGAAGAACAAAAGAGGTCCGATGAAGTGTCGGATATGGTGCAGAAGGTTATTAAAGGAATGTTTGGTAAAAATGCGAACATAGAACACGAAGAATATCTGAAATTGCTCGAGGCCGTCGCCGCTAAGATGCCGCAGAGTGAGACCGACCCCGCTGCCGGGCAGAGCATCAAAAGGTTAACAAATATCTTACTTCTCATCTACGCCGCCGGAATTTTATACAGGTTATTGATCTGCGGCGCTTCGGATCCCGCGATATTGGTTAATGCCCTTATCGCCATGCCGATAGCCTTTTCGATGGCCTATATAGGCGGTGAAAAAATCTTAGGTAATGTTGGCACGAAGAACGCAAGCACCGAATGGTTCTATTCAAATTATCTTGATGTCTTGATTAAGAGGGATATGGAAAATGAGAGATTTGTAAAATTGGAAATACGAGAAGACGGACTACAGATCGTATCCATGGGAAGGAACGCTTCTGCGATAGACGAAAAATTGACCGCAAAAATTAATACGATATCGAATGAACTCGAGGGGTATCTTAAGAACAATAAGGACCTGGTTGGATGCCGGATAGATCTTACCGAACCATTCAAAACCGGCGGCAGAGCTTACCTCCATCCGCATCTTTTGGCGGTATCTGGCATGGCGACCGATTGGCTCATCGCCCATTCCGGCATAAGAGGCGGAGAAGGCAAGTATATATACATGAGGAGAGCTTTTTTTGAAGATATCGATATAAATATACTGAAGGATGTTCTTGTAAGGCAGTTGGAATATTTGCGGGAAAAATATAATGCTTTCAGGCATGATAAGCCGGCTCCGGAGTGGATGGTTGATGTAAAAGAGGAATTGCTGAATGCGGTTAAGCCGCTTATTAGAGATGAGCTTGAAGAGGTGAGGCGCTATGATGTTCGCATAAGCTCGGAATATGCTCTGGATAAGGATGTAGTGGCGAATGCGGTAAAACAGATAACGTTGGTATCGGAGAGTGATGGACTGAAAGATTTTGGTCCGATACAGAAATTATCGGATGACATAAAAACATTCCAAATATTTATCGAAAACCACGACCTTTTCCAGGCGATAAGCATCTGGGGGAAGATAAGTTATGAAATAAAACTACTGGAAGAGCGTCCGGACGAGAAAGGGGAGATAATAAAAGGGCACCCTAACATGATGATGTTCAAGGGGCTGGCATCCGGCGTTAACGCGGTGGTGGAAAAGTATATTAGCGCGAACGGTCTGATAAATAAGAATGGCATTTTATCCGGCAAGTCCGTCGGCAGGCTTGTCATAGTGACGGATCCGGATAAGGTTATGGCGAGTCTGGCTGCCGCGAAAGGCGATGAAATATGGGTCATCCCATATCTTCCGGCGAGGAGCAATATTTTTGAAGGGCAGGGCCTTATCATAAGTATTGACGGCGATGAACACTCCAAAGATACCGCTATCGAAAAAGGCATCCCATTCGCCATAGTGCCCAATGGAGTCGAGCTGTTGAAGAATCTAAACGATAAGCTGTGCATGATGCGCGTGGAAGGAGATGGTTCCGTAAGAGTACGTCTTGCTACAGATCAGGAAATTAAAGAAAAAGATGTTTTTGTTAAAATTCCGATAGAAAAAGTTATAAATATCCCTCCGGCGATCATCGGAAAAAACTTATCATATGACCTTTCAGATACATGCGAGAGCCATCTTCAGTTTATAGGGTCCAAGTCTACAAATGCCGGAATGATGCAAAACGAAGGTATTCCGGTCCCGGAAGGGTTTGCTCTTACTTTCGCGGCATGGAATGTTTTCGAAACCCATAATGCTATTGGATCCAGGATAGAAGAACTAAGGAATGGCATAAAAGTTATACCTAAACAGACTGTCAATGCCGGCGGCAGAACTATTGTTCAGGCGGGGGTGGTCACTACTGATGCAAAAGAATTAAGCCAAACGCTTGCCAGTATACGGGAGATAATCATTAACGGTGAAATGCCCAAGGAGGTTGAGACTGAGATATTAAAGAAGATACATGCCTTAAGAGAAAAATACGAAGAGATTTATGGGAAGGATTTCTCGTTCTATGTCCGATCAAGTTTTAATTTTGAGGATCTGCCGGAAGAGAAAGCCGCTGGACATTACGAATCATATCCCAACGGAGAATTCCGCTCAACTGTTACGGATCATGAAATATTAAAAGCTGTGAAGCTCGTGTGGGCGTCAAAGTGGAATGAAGCCGCTTTTAGATTACGAGTAAAAGAAGGGATATCGGATGATACGGTATTGCCCGGAGTTCTCATACAGATCCCTATAAAGGCCGCGATAGCCGGCAAGATGAGCACCGCCCATGTTGTAGCGGAAAGCAGAAATGAAATAGAGATAAAAGCGAGTCGCGGCCAGGGCAGCGGTGTGGTCGATAAACATGGCGCGCCGGCGCTTGCCATAATAAATAAATATTCGAAAGAAGTAGAGATCAGGAATTCCAGATCCGATGTTGATACCGAAGACGTCTTTTTAGACGGAACTATGGAGACGAGAGATACTACGGCCGATGGATTCAAGAGCGATATTTTGACAGAGGATCTTTGCCGTGCGCTTGCGGAAAAAGGCGAAGATATAGAGACTATATTCGGAGGAAATCCCCAGGATATAGAGTGGGTCATCGATCGATCCGGCCGTGTGTGGTTTGTGCAATCCAGGCCTATGCCGGAATTTAAATCTTACGAAGTGGCGATGATGGGAGGTTTACTGCATAAAAGTTATCTCGACGATGTTCTCGGCCTGATAAAAGAAGAGGCTTTAGAGGAAGCCGCACGATATAAAAAAGAGGCAGATATAGACGGGCTTATAAGTATGCTTAAATCTGTAAAGGGAAAATCCGGTGAAAATACGGCATTGTGGCATATGGTCTTTAGCTACCTGAATATGTTAGTGAAAAATCCTGCCGTGAAAGAAAAAATAACGGCTGAACAACTCGATGAAATAGTAACATTTACGAAAGAAAATTTGAATACAGCGTTTGTGACTGATATGTGCATAACATTCCTGTCTTCTATTGATAACGATATATCCCGCGGCGCCATAAAAGAGTTCTTTAAGAGCGCATTTGTGGATATATCCCGCGGCGCCATTTTTCACTTAACACGCCTTGCCGCGGTGAAGGGTTTTGTGAAACATGACATGGCAGAAGAGGTCTTAGCTATGACCGAGAGGTTGTACAAAGATAATTATGAAAAGGATAAGGCTCGTGCCGATAAAATATTGGTCTCCATTCTTGATTTTAGAGATCCCAGGATAGTCCCTCTACTCAGGAAATTCCAATCAGATTATACCGGCGATATACAGGAAGCCGCGACCCGCATGATAAACAGGATAGAGAGTCAGCCGGCTGCGCAGGTAGACCGGATGCATCAGGATGGCCTTGGAGAGAGAGGTTCAGTCCCTGTTGATAAAGCGATCCTGCTTGGCGCACTCGCTGCGGCAGGGTTGTTCATTTATCACATCTTCTCTATACCTGCCTGGCTCGGACCGGTGACGATCGCGCTTGCCGGCGCGGTCGCGATGGCAAGATTTGTGAAATGGCAGGATATGCCGGACCCATTTCAGAAACCGAAGGCTGGGATATTCAAAGGCGTCGAAGTCGTTGAAATAGGCGTCGGCAACTATTTCCCATCGAAACTGACTATACGGAAAGATATATGGGATGAGCTTAGCAAGACGCCTGAGGATATTGAGAATCTCAAGCTTGTATTGGGGACTGACATAGAGAAATTGTTCGAAAGTTGGGCTGTCTTTAAAAATGAAAACCACGGCACGCGTATTATAACGACAGGTAACGGCGTCGAAGGCGTAATATATGTGAGCCTGAACACCCCCATAATGATTGACGGATCGAGGATATCCATTTTAAAAGTTACCGGCGCTTTACCGCTTATGAAGAAAGATTTTATCCTGAACCATAGCCAGGGTGCCGGAAATGAGAGGCTCGATGTTATCTTGGATAAGTCCGGTCAGCCTTGTCTGGTAGCCGCCCCGGCCAAGATAATGCCCACAGGCGCTATGCTGGCTTCAGATGCGGAGGAAGAGGCGTCCGTGCTTATAGAGTGCGAGCCCAAGAAGCCCGAAGATAAAGTGCTTACGGATCTATATGTAGGTCACGGCCGATATAGCGGAAATTTTTTCCGGCGTAAACAGGATGCGCCTAAGACAGATATTGGCTATCTGGTAACCGGGCTTGAAGGCAGCTGGATGGATAGCGACTATTATCTGAATCCATCGTTTATACCGGGAAACATAAGCGTTAAGAACCTCGAAGAGCAAGGCGCTGTTACCGCTATGCCGAAAACTACCCGCGGGACGTTTGGCAGAGAGATCGACCAGGGGAAAATATTATACAGGACATTGGGCGAGCATATAAGAATACTGCATGACGTAAAGAGGATACGCCACGGCTTCCCATCGATGCTTTACCAGAATGAAACGATAGGGCTAAAGCGCTTAGGTGATGGATATCTGCCGATATTGAGGCGCTTTGCGGCGGGCTTCGACAGCGACCCGGCCAGTCCAAAGATAACCGGCAGTATCGATATGCGGGCGGCACAGCGTTTCCTCGACGTAGCCGTAATAATCTACGAGGCGACCGAAAACGGTTATACCGATTGCGTGGAATCGTTCCTCGAAGGATATTTTAACCACTTAGATAGGAGAAATGATTTAGGCGATGCCATCGTATTCGATGAGATGCTAAATCAATGCCTCGATCGAGGCTCGACCGGATTAGTTACCGGTATTAATATGATGTTGGAAAAAGAGGTCGAAGGGATCCCTTTGACGAGCGAGGGGGCGTATTTTGGTAATATGCTGGCAAGCCTGTCTATTCTGGAAGAAGGCAGGGATGACCTGCCGCCGGCGGGCCCGTCATCGTTTGGGAAAATAGGGCCGGCCTTTTTGGGAGTTCTCCTGGCGCTATCCGGAACTATTCTGCCGGCCGTGATCCTTCTATTACGTGAACTACGCGATACGAAATTCAGCTCATTCCTCGGTGTCTTCATCCCGACGTTGTCAGGCGGGATGTTCATAGTTGAGCCGGGCAGAACCGTCGATCCGGCACTCCTCATATCCAGCCAGACACCCGTCGAAAGGGCTCTGGAGATAGTCAAATACAGAGAAGGGATGAACAGAGGCGTGGTAAGGCTGCTTCACCTGCGTGACGATAAGGCGATGTTTAGAGGTTTCTGTCCGATTGCCGGAGAACATGATGGTATTGTAGATTTTATCGATCTGGTCGAGGAGGCTGATCTGCGCGGTCCTTACCCGATACTTGTGATTAACTTTGACCCGCATCACGATGCCTATGAGGTAGATAAAGATATTGTGCACAAGGGTAACTGGAAAACTCACGTAGAGAAACGGGGATCTGCTATTGTTGTAACGGTTCCCGTCGCGGATGGGATGGATACAAAAGGAGGTCTGTCGGGAAAAGATGGCAACATGCTTCCACCGCGCGGCTCTGTAGATCCGATCGATTCCAGGGATCTGTCGGCGCAGGATTATGCGCGCATACCGGAACTTAAGGATCTGACCGTTACATTGCCGGACGGATCGTCACGCAGGATACAGGATTATCCTGGAATGATATGGGTCAGTATGGATTTTGATACGTGGTCTCTTACGCGCCATAAGCAAGGCATAACTTATCATCTTAATCCGGAAAAAGTATCCGAGCAGATGGCTTATATCGCAGATTATTTCAAAATACACGGTATCGCTGTCGACGAGATGCTGGGTTTCCAGTCTTATGAGTTTCTCGACGGAGGAGATAATAAAGACGTTTGGCTGGAAAATGTCGGTAGATTGTTCCGCAAGCGCCGGGGAGAAATTTTGCAGCCTAAAATACAAGAGAATGTTCCGCCGCGTCCGGTATTGTCCGGGAAAAGCAGGTACCACCCCGATAGAGTAGTAGCGACATTTACCGGCACCAAAGAATTTTCCTGGCAGAGCATACCCGATGAATATCTGGATGACGATATCAGAATGCTTGTCAGAGAGCTTGCCAGGTTATCGGGCAAAGACGTTGAAGATATTCAATATCAGGATTTTAATAATTCCGTTTTCGGATACGGTGAGAATAGCAGCAAAACTCTTGCCGGCATGTTGAATTTTATAGAGAAGAGATACCCCGATATTAAGACTTCGGGAGAAGCCTACAGGAAAGTAAGGAGGGTCTTAGGCCTCAAGGTTAGGCAGGAGTACGAAAGCTGGAGCGAGGTTGCGAAGATAATATTCGGTGATAAGACTACTCCCGGCATGGCGGAATCGAGGTATATAGAGGATTACGTTATAGAAAATGGTTTAACCCGGGGCGAGATGGCGGCGCTGGTTGATCTGGCTAAAGAAGGTAACGAAGCCGCTGTCCGTACCATTATGAGATCTTTCTACACAAAGATAAGCAAATTTATTAGATATTATGAAGGTAAATTTGTGGGAGAGAACAGGCATGGCAGCTTAGACTCGGCGGTCTTAGAAGATTATATAGAAAAACGGTTTAAGACGGTGATCTTAAAGGCGGATCCCGAAAGCGAACAGTTCGATTACCTTGCGCGCAATGCGCCTCATGATGTAAGCAGACAATTTGTACAGAGAAAAACCAGAAAGGTAAGAATAGGCAAAGAACCTCTCAGCTTTCTGGAGGCCCCGGAGGGAGATGATGAGTTTGAGCACACGATACTGGCTAAGGGATCGTCTCCCGTGACCCGCATGTTTGCCGAAGATATAAGAAGAGTTTATGACGGCGCATTGCGCGCGCTCGGTTTCAGCGCGTTGGATATAAATATATATTTCGAGCACGAATTTGACGGCAATTCGTTCGATCTTATAGCGGCCCGTAGAAAAGATATAGCCGCAAGTATGCCCGTAAAAACAAAATATCCGACGACGAAATGGGCGGTGATAT
>JAQTPE010000059.1 GCA_028748925.1 Candidatus Omnitrophota bacterium
ATGTCAACGCCGCTCTTATCGCAAAGTTCAGCACATATATCACCGATACCGTATCGCGGCCAAAAGGAACTACATAAGATTCCAGTCCCATATGGAGACCGCCGTCTTTCAACTGATCCACTATACATACGCCGCCGACACTACCGCCTGCAAGCGTCAGGATATTGCGCTTCTGCAGGTCCCTCACGATATCAACAGCGGCTTTATTATCCCTTGCCCTTCCCAACACCACCGCTATGCCCGAGATCCTTCCGTCCACAAGCTGAATACCGAGGCTCCTCAATAAAGTATCGGTCAAGAATCCGGAACAACCATCCTGCGGCTCCTTGCCATAAAGATACCTCAAGGCGCATATCACCTCTTCCGCAAGTATCGCGGCGACTCCGGAATCCAGAGCGTCCTTCAAAAACGTATCCCATCTATTTTCATCGCCAGGCACATTAGCTAAAAATGTTTTGGCGTCGGATAATATCTTCTTCGCGTCCGATAATGTTCTGGTCTCCAATCCTAAAAGAGCGTTTGCCAAAGGAAGATAGAACGCGGTTTCGGGAAAAACGAGACTCGAGTCGGGGCCTTTTTCTTTTATCGCGTTTTTTAAAGACTCCTCGGCTTCGGCGCATACCCCTCGAGCGCCGTTCACCATAAGGGCTGCGACCGTTTTCACCGTAACTTCTGATGTTGTCTCCGGCATAGATCTTCCTGTCTTTACTATGAACTATCAACTATTAACTATGAACTAAACTATCCCCGCCGCTTCCAATACCAGCGGAACTTTTTTGTCCCAGCCTATCGGCATTATATGTATACCCTGGCACAAGGGTTTCAATTCCTTGATCAATCGCGCCGCTATCTCTATCGCTTTGGCGCTCTTATCGCTGGCGCCTTCCATCTCTTCAATAATATTTTCAGGGACATATACGCCCGCGATATTCTTATTCATGTATCTCGCCATCTGGGCGGATTTTAATAAGACTATGCCGGCAAGTATAGTAGTCTTCAAATGCTTTGACGCGTCCAAAAATCTTTTGAAGAGCTCAATATCATATATCGCCTGAGTCTGAAAGAATAACGCTCCCGCCTCGATCTTCTTCTCCATCTTAATGATCTCCGGCTCCAAAGGATCGGCGCCGGGATTCACCACGGCACCGACGCAAAATTTCGGCGCGCCTTTCAGAGGATTGCCTTTCATATCAAAGCCCGCCTGCAAACCTTTGATGGCATCCAGAAGCTCAACCGATCCCAAGTCAAAGACCGGCTTTGCTTCAGGGTGATCGCCCGCAGACGGATAATCACCTGTAAGAACGAGCACGTTCTCTATTCCCAGCACTGCCGCCGATAACAGGTCAGACTGCAGGGCGAGCCTGTTCCTGTCGCGACACGTCATCTGCAGTATCGGCTCTATGCCCCTCTTCTTCAATAAGTGACAGACCGCGAGAGAACCGAGCTTCAGGACGGAGCTCTGCAGATCCGTGACGTTTACAGCGTCCACTTTACCTTTGATGAGGTCCGAATCTTCAAGCATCCCGTCAATATCGATGCCTTTCGGAGGGCCGATCTCGCTCGTCAAAACAAACTTTCCCGATCTGATCTTTTCGCAAAACGTCATTTTACCTCCGTAGACCCCGGGGGTCTACATGGTTTAGTTTAAAAAGTTCCACAGTGTTACGCATCAGCATCGTAGTAGTCAAAGGTCCCACACCGCCCGGAACCGGTGTTATATATGAGGCTCTCTTCGCGGCGCTTTCAAATTCCACATCGCCTAATATCTTATCGCCCGCTCTGTTTATGCCCACATCTATGACTATCGCTCCGTCTTTTATCCAATCGCCTTTTATTATTCCCGGCTTACCTACAGCGGATATCAGGATCTCCGCGCGTTTTACATGCTCGGGCAGAAGGCCGCGCTCGCCCGTGGCGATATGGCATACGGTAGTGGTCGCGAATTTATTCAGGAGCATCATGGCGATCGGCTTACCGACTATCTCTGAATGGCCTACTACAACCGCTTCTTTTCCGTATAAATCGACCTTGGCCGATTCGAGCAGCTCCATCACCGCCATCGCAGTGCATGGAGCTATTCTCTGCCGGCCCGATATTATATTGCCCAGATTTTCCAGCGTCATACCCTCGGCGTCTTTTGACCGTGTGATAAAATTTATTAATTTCTTTGCGTCTATTCCTTCAGGCGCCGGAAGTTGTAATATTATCGCAGTGATATTCGCGTCCTCATTCATGTCCTTTACCAAATTCTCAGCCCCGGCCTGAGAAATGGCCCCGGGTATAACCTTCAGCTCATATTCTATGCCGAGCGCCCCGGCAACCTTCTCCTGCGCCTTCACATAAACGGCCGATGATCTATTCTCGCCCAATTGAAGCGCCGCCAGTTTCGGCGCGCGGCCTGTCTTTGCTTTTAGACTCCTGACTTCGGCCCCGATCTTGGACTTCAGCTCTTCCGCTATAACCTTTCCGTCTAATAATATAGCGCTCATCTGATCACCTCTTCGCATCTCTCCAGGATCTCTTCTTTAACCTTAGGCAATTCTTCCTCCAGAGGTTGAAGCACCTTATGCATTTCGCCTATGAAATCCATATCCTTTATATATTTCAGATTTATATAGACATTGTATTTTGCCGCGAAGAAAGCGCCTTCCAAATATATCGCGGCGATCGCCACATCCGTAATCAGGTTCTTATTGCCGCGCTCGGCCAATTCTCTGCACAGTTTAAGACATTCTGCGGATATCTTGCAAACTTCATAGGGTGGTTTCGCCGCTTCTTTATAAAAAACTTCCAATTTTACAGAGGGAGAACGTTCCTTCACGGCCCTGGACAATTTGCCATACGCGTCGACATCGGCATCTATAAGAACCTGTAATCTCTTTCTCGCCTCTTCCGTCTTCTTCAGGACACTTTCCGCGCCGCCGGTATAATTGGCCGCCATCGACATCAGCCCCGCGCCAATCGCCGCGGAGAGCGCCGCGGAGCTTCCTCCGCCCGGTGCCGGTTTACGCGCCGCCAGATCGTTCAGATAAGTTTCGATGCTTTCTTTAATGTACATAATTTCATTCTCCCTCCGGCATCCACATCGATACATTCACCCGCCGGATGCGACGGCAGGCTCGGCATTGTAAGGATCTTCCCGCATAACGCATATAGAAATCCCGCGCCCACAGACGGCCTTATCTCGCGTACCGGCAGCACAAAATCTTTCGGAGCGCCTTTGAGAGCCGGGTCGTGAGATAGGGATAGATGCGTCTTTGCCACACATATAGGCAGTTTCCCCAGGCCAAGCTTCTCATATATCTCCACATTCGCCCGGGCAAGCGGCTCATAACTGACGTCTTTAGCGCCATATATCGTCTTGGCAATTACATTCATCTTCTCTTTTATCGAAGCCGCCGGGGGATATAAAAATTTGAAAGAGCTCTTCGCCTTTGCCGCTTCCATCACGGCCCTGCCAAGATCGATACCGCCGGTCGAACCTTTCGTAAAGACTTCGCTTACAACACAGAATAGAGCGCCCGCTTTAAGAGCCGTCTTTTTGACAAGAGTGATCTCTTCATCGGTATCCGTCTTGAATCTGTTTATCGCCACTACGCACGGCACGCCGTAAATGGTAGAATTCTCTATCTGTTTCCTGAGATTCGACGCGCCCTGATATACGGCCTTCAGATCTTCGCGTTCTATTCTTTTGTCAAGAGGCCTTCCGACGGTCATCTTGAAGATACCCGAATGCACTTTGAGCGCTCTTATAGATGCCACCAGGACAATAACATCCGGCTTAAGCGCGCTCTGCCTGCACTTAATATCTACGAATTTTTCCAATCCGCAGTCCGCTCCGAATCCGGATTCGGTGACGACGAAATCGGCAAGCTTTAAGCCTATCCTGTCGGCAATAATCGAACTATTCCCGTGAGTGATATTCGCGAAAGGGCCTGTATGAATTATGCACGGCGTCCCCTCGCTCGTCTGCACAAGGTTCGGCTTTATCGCATCGCGCAGCAAGAGCGCCATCGAGCCCGCGACTTTTAAATCCTCGCATGTAACCGGTTTGCCGTCTTTCGTAAGAGCGACTATTATCTTCGAGATCCGCCTTCTTAAATCAGGGATCGATTCGGAGAGAGCCAGTATCGCCATAAGTTCGCTTGCCGCTGTGATATCAAATCCCGTACGTCTCTCTACTCCGCAATCGCCGCCCTCCAGGCCTATCATAACCCGCCTTAAAGCGCGGTCATTCACATCCACGACCCTGCGCCAATAGATGCGTTCGGCATCGATATTCAGGGCATTACCCCTGTAAAGATGATTGTCTATGAATGCCGCGCAAAGGTTATGCGCCTGGCTGACAGCATGAATATCGCCTGTCAGGTGCAAATTTATATCTTCCTCAGGGACAACCAGCGATTTCCCGCCGCCAACCCCGCCGCCTTTTACTCCAAAAAACGGGCCTATAGACGGCTGCCTGATACAGGCTACAGACCTCTTACCGAGCTTATTCAGGGCCATCGACAGGCCTATAGTGGTAACTGTCTTCCCCTCGCCCAGATGCGTAGGAGTAATGCCGGTAACAACGACATATTTTCCCTTACGGGAACCCGGTTTTTTAACGATATCGAGCGATATTTTAGCTTTATAATCCCCAAAAAGCTCGAGATGCTTCCTGGGTATGCCTGACTTCGCGGCAATAGATATGATCGGCTTCATTATTGTCATAATTATCCTATATATAGAACAATTATTGTAATATAAAGCCCGGGCAGGGTCAATACAATTTGGTCGTAAGATCCTTAATGGGACGAAAACTATTACGGTGTATCGGGGATGCGCCGTGGTTTTTGATCGCGGTCATGTGCTCTTTCGTTCCGTAACCTTTATGCCTGGCAAACCCATACTGCGGATAGAGCTCATCGTACTTTATCATTATCCTGTCTCTCGTTACCTTAGCCACTATAGAAGCCGCCGCTATCGAAAGACTCTTTGAATCCCCCCCGACAATGCACTTTAAGGGGCACTTTGTCGATATCTTCATATTCCCATCCACCAAACAATAATCGGGCGGGATCTTTAATCTCGAGATGGCCATCTGCATGGCCTTTTTTGTCGCCTGATAAATATTGATCTTATCTATGGTCTTTTCGTCTATTATCCCCACACCGACTATAGATTTTTCCAATATCTCACGGTAGGCGCATTCTCTTCCCTTCGCGGTCAATTTCTTAGAATCGTCTATACGCTCTTTAAATCTGATATTCCTTATAATGACGGCGCCGGCAACGACGGGTCCGGCCAAAGGCCCCCTCCCGGCTTCATCGACACCGGCAATTGAGCTGTATCCCGATCTATTTAGACCCTTCTCGTGGAACAGCAGTTTCGCCGTTTTGAGCGTGTTCGATCTTCTCTTCAACCTTGGTCTCTTTCCCTATCTTCTTTTTCAGATAATAGAGCTTCGCCCTCTTAACATCGCCCTTCTTGATAACCACTATTCTCTCTATAGAAGGCGTGTGCAGTGGAAAGATCCTCTCCACCCCTTCGCCGTAAGAGATCTTGCGGACTGTAAATGTCTCTCCGAGGCCGGATCCTTTTTTGGCAATGACTATGCCCTCAAAAGTCTGCGCCCTGGTCTTACCTTCTTCTACGATCTTGACGAGAACGTCTATCGTATCGCCTACATTGAATTGAGGAATATCCTTCTTCATGTGTGTGGCTTCAACTAACTTTGTGTACTTATCCATCTCATTTCCTTCCTTTCATTCTTCGCTTCGCCCGGAACGGAACCCCGCATTCAAGCGAGCGGTTTCTTAATCGTCCTACAAAGTTCTATGCGCGTTAACTATCGTCGGCGGAATCGAATAAATCCGGCCGGCGTTTAAGCGTTCTCTTTAAAGCCTCCTGAGCCCGCCATCCTTCTATCTTTTTATGGTTCCCGCTTAAAAGAACGCCCGGGACCTTCATGCCTTTAAATTCCGCGGGCCTCGTATACTGCGGATACTCCAATAAGCCATTTTCAAAAGATTCCGACTTCACAGAGTCGTCGTGACCCAGCACTCCCGGAACGAGCCTCGTAACCGCGTCGACCACAACGAGCGCCGGAAGCTCGCCGCAGGTCAGGATGTAGTCACCTATCGATACTTCCTCATCCGCCAGTTCGCGGATCCTCTCGTCAAAGCCTTCATAATGCCCGCAGACGAGTATGATATGCTTTTCTTCAGCTAACCTCTTCGCGGCCTTCTGTCCGAACCGTTTGCCCTGAGGCGTCAGAAGTATAACTTTTCCACCGCGGCGGCGGGAACGTCGATATACAGATATAGATCGCCGCGGCGTAGCGCATATATCTTCAAGCGCCCTGTAGACCGGCTCGACTTTCATCACCATACCCGGACCGCCGCCAAACGGTTTGTCGTCCGCGGTCCTGTGTGCGTCGTTCGTCCAATCCCTCAGGTCCAGGACGCTTATCTTAACGAGACCTTTGTCCTGAGCGATCTTCAGCATCGACTCTCCCAGAATATTTTCGAACATCTTCGGAAAGAGAGTCAAAATATCAATTCGCATATTTTCGGCTCTAAGCCGCAAACTATAGGCTTTAAGCTTAAGGCTTACAGCTCATAGCTTACAACTTATTTTTTAGTTACGCCCTGCTTCTTCAAAAGCAGCCCTACCGCATGCGACGGAATGGCGCCTACGCCCAACCAGTATTCGGCACGCTCTTTGTTCACTTTGACGTTGGCCGGATTCGTCTTCGGATCATAATATCCAAGAATCTCTATCGGCTCGCTGTCTCTCGCCTTGCGTTTGTCTATCACGACTATCCGGTGAGATGGCTTCTTAAGCGTCCCGAACCTTTTAAGTCTTATCACTGCTGGCATCTTTCCTCCTCGTTATACGCTTTTTAGCTTTCAGTCGTCAGCTTTCAGCTGTAAGCGCTACTTATCCTTCTCTCTCCACACCTTCGCCCCTAACTTCAGCAACTTCTCTTCGAGCCTCTCATAACCTCTATCGAGATGGTATATCCTGTGCACATCCGTCCTGCCATTCGCCACTAATCCGGCGAGCACAAGAGCCGCCGACGCTCTTAGATCCGATGCCATAACAGGCGCTCCGCTTAAACTCTTAACTCCTTTTATTATGGCACATGGCCCTTCCAGAATAATACTCGCGCCCATCCGGTTAAGTTCGCTTATATGAATAAATCTCTCAGGATATATCTTTTCCGTTATAACGCTTATCCCGTCGGTCACAGTCATCAGGCTCATGAACTGGGCCTGCATATCGGTCGCAAATCCCGGGTACGGCAGAGTCGTTATATCTGTCGGTTTTAATTTTTTGACGTACCTTGCCCTGATACCGTTCGGGACATTCTTTATATCCAGCCCGGACTCTCTCAACTTATCCACCATAGCAATTATATGTTCCAGCTTGGCATTCTTTAGAGTCACATCGCCTTTCGTTATCGCGGCGGCCAGCATATAGGTGCCGGCCTCTATCCTGTCTGCTATCACGGTGTGTTCCGCGCCGTGCAGCCTCTTTACGCCTTCCACTATTATCCTGGGAGTGCCATACCCCCTGATCTTGGCGCCCATCTTAACGAGAAAGGCGGCAAGATCAACAACCTCGGGTTCGCATGCCGCGTTCTCTATTATCGTAACGCCTTTGGCAAGCGTTGCCGCCATCATCACATTGTCGGTAGCAAGAACGCTCGAACCGAAATGGCCGCCCAGATATATATGAGTCCCTTTTAAATTTCTTCCGTCCGCTATTAAGTATCCCCTGTCAACCTTTATCTCCGCGCCGAGAGCGGTCAGCCCTTTTAAATGGATGTCTATAGGCCGGGGTCCTATAACGCAGCCTCCGGGAAACGATACTTCGGCGCGCCTCTTCTTGGCCAAGAGAGGCCCGAGAACGCATATTGAAGCGCGCATCGTGCTCACCAGTTCATAAGGGGCTACATATTTCGCATAGCCTTTCGGTTCTACCGTTACGGCGGAGGTATCCTGCTGAACCCGGACGCCGAAATTCTTCAGGATCTTTAGCATCGTTGTCATATCCCTCAGAGCCGGGATATTCCTGATCACAGATTTATCGTCGGAAAGAAGCGTCGCCGCCAATATGGGCAGAGACGCGTTCTTGGCGCCGCTTATCGATACCGTACCATGCAGGCGTCTGCCGCCTTCTATTACTAATTTATCCATTGCGCCACTATTACCCTATTTATACCGTATTGATCGACTATCGCATCTATAAACTTAAATCCTTTTGCGCTCTCTATGATATTTTTGATAGCCGGCAGCTGACCAAACCCTATTTCCATAACGCAATATCCGTTATGCGCCAAATACCCGCAAGCGGTATTAAATATCCTTCTGTAAAAGTTCAAACCGTCTGCACCGCCGTCCAGGGCCAGCAAGGGTTCTTTCAATACTTCTTTCTGCAAGGTTTCGAATTCATACCGCGCTACATAAGGCGGATTTGATACAATAATATCGAACTCACCGCCGACATTCTCAAATAAATCACTCTTTATAAACGAAATGTTATCAGAAACACCGTTGAGGCGGGCATTTAACCTGGCGACTTCGAGCGCCTTTTCCGATATATCAGAGGCAAACATTCTACAATCAGGAGCATTTTTAGTCAATGATATTGCTATATTACCGCTTCCGGTACACAAATCCAATATTCGTACTGCGCGTTGTGTACAGCGCACGGCGTTAATAATGCCCAACGCTCTCTCGACAAGCACTTCCGTTTCAGGCCGCGGTATAAGCACATCTTCGTTGACTATAAAATCGAAACCGAAGAACTTTTCTTTGCCCATGATGTACTGCAGCGGCGTATATGGTTCAACCATCTTTATCATTTTGATGCCAGCCTCAACTTCTTATCTTCCGCCTTTAACGCGTCTATTATCTCATCGAGATCGCCCGCAAGCACGCCCTCCAGGTTGTGCACCGTAAAACCTATCCTGTGGTCCGTAACACGCCTGTCGGGAAAATTATACGTCCTTATCTTTTCGGAACGGTCACCAGAACCTACCTGCTCCTTACGCGATTGTGATATCTTTCTGCTTTGTTCCGTTTTTCTCATATCAAACAGGCGGGCCCTCAATACCCTGAGCGCCTTGGCCTTATTCTTCAATTGCGATCTTTCGTCCTGGCACTGAACTACTATACCCGTCGGAATATGGGTCATGCGTACCGCGGAATCGGTCCTGTTGACGCTCTGTCCGCCCGCGCCGCCCGCCCTGAAGACATCTACCTTGATATCTTCCTGCCTCACCTCTACATCGACTTCCTCGGCTTCCGGGAGTACCGCAACGGTCACCGCGGAAGTATGTATCCTGCCATTCGCTTCGGTATCAGGAACGCGCTGAACCCTGTGTGTGCCGCTCTCAAATTTCAATCTGCCATAGACGCCTTTTCCGGATATGGAGAATATGACTTCCTTATATCCGCCCTTTTCCGTGGTGCTCGCGTCTATAGGTTCCGCTTTCCAGCCATTCTTTGCGGCATATTTGGAATACATTCTCAATAGATCCGCCGCAAACAGGCT
>JAQTPE010000060.1 GCA_028748925.1 Candidatus Omnitrophota bacterium
AGCTTCGTAACCGGTTATCTCGATCTTGCCGGTCGTAGAGTTCCTCTCGTATTTGGGCATATTGAGCGTCTGGCCCACAAGAATATTCGCCTCGCTATTATCCATAGTGGCTATGCGAGGGTTCGAAACAACGTTGGTCTGGGCTCTCTGCTTTAACAACTCGAGAACGGCGGTGAACTCCGAGAAATCGAGCGTTCCGAAACTGAATGTGTCCGCGAATATTTTCTGAGTGTAGTCGACATAAGGAAAACCTTTGGCATAGCCGGTAGCGGCGGCGCTGGCCGGATAAGCCGCCGCCGTAGTAGTGGTCGTAACGGTGCCTGTGGTGTTAGTACTTATAGCGGGTGTTGCCAGCACCAGGGGCGTATATTGCTCGAGAAACTTGCTTCCCGCTCCGTAATAACTGAACGGAAACGTGGTAGGCCTCTTCGCGCCGCTGGCCGTAAACTTCACATTCCAATCTATGCCTATCTTTTCGTCATCGCCCAATACCGTCTCCAGTATCCTGGCTTCTATCAGGACCTGCTCGGTCTCTTTGTCTAATTTTTCCAGTATCTGGGCCACTCTATATACATTTGTAGGGATGTCGGTCACTATAAGCATATTGGTCCTGTCATCATACTTCACTTTACCGCGAGCCGAAACTATTCTTTTGATAGAGGCTACAAGATCCTTAGCTTTGCCATAGTTGAGGTTCATAGCCTGTGTGACGACCTCCTCCTGCTTCAATTTATCGAGCGTCACCACACGTATTATATTACCCTCTCTTTCGTAAGCGAACCCATAATTCCTGACTATTACATCGAGAGCGACCTTCCACGGTTTATCCGTAAGCTTTAAATCTATCACACCTTTTACGTCAGGGGCGGCCACTATATCTACGCCCGCCACTTCCGATATGTAGGAGAGTACCGTTCTTATGTCGGCGCCTTTAAAATTCACCGTGACATTTCCGGGAATTACGCCGGATGATTCTTCCGCAGGCGCCGCAGGCGTCAGAGACTCCTTCACATCTGCATTCAAAGCCTCCGCTTGCGCGGTCCCTGTATTTGGAGCTTCAGCTATTTGGGCTACATCTGCCTTCGGAGCTTCCTCTTTGCGCGCTTCATCCGCGGCGAACAAAAGAGGAGGCATCACGATAAATATCATGATTAATATAAGCGCTCTACATCCGAATCTCATACACTCTCTCTTCCGACTATCAACTCTCAACTATTAACTATCAACTTACTTGATCTTTCTCTTCTTAACGGTCTTCTGCCAATCTTTTTGATTATAATCATAATTTGGCTTATAAGCCTTATCGGCTGTCGGCGCGCCTTTTAACTTTTCTCCCGATTTTACCAGCCTCACGGTTATAAAGAATATAAGCTCCGTCTTCTGTTTCGTCTTCTCTTTTTTCGAAACCAATAACCCTAAGCCCGGCACATCGCCTAACAGGTCTCCAATAACGGGCACGGGCTTCTTCACATCCACTATATTCTCTTTTATCATCCCTCCGATGAAGATCGTATCCTGATCCTTTATCATGACCTTGGTATTTGCCTGACGAGAGGAAAATACCGGAGCCACTATACCGCTTGAAGCGTCAAGAGTGTCGTATCTTAAAAAGTCGCTTATCTCAGGGGATATATCCACGGTTATCTCGCCCTTTACATTTATATGGGGAGTTACCCTTAACCTTATACCGAGATCTTTGGCGTCATAACCGGACACCTCCATCTTGCCCGTGGTGGAATTCCTCTCATATTTCGGCATATTTATAGTCTGGCCCACTATTATATAGGCGGGATTATTGTTCAGTGTGGTCACACGCGGATTCGAGACTACATTGGTATTCGCTCTCTTCTTTATCATCTCCATTACCGCTTTAAGCTGCGAAAAATCGAGCGTACCGAATGTAAATGTGTTTTTAAACGACTCCTGGGTATAATCGACATATGGAAAAGCTTTGCTTCCGTCAGCGCTCGCAGGATAACCCGAGGATGTCGTCTGGCCGGACGCGCCGGAAGTAGTACTGGTGGTCTCCTCTACCCCTGTCTGAACTAAAGGATAGATCCTGCCGAGAACCCCATTATCTATCCCCATAAAATTGAACGGCCAGGTTATTGGTCTCTTTGCGCCGCTTGCCGCGATCTTTATGTTCCAGTCTATTCCCATCCTCTCATCATCGCTTAATACCGTCTCTAAAATCCTCGCTTCGATAAGAACCTGGTCAGTCTCTCTGTCTAACTTCTGTATTATCTGGCCTATCTTGTATACATTGGTCGGTATATCGGTAACCAGGACCATATTGGTCCTGTCGTCGTACATCACATTACCGCTGTCCCCCACCATATCTTCGATAGCCCCGACGATCTCTTTGGCATTGCCGTAATTAAGGGAGAAGGCTTGAGTTACGGCCTCTTCCTGTTTTAACTTATCGAGCGTTACTACCCTTATGATATCTCCGTTCCTCTCATACGCAAAACCGTAATTTCGTACTATGATATCGAGCGCGACCTTCCACGGCTTGTCGGTCAGTTTCAGATCTATTATACCCTTAACGTCGGGAGCCGCGATCACATCAACGCCGGCTACCTCCGATATATACGATAGGACCGTCCTTATATCCGCTCCTTTAAAGTTTACGGTGATATTGCCGGGCTCTGTTTCAGGGAACTCTTCTTTAAGAGAAGTTTCGGGTTCTTTGGGAGCTTCGGGTTCTTTGGGAGCGGGGGATTGTACCGGAACGGGTTCTTCTACAACGGAATGATCGGCATCAACCGCTTTCTTCTCATCGGCCGCTATACCATTTTGGGATAGAAAGGCTATCATAACTGATATAATGAATAGCCTGTAAACAACTCTGCTACTCGCCAACTTTAATTCCTTTTTCGTCCTGAAGGCTTAATTTATAAACTTTTCCATCGATCGAAAGCTCGACCGTCTTTTTAGAGATCTTTCTTATCTGCAGAAGGCCGAATTTCTCCTTCTCTTTCACCATCTGTCCGTTCAATATCGCAACATTCTTTCCCGAATGCCCTATCGCTATACCTTCAAGAATAACGTCATTAATGGAAATTATGCCCTCCAGTCCGGCCGAATTGCTTCCCTTATCCTGGCCCACCAGAGGAACGAACGGATCGCGCTTGCCTTTCGATTCA
Source organism: Candidatus Omnitrophota bacterium (assembly GCA_028748925.1). Lineage (GTDB taxonomy): Bacteria > Omnitrophota > Gorgyraeia > 2-01-FULL-45-10 > 2-01-FULL-45-10 > 2-01-FULL-45-10. The sequence continues at coordinate 3,147 of JAQTPE010000060.1, forward strand.
TATCCTGATACCGGCCGCGGCGGGAGATATAATAACGCAACCGCAACCATTATCATGACAATATACACTATTTTTCTATTCATAGCACTATTTATTTTCCGTAAGCAATGTGTACGTACAGACCATCAGTTCCACATCGTGTTTTTTAGGGTTTGCTTTATTGGCCTTTATATCTATATCCGCCACCTTCATAAACCTGTCCGCGTTTTCCAGATTGCTCAGAAAGCGCCCGAGTTCATGATAACCGGACTTTGCCGTTATCAATATGGGTATCTCCCGGTATATCTGGCTCTGTTTAACGGGTTTTTCATCCTTAAAATACGACATGGCCGGCACTATGCCGACTATCTTTATATTGGAATTCTTCGCCATATTCGAAAGGTTCTCCAGAAGGGCCGGTATCTCCTGTTCGGCGGGAAGTTTCTTCTCGTATGATTCGACTTTTCGGCTCTGTTCTTTCAGGCTGCGGCTCAAACTTTCAAAATCCTTTATAAGAACCCGGGCGGATTTTAACTCGGAATTCATCCTGCCGGCATCGGCGGTCAGCTTAAAGACCCTGATAACCTGCGGGACAAAAACAAAATAAAGATAGAGCGCGGCGGCTATTAAAGATACCAGCACGGTCAACAATAAGGTCTGAGTATGCGGATCTTTCAGATCTATGCTCTTAAAATCGAAATTTTTAAGGTTATCCGCTATATTCATTATCTTGCCTTAAAGAAACAGGTTATCTTGAAGATCATAATCTCCTGATCATCCATCTTCTCCCTCTTGATGGTGCCGAGTTCTATATCGCTAAAATCGGAATAAAAATCCTTGTCATCCTTTAAACTCTTTATAAAACGCCCTATCAGCGCGGTCCCTTCATCTGCCATTCCTGAGGCGGCGCCTGAAAGGATTAGATATCTGGACAAGATATTCTTCGCCGCCCGGCCGCCTTTATTCATAGCCGGATCGGTACTAACGGGCCTCGGAGCGCCCGTAATCTTTTCATCGTATTCCAGCTCCGTAAGCCATATACCCGGGATCATGGAATTGCTTAAGGCATTCAGTTTCTTCTCCCAGCTGAACCGCTTGACCATAAGCTCATCTATAGCGGCGACTTTCTTATTCGCGGTGTCCACATTGGTCTTCAGTTGCAGGGTTTCGTTCTTTTTTGGCAATATATCTTTGTATTTGCGGTCCATATGATTAAAAACGATCCCGCTTATAACGCCTATCACAAATAACGCCAGTTGAATGGCCAAGAGAGCTCCGACCGCTATCATCACTATATTGACGATCGGCAGGCTCGACAGATTTATCATCGACGCGTCTATCTTAGACGCCGAACGCTTCTTCTTTCTCATCTCTTCCGGAAGCAGATTTATCTCTATCACGTTTTCCTTAAAGTTATCCTCAATGCATGGGATGTTTAAACGTCCCCTACCGCAAAGCCAAACCCACAGCAACGGCAAAAGAACTCTTTGTTCTTTCAATAAAGGCCTTATCAAAACCGCCGCGGGACTTATCTATGCAATTCAGCGGATCCCAAAAAACAGGTTTTGATTCAAATGCCTCCTGGAAGAGGGTCTCAAGAGACGGCATGACAGAAGACCCTCCGGATATATATATATCATCCACGCCTTTCCCGCACTGGTTCTCATAATAATTCAGCGAGAGACGCGTCTCATCCAACAGGTTACCCATAACACCTTTAGTGCAGACAGCTACCTCCTGCAAATGGTCCTTGGGAGAGAGTTTCACGTCTTCCGCACTCTTTACATCGATGTTCAATGCTTTTGATATAGCCTGATTAAAATCATTTCCGCCTATAGCTATATCCCTGGCGAAATGCAGAACTCCGTCTCCTACTATACCCATATTCGTAAAGTTAGAACCTATATTCAGAAGCGCCGATGTTTTACCGGCAGAAGCCTGAGGAAGGCTCTTTAAAAAAGTATTGGCTATAGCAAAGGTATCGACGTCCACGGCGCTTACCGAAAAACCGCTCTCTTCGGCGATCGAGACCTTGTTCATCACAAAATCTTTCTTAGCCGCGACGAGCAGGATCTCGAGCTTATTCTCCTTATCATTTTTCTTCAGGATATGGTAATCGACTATACACTCACTTATGGGAAATGGCATATGTTTCTCGGCTTCGAACCTTATCGCGCTCTTTAACTCATCATCTCTCATTTTGGGCATGGAGACGAATCTGACTATAACCGACGGGCCTGAGACCGATATAACGGCCTCTTTGGAAGCGATCTTTATCTCACTCGATAAAGATCTTATCGCTTCTATGAGCGGCTCACGCACAGAGCCGGACGCCTTTTTCATACCCAGGCATACGAGGTTCGAACTCTCGCCGGAAAAAGCGACCTCAACCATCTTCACGGAAGAACTGCCTATATCGAGGCCCACTCTGTTCTTAATCTTTGGCTGATTTTTTTTCGATATATTAAAATTCATAATTTCTCGTTTGGAGGAATCTCTTCCTGGCTATATTCGGATGTGCTAAGCACTATCTTCTTCAGGGTCTCGGAAAGAAATAATTTACTTCTGGCTTTCTGATCTTTTGGATCAAGCTTCAATGCTTCTTTCAAGTCATCGACGCTCTTATTAAGCTCGGCTATTATTTGGGCCTTCTCTTCGGGCTTCATCTTAAAGATCGGCGATGGCATGTAATTGATATCATATTTCCCGGGATATTTTTCATGATCTTTCCGCATATCGGCATATTCCTCTTCGGGAGTCTTAACCATACCTTGCTTCACTTTATTTATATCATAAATTTTAGGTTCTTCCGGCTTCTTCTTTTTTGCCGTCATATCCGGGGGTACGGGGATCTCTTTAACCGTCTTTGGAACAGTAGAAACCGAAGCCTTATACAAAAATATGATTGTAACAACCAATCCCGCCAGCAATAAGGCCGTTTTGATATTATTCGAATTATTCGGGTTCTTATTCATATCTCATCATTGACTCTGCCAGCGCGGACGATATTCGTTCGTGCCCATCGAGTCTTCAGACAGAACTTCGTTCTTTATCAAAAAATCCCATAAATTTACCGAAAATCCCGGAGGCAGGCCCAACGGCATCTTTGCGGGATCGTTCCAGTTATAATAATTTGTACCCTTCCTCAGTTCGCGGTCGCAAAGGGTCGACGGAAGAAGAGTATTAACATCAATGGCGCCGTTCGCCATTATAGAACCGTTCGTCTTGCCGCCATAGTTCGCGTCAAAATCGCCGCCCGCCCATACTACGAGGTTTCCTCTTATGCTGGCGATCTTTCCTAAATCCACGCTGCCGGTATCGATGTTTCCATACGCTATAAGAGTCAACCTGTCATTCGAATCATTGGTCGGCTGAGCTATGCTTATATTACCTGTAGAGACTACTACGATATCCGATTCGATACCATCGGTAAATATACTACTTCTATATTTTTGGGCGTTAAGCACTATCTCCACGTTTCCGTTAACAAATACGATGCGTTTATCCGCGGACAGATATCCGCCGCCGCCTAAAAGCGGCTCGCCGAAATTTTGATCTCCAGTGTAGTAGTTGGGATGAGAATCTTTGGTAGGATCCATGCCAAGATCCGTACCGGTATAATTGGCGGGACATGCCGGGTCGCTCAGATATCTCGTATAATAATATACGAACGCGTCCTTGCTATCAACCTTGCCATCGCTATTTATATCATCCGCAGAAAACGCCGCCCGCTCTTCATCGTTTGCCGCCTCTTCTATAACAGCCTCTCCATTATGGTTCACATCCTTGACATAATTAGAGTTTCCATCGGTATTAAAAGGCTCATGGACCCAAAAATTGGATTTTCCAAGTTCAGGGTTAATCCTGGCATCTCCGGAATATGTCACATATTTGCTGGGGTCGGTGCCGGCCGGATTTATGCTCGTCGCGCTCTCTAACGGGCCGTCGGCGCTGACCGTAGACGCTCTGATAAACAAAAGCGGCGGAGTCCCTCTCATTGTTATGCCTCCCAGGCAGCCTACAGGCAGACCGTTCTTTGAATTGTTCTCATATCCGTATCTTACGGTTATCACTTTTTGCGCGTTATTTACCGTAGCGGTCGATACGATAGTGAATACACCGGCGCCTCCGGTATCATACGCGTCAACCTTATACTTCCCAACCGTCTTTCCATCCACCACAACATTCGTTTCCGAGATATGCTGAGGAAGACTGACGATATTTAAATCCGCCATATGATTTAATCTGGCGAACATCCGCTCGGCGCCTCCTTCAGCCAGGTAACTCGCCGATATCCTGTCATTCCTAGTCTTCGATTGCATAGCCTCTCCGCAGCCAAGGCTTACAATAGTGCCCGCGAGAACGGACAGCACCGCCACTATCGTAAGAGAGAATACCATTACAAATCCGTTTCTTCGGAGCATATTTATAAGTTCCTGAGATATATGAAGTCACTGTATTCCACTATCAACGGTGAACTTTCATATTTTGTGCCGGCTGCATACCTCTCGACTTTCGCCGTCACTTTGAACAAGTTGTCATAACCCGCAACGGACTCGAAAATAAGATCGGTTATCCCTTCCGTGGATTTGATTTTATGCGCAACCGAAGCATTGTCGACATAATAGACCGCTTTTATGGATTCCGAAACCGTGCCGAGATAAAAAGACCTGACGTTCGAACTATCCTGTTCCAGTCTAAAATTAATCCTGCGCCCGTCATCCGTAATTTCCGGATATGGCCTGGGATAGGTATCGCTCTTTTTCCGCATGGCCCATGCTATTCCGTTTCTCCTTTTGTAAGTTTTGCTCGTGGGAGTACTTAAGACATCCTGACCGGCGGTTGTATCCATCGCCCCTTCTATTACCGCGTTAAGCGCCATACGCGCCGTGCGCTGGGCCTCTACAAAAGGCGCCGTTTCATACCACCATTTAAAACCGATAACATAAACGGCCCACAGGGCGAGAACTATATACATCGCCACAGCGGAGCTTATTATCACCTCCGTTATGGTAAGCGCTCTCCTGTTTCTTAGTATATTATAGCTATACATGCCCATCCGCAATACACGTTACCACCCTTTCGGTGGACTCTACGCCTCCTGACGGCGCATAACAAGTGACGACAAATCCTATAATCTTATAATTGGTGCCTTCGGTAGAACTTACAGTTCCCAGATCGGGAGCTACTATAGGGCTGGGAGCGATAGAATATTTAACCCCGTCCGCGGGATCGGTCCATATTACAGGCGCGCTTGAGGTAAATGTGCAATAAGATCCGTTGTTATAACCTTTGGAGATCTCCTTTTCCATGTATTGTCTGGCGAGATTCATAGCGACGACTTTATGAGTGGCGCGCGCGGCGCTCAGTTTGGATATATAAAAACTGCCGAATACACATGAGATCAAAGCGGTCAGCAAGGTAAGGCTTACGAGGCTTTCAACGAGTGTCACAGCTTTTCGATTACCAAAACACATATATTGAACTCCGCGATTACAGCGACAGCGTATGCCCTTCGCCCTCTCTGGAACAAGTAACCTGCGGCTTGATCCCTACAGTACCTAAAACGTATTGGCCGCCGGTGGGGCATTTCGGACGACTCCCCTTCACATAGTCATTATATATCTCCTCCTCCGAATCGGATATAGATGTTCCGATCGATATATGGTTCTCAAGCACCCATTGGTCTATGGCGGAGTCTATCTCTTTCAGATTGGCTATACATATTGTTCTTCTGGCCGTGGTATTCGATTTTGCGTAGCCGTAGATGGCTATCCCGATGAGGAGAGAGATTATGAAGAGGGTGATCATTATCTCTACAAGAGTGAATCCGATACTGGATTTTTTTATCATAATGTATTATTGATTTGATATAAATTTATCATAACAGACGGCTAAAGTCAAGAGCAGCGGATAAGAAGATTTTTGTTTATCTGTGACAGTCCGGTGTTGTAAGAGTTTCGTAAGAAAATGGGGTCAGACCCAATCACCGCTTAATAGACGCGTTGGGTCAGACCCCATTTTATCATCGTCTCTTATAAGACTGAGCTGTCACTGCGGGTAAGCAATCCGTCAATATAGGATGCCGCAAGATAAAGATCCCACAGAAACCTGTTATCGATCCTGTTAAGCGGTCTTAAAGGTTTGATCACATTATGGATGACGGTCAATAATCCTATGGGCAAAGGAACCAGCGTCTTTCTTAACTCCGGGTGCTTTCGCGTTAAGATATCGGCTGAAACGCCTACCCTCTTCATCCTTTTACAAAAATAATCGAAAGTTATCTCATGACAGTGGTACCCTACTGTCGATTTATCAAAAACGATCCTCAGCCCCTTCGTCTCAAGCCGATATCCAAGCTCGATATCTTCCAGGGCGGCGAAACGAAATTCTTCGTCGAAT
>JAQTPE010000061.1 GCA_028748925.1 Candidatus Omnitrophota bacterium
AATCCACACCGCTTGCCGCGATGTTGACGTCGTCATCCTCGCTATCGAATGTGACGCCGGATCCGAGGTAGGCCCTATAAAGCTCTTCCCAGTTAAGCATATCTTTATATTTGAGGAATAAATGGCCTAATGAAACGGAATCTCTGTGAAATGAATAAGCGGCTTCTTTCGCGCCAGGGTTTCCTCTGATCCAAACATCCCGGAAGCCGCCTTTTACAAATACGTCCCGGAACCCATCCCGCTTCTCATATTTCCAATTAAGTTCAAACGCAAGATCCTCGCGCACGGTCTTCCAGAGGATCCATTTCGCTATCTCATTTTTGCCATGCTCAATGATCTCTCTCTTTTCTTCACCTATCCCGTTCCCGATCCTCTTCTTTACCAGCCGGAGCCTGCTTTCATTGAAATAAGCAAGGCGTTTATCGGCATAGATAACAGGCATATTGTTCCATTTTCCAAGACCTTCGTGGGCAAATTGTCCGCGATTCATAAAAAGATCCGGGATAGCGGCGATTAAAATAGTGACTAGATTGCCGTTAATCCACACCCTGTCTTCACGTTTTTCGATATTCTCGAAACCGCCCGCTTTATCTATCTCGGCTTTTATGTAACTATTAACGGCTTCGTGATTTAATACGTCATAGCCTTTTTCAAACCTCTCTCTAAATTGAGGCAATGTCAACGCGGCTTTAGGCGCGAGATTCTGATAATCGGCGGCAAACGCGGCATCATTAAACAAAAAGGCTACCGCAAGAACGGCCGCGATAGCCTTCTTTAATCTCATCCTGATATCTTTTTGCAATATTAGGTCTTTCATAAGATATAGATTGCTTATATTATTGGTATACAGAGTAGTGATTATACCATAAGGCTTGGTTAAACCAAGAGAAAGTTAGCTAACTTTTTTTAGCTTAACATTGGTGAGCTGCTAAGGGAATATGTGAGATGTCTGGGTAATCCGCGCGCTGGGATTATTATGAAGCGATTGTAATCTTTTCTAAAAGGTAACTGAATTTATTATCAACATAATACTTGCGTGTGTCCGGGTCAAGAAGCGAGCCGAGAGTGACACTGTAATCAAATTTTTTAAATTTCGAGATTAACTGCTTCAATTGGTCAAGATCATCTTTTGCTGAGGGAAGAGGTATACCCATTCGCAATAAAAACTCTATATCGAAACAGTCTCTTATCTCTCCCCTGTCTATCGCCGCCTCAACCTTATCCTTTATAGTCTGTTCGGGAGTCTTAACGGTCAGGATCACCTGTTTTGTGCTGTTTTTGGAAAATGCTATTCTCTCCTGCGTATCGCATTCTTTAATTCCTTTTCTGATCTCTATCTTCAGGCGCTTTGGGTAATTTTTAGAGCGGATTTCGAAGAGCAGCGTATGGAATTTTATATGGGCATCCGTTACTTCATACTCACGGGATAAAAATTGCCGCAATTTTCTGAAATATGCGCCGGGAGCGGCTTTCCTGATGAACCAGAAATCGAGATCCGCGGAGTACCTGTTCAATTCATAGCAGAGCCTTAAACATGTCCCGCCGCCAAAGACGAGCGGTTCCAGAAATTTACCGCTCTTCATCTTATCCAGGACCTCTATTTCGAATATTTCATGTCTCTGTAAGGTATTCATATTTTTTCAATATCTCCCGTGTCTTCTTTGGAAATGACCTTACCATAATTTTGATCTTACCCATGTCTAGCTTAGTAAAATCTATCGAGGTCATATCGAATTTATACTTTTTAAGCGACACAAGATAGAGAGCGTCGAGAAACGCCTTTTCCGGAGTAGCGATAAAGAACCCGTTATTGCGCAAAAATCCGAAGTATAACGCTTTGTCTATTTTTGTAAAGCTAAAAACCCTGCTTTCGATCTCCATCTTTTTTGTACGTTTAATCGCGATGGACTCTACAAAATCCCTCTGGACCTGCGTCGTAATTTCATAAAACGCGAGCGCTGTCATTAAAGATACGTAAGACGGCACCTGTATCAGGTTTGCTAAGCTAAATATCTCTTCTACAGATAGAGCGTCCCATCTTTCCTTCAGAAGATAAATATTCCGTTTGATCCGTATAAGGTACCCTCCGGCTACATACCGGCTTGCCGACACCATGGCGGAAAGCGCCGTAATGCCGAGAGAGCGCGCTATATCCTCATACCCAAAATATAGCTTTCTGATCTTCTTTAGTTTCAGATATGTCATATAAGTATACCTGCTTAACACTTCTGTTAATTAAGTATACTTTATAAAATACTGATTGTCAAGGGGTGCTCACTGTTATTTGTAGACTCTGGGGACGCGGTTGGAGATGCCGCAGATAAAATCGTAGGCTATCGTGCCTGCCAGCCTGGCGAGCTTTTCGATGCGTATTTCATGTCTCCCCTGTTTACCGATCAAGACGACCTCATCGCCTATCTTGACGCCTCTTATATGACCCACATCTATCATAGTCTGGTCCATAGTGATCTTGCCTACAATAGGCGCGTATTGCCCGCGGATCAGCGCTTCCGCTTTATTGGAGAGGCCCCTGTGATAGCCGTCGGCATATCCTATCGGGAGAGTGGCTATTTTGGTATGCCTCTGTGAAATGAATGTTCTGCCGTAACTTATCGACCGGCCCGGCGGTATATCCTTTAAAAATACCACCTTCGTCTTCAGCGACATGACGGGTTTCAATTTTATCAGTTTCGGGAATGTATGTTTCGGATACATACCGTATATTATCAATCCCGGCCTGGCTAAATTCAGGTGGGCCCTTTTATAATCTACTGTAGCTATAGAATTAGCGGCATGTTTCAGAGGTATCTTTATCCACATCTTTTCTATCGATGCCAGAAGCCTCTCAAAAGATTCCATCTGGTAAGCCGTGAAGAATTCATCCCTGCCGGCGCTCGAAAAATGAGTGTATATGCCTTCCAGGGTAATACCCTTTTCCCCGGAGATCTCTTTTACAAAATTGAGAGCGTCCTCATGCCATACGCCGATACGACCCATCCCCGTATCGACTTTTATATGGACCTTTATCCTTGCACCCCGGTCATCTTCGGCCTTCGTCAGGGCCCTCATCTCTTTTAATATATCATGGTTGCAGAGCGTCAATGTAATATCGCGATCTTTCGCCACCCGGACTTCCTCCGGAAGCACCGAACCTAAAACCAATATAGGTGTCTTTATGCCGTGATCTCTTAACCGTACAGCCTCATCTGTCGTCGCCACTCCGAGATAATTTATCCCCATCCCCTCGAGAATCTTCGAGACTTCAACTGTGCCGTGGCCATAAGCATTAGCTTTTACTACCGCCATCATCTGGACATCTTTGCCGGCCATCCGCTTCACTTGTATATAGTTATGTTCGAGCGCCTTCAGATCGACTTCAGCCCACGTCGGACGATACCGTGTCCTGGTTATTCCGTTCCTAGTCTTTACCGTTAATTCTTTCATTTCCCTGTTATATCGCATTCATGAGAATAAAGATAGAGCGGCTCGAGATCTTCCGCTTTGACAAATTTCTTCTTTCTACAATATTCCGCTCCGAGCATAGCTACAATCTCTGCCTTGGGATGCCAGTCTTTAATGCTAATTTTTGCGGGTCCTGCAAAAATTAACCCTATGGCATCTCCCAGGAATAATGGATTATGTCTCATAGCCTTGACCTTTTTCAGCAGATCCTCAACCGGAAGTAATAAATATTTTGAAGTCCTCTTTATCCTTTTGCCATCGGACTTGTATAAACAGGCATAAACCTTGTTCTTTCTCGCATCAAGTACAGGGCATATCACCCCTTTAAAACTTTTCGCGTTATCCGCGATCACATCGAGCGTCGGCACCGCGACTATCTTCTTCTTCAACGCATATGCCAGGCCCTTAACGACCGTAACCCCGATACGTAACCCTGTGAAAGAACCCGGCCCCACGCTTATCGCGAAACAATCGATCTCTCTTATCTTGAGACCGGCCTTCTTAAGCAGTCTGTCCACCATCGGCACAAGCAGCATCGAATGTTTCCTGTCGGCCTTTTTGTGGAATTTCGCGGCGACGCGGCCGCTTTTTAATATGGCAAGGCTTAAATAGTCCGTCGATGTATCTATGGCTAATATTGTCATATCCTCTTTATCTCTATAGATCTTTGCTTCTCATCGATTGCCTTCAAGCTCACTTCCCAGTGCTTATCCGGCAATAGTTCCTTTATTTTATCCGCCCATTCTATCACGGTAACTCCATTACCATAAAAGTATTCTTCGTAATTCATGTCATCGAGACAGGAATGACCGTCAAGTCTGTAGAGATCAAAATGATATAGCGGGAACCTGCCCTCATACTCTTTTATTATGACGAATGTGGGGCTATTTACATAACATGGGTCCTTAACGCCGAGCCCTTTGGCAATGCCTTTGGTGAATACGGTCTTCCCTGCGCCGAGATCCCCGATTAGCGCGACACAATCGCCCCGCTTTAAACTTTTGGCGAATTTCGCGCCAAATTCAATCGTCCCCTCTACGCTCTTCGATATCTTCTTCAAAAATGCAGGTATCCTTTTATCTTCAGCTCTTCTTCTTTACCGTCTTCCCTGACGATCCTAAGGCCGTTCTTCTTTGCGGTGATCTCGCCTATAATAGAGACCGGCGTCTTCATTTTATTTAAGGCCGTCCCGTAAAATCGTCTGGCCTCTTTAGCATCCATAGTAAAGAGAAGCTCGTAATCTTCCCCGTCATAAAGGGCGCTATTTAAAGAAACGGCGTCTTTTGAAAGCGGTATGGAGCTCCCGTAAATACATGCTCCGACCCCGCTCGCTTCAAGCATCCTCTTCAAATCAAGCGCCAGGCCGTCGGAAATATCTATCATAGAATTTATTTTAAATCTCTTCAGGATATCGCGAACTTCTTTCACTCTCGGTATAAAATTCAGATGTTTTCCTTTTATCGAGCGGCCCAGTGAACCTGTTACCATAATAACGTCCCCGATCTTTGCGCCGCTTCGTAAAACAAGCTTCTTGTTTTCTACTTCGCCGATCAACGAGATATCTATTACTATACTTCCGGATTCGGCCATATCACCACCCACGATATTTACTCCAAATCTATCGGCTATACTTTTGATACCCCTGCAGATACCGTCCGCGACCGATAGATCCCGATCTCCGGATATGGCCAGAGAAACGACCGCGTATTTTGGCACACCCCCCATGGCCCCTATATCGCTGATATTACGGCCGAGCGCTTTCCACCCCGCCTGAAACGGCGCGGCCTTTCGCAAATCGAAATGTACGCCCTCGATGGTCATATCACAGGTATATAAAAGATATTTATCCTTAGTCCATCTTATTACGGCGGCATCATCGCCGGGGCCTTTAATGACAGTTCTATCGAGACGAAAACTCTTCGATAACCGCCTTATAAGATCTATCTCATTCATATCTCTTATTTTCATACGGTTTCCTGAGTATCCCATCTTCGGTAATAATAGCCGTGATGAGTTCGTGCGGCGTTACGTCGAAAGAAGGATTATAGACCTTCACGTTCTTCGGCGCTATTAATTTGCCGGAGACGGTCCTGACTTCGTCGCCATTACGTTCTTCTATCGGTATCTCTTTACCGCTCTTTATATTGAAGTCGAACGTAGATATCGGCGCTACCACATAGAAAGGTATCTTATGGTATTTCGCTAGCACCGCGAGATTATATGTCCCGATCTTATTCGCGGCGTCACCATTGTACGCTATGCGGTCCGCGCCGACTAATATCATGTCGATCCCATCCTTTGCCATAAGGCTGGCGGCCATATTATCGCAGATTAAAGTGGTATCTATACCTTCGCGCATCAATTCCCACGTTGTGAGCCTGGCGCCCTGCAGGAGCGGCCGCGTTTCATCGACATACACTTTGATCGTCTTACCCTGCCTCTTCGATTCGAAGAGAACGCCGAGCGCCGTACCATAATCGGCCGTTGCCAATCCCCCGGCGTTACAGTGGGTCAATATCCTCGAGCCGTGTTTGACAAGTCTCGAACCGAACCGTGCCATACGCCTGCAACTGGTCATATCTTCATCTATTATCTTCAGCGCCTCTTTCAGCAATATATGTTTAATCTCTGCCACGGACTTTGATCTATTATCGCCGGCGGCTCTCTCCATCCTTTTTAGCGCCCAGAAGAGATTCACCGCCGTCGGACGCGATGAACCCAGATACCCGGAGGCATTTTGCAGATCTTTGAGGAACCTGTCAAACGTCTTTGCTTTTGACGTCCTTATGCCTATAACAACTCCCAATGCCCCGGCTATGCCTATCGCGGGCGCTCCGCGTATTTCCAGTCTCTTTATAGCCCGCCATAGCCTGTGAATATCGTCGGTTGAAACATATTTCAACTTATGAGGCAGCAGCGTCTGGTCTATGAATCTTATCTTCCCATTCTTCCATGTTATAGTTTCGACAGGCATTTTTCTCCTTTACTATGAATTATCAACTATTAACTATGAACTAGTTTATCCCCATACCATTTTAGTAAGAATGTTACGCCTTATACCGATCGCCCTATAAGGGCAGATCTCATGGCAGCACATGCACCTCACGCACTTTTTGTAATCGATCGAGCAGCTCGTCTTCTCTATCTCGATGCAATGCACCGGACACGTCAGCTTGCAAAGATTGCATCTCCTGCAAGCTTCATTATCTATATATGGTTTAAATCTTATTAAAGACGCGAGGCATTTTAATAGGCTCTTTGGTAAATATTTTAATGGCGTCGTCCGGGGCAATTTAAAATCTTTGGCTATAAAAGCATCGAGAGTTTCGCCCAAGACCTCTATCTTTGAGATCTGGGCCTCGCCTAACTTGGCTTCATACGCCTCTTTAGTGACAAGTACATCCAAAGGCTCCACACCCATTATCTTCGCGAGGCACGAATCTATGGCAACCGCGTCCTCACCCGCCATGACAAGATCCATCTTTCTTATGACGCCCGATGACGGGCCGTCGCCTTCCATAGCAATAATACCGTCCACTACGGTAAGATGGGGCCTCGTTATAGAATATACCTTGGCGATTATCCTGGAAAAATCTTCTTCCCTGGGTGAGCGCGAATGGCATTCCGCTTTATAAGATCCCACTACGGAGCCGAACATATTTTTAATAGCCGCCGTCAATACCGTAATGGAATGGGTCTTAAATTTGGGTATAGATATAACGCGGTCGGAACTGAATATCTGGCGGGCTATGGGCATACCATCCACAGATTTTGACGCTGTAAATGTCTCGAGTTCAACTTCTTCCTCATCGGCTATCCTCTTCATGCCCGACTTCTCGAATATCTCGCCTATATTCTTTCCGAACCCGCCCGGAGAGTCGCCTATAAAAGGCGTTCCACCCGCGCCCTTTACAAGACGGACGACTGCCCTGACCACTTCCGGATGAGTATCGACGGCGTCTTCCGGGAGGCGTGCCGAAAGGAGATTCGGCTTCAACAGCACCCTCATGCCCGGCTTGACAAACGCTCCGATCCCGCCAAGCAGGTCGACGGACCTTTTCACGGCGTCGAATACCCTATTCGTATCGTAACTCTCGCATCTGACCAGCGCGACTCTTGTCATAAGTTATCCGCGATTATATTATTCCGATCTTCTTAACCAAAAATACGAGAAATACCATGCTCAAATTATGGATCATATGAATGGTAACGGATGATACCAGAGTGCCCGTCTTTTCATAAATATATGCCAGGAGGATCCCGAGCGCCATAATCGGAAAGAATCCAACTATATGCGCGTGCAGGGCCGCAAATAGAGCCGCGGTCGCCGTCATGGCCCAAAATATACCTATATATTTTTTTAAAGCGCCGTATAAAAAACCTCTGAAAAAGAGCTCTTCGATAATCGGCCCGATTATGGCCGCAAAGAGGCTCGAATATGTGAGAAACGCCACCCCTTTCTCTTTCAGGAACAACTCTACGACGGGTTGCCTCTCGGGCACATACTTCGTTATATTGATAATTACCGCTATAATCATCAAAAGCAGTATAAGGACGGGCACCAGCGCCAGATATCCTACAACACCATAAAATATATTCTTCAAAAAATTCCTGGCCGAGACGCCAAGCGCCGCCAACGGCTCTCTATAACGAATGACGGTAAAGTATATGATAAAGACCACCGCCAGGGTATCGAGAATGGATGAGTTCACCATCATTCTAAAATTATCGGCCTTGAATATGGGAAAAGCTCTTGAGAGGAATGCCTCCGCAAGAATCAACATATGCCCGAAGAAGAGGAACAATATCGCTACTTTGCACACGTCCCATATATTCCATTTAACCCGCGGCGGGCTTAAAGAACGGATATTAAGTCTCCTTGCCAATATCATAGGCAATATAACGATATCTATGACGATGCCCAGAAGCGCCACTCCCACTATAAGGACAGAAACTAAACCGAATATCAGAAAGAGATCTTCGTTCTTGGCGAGCAATCTCTCCATCTCCTGCTTCCTTGCGTCCTGGTCCTCAAATACCCGCAACCGGGACGCGGGCCGCTCTTTCATCTTATCTTCGCCATGCAATAATACTATTGCATTAAAAAGAAGGACGAATATGAGTAATAATATATACAGCCTCTCCTCTTTAATAAATTTCAGAGCGATCATCCGGTCACTCCGTATCTTCTGGCCCTAAAAGACGCTCCAAGCCTCCTGGCGATGGCGGCGCACTCTTTGAGATCGACGCCCGGCAGGTCCAGACAGGTAACTTCCGTCTTTATACCGCTGTCTACACAATCCTTTATAAAATTCACAACCGCCTTGTATGCGCTATTGCCGAACGTTGGAGAGCATATCCTGTTGTAAAGGTCTTCCTTGTCGGCATTCAGGCTCACAGAGACATTATCTATCAGGCCAGTCAGTTCTTTAACTATAGGTCTCTTGTTTATAATATCGCCGTGGCCGTTCGTAACGAGCCTTATATTCGCGCCCTTCTTCTTCAATTCCCCGCAAACCGCCTTTACCGCGTCGAGCCTTATAGTCGGCTCACCATATCCGCAGAATACTATCTGCCTGTACTTTTTAACATCTCCGGCCGCTTCTACTATCTCTTCGACCGTCGGCTCCTTATCGAGCTTCAGATTATGCCCTTTCACAAACGACGTCTCCGCCCTGACGCAAAAATAACAATTGATTCAGCTTTGGCAGCTTTTACCGGTAGTAATTGCCGAAACTTCGGAAGTTGAAGAACAAGATAAAAAAATTGAACCCGTAATGCAGTTTGA
>JAQTPE010000062.1 GCA_028748925.1 Candidatus Omnitrophota bacterium
ACCCAAGGGAGATCTCTTCGCGTTCATTCATATTTAACCTGCGATATTGATGTGGCATACGCAACACCCCTTTCTTCTGATATAATATATCAGAGTAAGTGGTGCACTAGGAACTTGAATCTGCTCAGTCGCTCCAGGCGGCGCACACAAAAGTTCCGCCTTATAGGTGAGCGAAAAATTTTATTATAGTAGGGCAGGCGAACCTTGCGAGGGATACGCCTGAGGCGGCGTTAATAAATTTTTACACCTTATGGCGGTACAGCAAAAAATTTAAATTCCTGAAAGAAGTTAAATTTTTGTAAAAATTTGTTCGAGCGAATTTACATGCCCAATGTAAATTCGCGCCCGCTGAAGGCGGCCCTCGCAAGGTTCGCCTGAGAGCCGAGATGAAAAATTTCAGGCCGCGAACAAAGACCTAAAGTGGTGGCAGGAAGAGTATTAGCGCAAGGGCGGACACCGGAAGTTCCGCCGGAGGATCGATTTTTAGAAGAAAGGTAGTTTATGCACCCCATTATAGTTAAGATAGGTTCGATCTACATATATTCTTATGGCCTGATGGTCGCTGTAGGTTTTGCCGTAGCCACGCTCCTCGCTTATAGACATGCGGATGATTTCGGAATAAGCAGGGATAAGGTAATAGATCTCGGAATAGTTATGCTCATAGGCGGTATTGTAGGAGCTCGCATAGTCTATATCGCGTTGAACTTTCAATACTATATGGAAAATCCTCTGGAGATAATTAATCTGACACGCGGCGGACTTGTCTGGTACGGCGCGTTAATATCCGGTATGATCATCGCGGCATGGTTCTTAAAGAAGAATAAGATAAGTTTCTGGGCGGCAGCGGATCTCTTTGCTCCGTATATAGCTCTCGCCCAGGCATTCGGAAGGATCGGGTGTTTCCTGAACGGCTGTTGTTACGGGAGCGTAGCGCCCGCCGGTTTTATGTTAAACGTTATATTCCCGGGGGAATCGGTATGCAGGTATCCCACGCAAATATTTTCGGCGATAGGATTGCTTCTTATATTTGTCATATTGAGAATATGGCAGAAGAGGCGCCATTTCGGCGGAGAGATATTCTTGGGATACGGCCTTCTCTATTCCATAAAGAGATTCGGCGTGGAATTTTTTAGAGGCGATTATCCCAAGATCCTGTATGGTCTCACAATATCTCAATTGATAAGTGTGGCGATATTCGTGGTATGCTCATCTTTATTTATTTACAGGCGCCTTAAATGGAAAAACTCTTTAAAGTCCTTGTAAGCGAGGACAAACATGGCCGGAGACTCGATAAATTCCTTGCCGTACACTTCGAGAAGGATTTCTCCCGTGTGTTTTTACAGAAGCTGCTTAAAGCCGGTAAGGTCCTGTTGAACGGACAGGTTCCGAAGCGCCATCATATAGTGGCTGCCGGAGAGACCGTAGAGATAAAGATACCCTCTCCCGAAGAGTCCGCGATATCGGCAGAGAAGATACCCCTGGACATAGTATACGAAGACAAGTATCTTCTTGTGGTGAACAAGCCTCAGGGCATGGTGACGCATCCGGCCCCGGGCAACTATACAGGGACATTGGTCAACGCGCTTCTTGCGTATTGCGATGATCTTTCAGGCATAGGAGGAGTTTTAAAGCCCGGCATAGTCCATAGGCTCGATAAGGGGACGAGCGGCCTTCTTCTTGTGGCCAAGACCGATGACGCGCATAAAAAACTGGCGGCGCAGTTTAAAGATAAGACTACCAAGAGAGTATATCTCGCTTTAGTGAACGGAAATGTAGAGCTTGACAACGGAACTGTGGAGCTTCCCATCGGCAGGAGCGTAAGAGACAGGAAAAAGATGGCCGTCAAGTTCGATGATGAAAGCAGCAAGGAAGCAATAACGCACTATAAGGTAATAAAGAGATTCGGTGATTTTACATTATTAGAGTGCAGGCTCGGCACCGGCAGAACCCATCAGATAAGGGTGCATCTTTCGTATATAGGACATCCGATCCTCGGAGACGAAAAATACGGCACGAAAGGGAAATTTAAGATGCCGATGCTGCATGCCGCTACGATCGGATTTACGCATCCCGTTACGAAAAAATTTATGGAGTTTTCGAGTAAGCCTCCGAAAGAGATGGCTGATATCATAAAGAGAGGCAAATTGTGAGACGTTAGCCTTCAGCTGTCAGCAAAAAAAAGCTGAAAGCTGATAGCTGACAGCTCAAAGGATATTATGAAGATAAAGATCAAGCCTGTAAAAAAAATAGTGGGCGACATAACCGTTCCCGGAGATAAATCTATATCGCACAGGGCGTTGATGATAGGATCTCTCGCTATGGGTTCGACGAAGATAGAGGGCTTGTACCTTGAGTCGGATGACTGTAATTATACGGCACAGGCATTCCGCGACATGGGCATTAATATAAGAGAAGAAGGTGATATAACTATCGTTGATGGTAAAGGGCTCCATGGTTTAAAAAAACCGGGCAATCCGTTATATGTGGGAAATTCCGGGACCTCGATGAGGATACTGGCCGGCATATTGGCGGGACAGAATTTTGAGTCCACTATCACGGGAGGCGCAGGGATATCGGCGCGTCCCATGAAGAGAGTCGTAGAGCCTTTATCCATGATGGGCGTTAAGATAAGAGCAAAGGACGGTGAATATCCTCCGCTTACAATAGCCGGAGGAAAGGTACGGCCTATCATTTATAAAAACCTGATAGCGAGCGCGCAGATAAAATCGGCCATTCTCTTCGCCGGCTTATATGCGAAAGGAAACACAAGGGTTGTAGAGCCCGTCAAATCGCGTGACCATACGGAGAGAATGCTGAAATATTTTGGCGCTAAAATCAAGATCGAAGATGATCGCGTATCGGTGAGAGGAGGCGGTGAATTGAAGGCCAGGTCTCTCAGGATACCGGGCGACATATCGAGCGCCAGTTTTTTCATGATCGCGGCGACTCTTCTGAAAGGTTCCAGGGTGAAGATACGTAATGTCTCTATAAATCCGACCAGGGCCGGTATATTAAAAGTGCTGTCCATGATGGGTTCTGATATCAGGATTATCAATAAGAAGAAGGGTTTTGAGCCTGCGGCGGATATAGTTATAAAACATTCCAGGACCCACGGCATCACTATCACTAAGGATATGATGCCTTCTATAATAGATGAGTTGCCGGTTATTTTTGTACTGGCTTCGTTGTCTGAAGGCATAACGGTAATAGAGGGCGCCGGGGAGTTAAGGGTAAAGGAGACCGACAGGATCGCATCGATGCGGAATGGACTCAAGGCTATGGGTGCCGGCTTCAGAGTGAAAGGCGATAATATAGTGATCGAAGGGATAGGCAGGCTTAAGGGGGCCGATCTTCAAAGTTTCGGCGATCACAGGACCTGTATGGCGCTGGCTGTAGCGGCATTGACTGCCGAAGGCGATAGCGAGATCGAAGGGGCGGAGAGCGTTTCGAAATCGTTCCCGTCGTTTTTTGATATGTTATTTAAATTGACATCGGCATAATTTTTTGTTAATATCGCTTAAATCAAGGAGATCTTCATGAGGTCAAAGTTTTTTGAGAATCTTTGGGGATTATATAACAGGTTATTCGGTTTTTTTTCAAATGATATAGGTATAGATCTCGGCACAGCCACCACGATAGTATATCTCAAAAATCAGGGCATAGTATTATGCGAGCCTTCCGTTGTCGCCGTTGAAGCCGGAACTTCTAATGTTCTCGCGGTGGGCGAGGAGGCCAAGAGGATGCTTGGAAGAACGCCCGGTAATATAGTCGCCATCAGGCCCATGAGGCATGGTGTAATAACGGATTTCGAGATATCCGAAGCGATGCTTCGTTACTTTATACAGAAGGTCAATAAAGCCAAGAGGTTTGTACGTCCCAGAATAGTTATAGCTATTCCTTCGGGTATTACGGAAGTGGAGAAAAGAGCCGTAGAGGACAGCGCTCTGCATGCCGGCGCGCGTGAAGTTATTACCATAGAAGAGCCTATGGCGGCGGCTATAGGAGTGGGGCTGCCCATCTCCGAACCTTCCGGTAACATGATCATCGATGTCGGCGGCGGCACGACAGAGATAGCCGTTATCTCATTGACGGGAATGGTATTTTCGAAATCTGTCAGGATCGGCGGCGATGAGATGGATGAAGCTATCATAAACGCGTTAAAGAAGAACTACAATCTGATGATAGGCGAGAGGACGGCCGAAAATATAAAGATGAAGCTGGGCTCGGTCTATCCGCTCGAAGAAGAGATCACGATGGAAGTGAGGGGCCGCGATCTGGTTGCCGGGCTGCCCAAGTCGGTCACAATCACGAGCGAAGAGATAAGGGAAGCGATGTCTGAACCGATGTCTCAGATAGTAGAGGCGGTCAGGATAACGCTTGAAAGGATACCTCCGGAACTTTCCGCTGACTTGATAGAAAAAGGAATAGTGCTTTGCGGCGGAGGCTCCATGTTAAGAGGTATAGACAAGCTTCTTTCCGAAGAGACGGGGTTGCCGGCACACTTGGCCGAAGACCCGCTTACAGCGGTTGCGTTGGGTACCGGTAAGGTATTAAACGAAGAGAAGATCCTGAAGGCCATTGTTAAGATGCAGAGACGTAAGCGCTAAGTCAAAGAATAGATGTGCGCAATAAAAAAAACAAAATAATCAATATCCTCGCGGTATTTGTCGCCGTAATCCTCGTAGTATTAATGTCGTCTGCGGCGCGGTCAGTAAGAATAAATATCACCGATACGAGCGCTCCGTTACTTAAAAGTTTCCATTCATTTTTTGGCCTGATAGGAAAGCTCACCCCTTTTGCCGCGCTTAAAGAGGAGAATAGGATCCTGCGCGACAGGGTAGGTCTGTTGACCAGGTTGGCGGAAGAGACTAAAGCCATCAATGATGACAACGCGCGTTTGAGGAACCTTCTCGACTTTCGCAAGATGATCCCTTATACGAGCATACCCGCACAGGTTATAGGGCGCGATCCTTCAAACTGGTCCAATTCACTCATAATAGATAAGGGCTCCTCATCCGGGATAAAGACCAATATGGCCGTGATCTCTACGCGCGGCCTTGTCGGAAGAATAATAGAGACGGGTAAATTGTCGAGCAAAGCTCTCTTGATTACCGACCCGGACTTAAAAGTCGGAGTGCTCATAAGGCGTAACAGGCAGGGAGGTATTCTGACCGGGAGTCCCGGGGGCAGATGCAAGATCATCTATATATCGCTCGATTCCGACGCAAGGCCGGGCGATAAAGTAATGACCGCCGGGTTTGGCAGCGTATTCCCCAAAGGTATACTTATCGGAGAGATCGAGAAAGTGGGCAGAGACCAGGGACGGTTGTATAAGTACGCTATCCTTAAACCTTCTCAGGATCTCTCCAGACTGGAAGAAGTTTTGTGCATAATAAGGTGAATAGATACTCGTTTTATATCGTATTGATCGCCGCATTCTTAATACAGCTGCTATTGTTGGATCGTATAAAGATAGCGGGCGCCAAGCCGGATCTCCTGGTTCTTTTGGTGGTGTTCTTTGCCATCTTTTTCGGCTCCGGCGCCGGAATCGAAGCGGGGTTTATCGCCGGGTTATTAAAAGATCTCTATTCTCTGGATATATTCGGAATGAATATAATTCTGCTATCGTTGACGGGACTTATCGCGGGAATGCTAAGTCCGAAGCTTTTCAGGGAGTCAAAACTGACCCAGTTTTTGCTCGTATTCGTCTCTTCAGTCCTCTATATGATTATCCATTACTTTGCCTCATCTTTGATATTAAAGATCACATATGTCACTTTGCCGGAATACCTGTATGGCCTGATATTACCATCAAGTCTTTACACGGCCCTGCTCTCCCTCTTTTTATTTCCTGTCCTTATTAAGAGATATCACCTGAAAGATAACGCGGAATATTTATGAGTCCCGTTAGATCTCTTAAGAATATAGAGTTTATTTTTAGGATAATTCATTTGTATAATCTTAGCCTGTTTTTTGCGCTATCTTGTTTTGGAGATCTAACGGGATGAGAGAAAAGTTTTTAGCCATCTTGGTACGCCTGCTATTTATTATGCTTGCGCTGGCGCTCGTTTATATTCAGGGCGTCAGGCATGCTTATTATTTGCGTCTTTCGAAAGATAATGCCATAAGGATAATACCTATAGAGGGCCAGCGAGGCGTCATGTTCGACAGGAACGGCGTTGAATTAGTCTCAGACAGGATGTCTTTTAATGTGGCCATAGTATATCAGGAGTTGAAGAATAAAAGAAAGCTTATAAGACTTCTCGTAAATACTTTGGGTATAAAAAGAAAAGATATCGAAGACGCGATCGATAAAGCCGCGGAAAGGCCTTATGCTCCCGTAACGATAGTGGAAGATATAGACAGGGATAAAGCGTTCATTCTGGAAGAGGAGAGCTTCGATGTGAGAGGACTTGTCGTGTGGACAAGATCTATGCGTAATTACATCTATGGTAACGTCGGCGCTCATCTTTTGGGATACCTGGGTGAAATTTCGGACGCCGAACTTGAGAGGGGGAAGAAATACGGTTATCGCGCTAAAGACATGATCGGCCGCGACGGTCTCGAAAAATATTATGACAGCTATCTCTCCGGAGTAGACGGCGGAACGCAGATACAGGTCGATAATAGGGGCAGATTTGTCAGGACGCTCGGCTTGAAAGAGCCGGCCAACGGGAAAGATCTGCATCTCACCATAGATATAAATCTGCAGTCCGCATGCGATAAGGCGCTTGAAGGTAAACGCGGCGCGATAATAATCATGGATCCCAATACCGGTGAAGTGCTTGCGCTTTCGAGCTCTCCCCGCTTCGATCCGAATAGCTTTGTGCGTCCGGAGGATTCTTCGAAAAGGCTGAAGCTGATCAGAAACAGAAGCATGTATCCGTTGTTGAACCGCGCGATATCCGGCCTCTATCAACCCGGCTCCGTATTTAAGATAGTTGTGGCGATGTCCGCTCTCGATACCGGCAGGATAGAACGCCAGACGAGGTTCAATTGTCCGGGTTCTTTTACTCTGGGTAAGCGTAAATTCGCGTGCTGGAAAGAAGAGGGGCATAATTCGCAGAATGTGGTGGATGCGCTGATGAATTCATGTAATGTGTTCTTTTATAATACGGGAAGGGTTCTCGGCATAGATAATATAGAGGCGGCCGCCAAAATTTTTGGTTTTGGCAAGGCTACGGGCATCGATCTGCCGGGCGAAGTTAAAGGCGTCGTACCGGGAAGGCTTTGGAAAAAAAGAGTCAAAAAAGATAGTTGGTATGAAGGTGATACCGTTAATTTATCTATAGGGCAGGGGTATATTCTTGTCACTCCCATACAGGTGCTTGAGATGATATCCGTAGTGGCAAATAACGGTATGGCGGTGAAGCCTCATATCGTTAAACGGATAGATAAACTGGATATAAGTCCTTCGCCGCCGCGCGATCTGAATTTTAGTAAGAATTCTATGAAGGCCGTAAGGAGCGGGCTGTACAAGGTCGTTAATGCCGCGAACGGGACCGGTAAACGCGCCAAATTGGAAGAGATAGCGATCGCGGGGAAGACGGGTACCGCCGAGAATGTGGAAAGCGCGACGCATGCCTGGTTTTGCGGGTTCGCGCCTTTTGATAACGCAAAGATCTCCCTCGTAGTATTCCTGGAGCATGGCGGCAAAGGCGGGATGAGGCCAAGCGAGATCGCAAAAGATATATTCTCCATTGCCAGATCGAGAGGATACCTATGATCTTCGACAGGAGGCTTTTGAAGGATTTCGATAAGACTCTTCTTGCTATAACGTTCATCATATGTATCGGAGGATTATTCATATTGCATAGCGCGACGCAGGTGAAGCGCCTTCCGTTTTTAGAGAGCTATGTATTCAGGCAGATAAGCTGGATAGCCTTATCCTCCGTATTGCTCATATTGATAATAAACGTGTCATATCAGAAATTCATAGATATCTCATACCTTCTTTACACGATCAATGTGGCTCTTCTCGTCTTCGTTCTCATCATGGGGCGTGAAAGGCTCGGCGCCCAGCGCTGGTTCGCCCTAGGAGATTTCGCGTTTCAACCATCGGAGTTTATAAAAATAAGTTTTATACTGGTCCTCGCGAGCATTCTCGGATCCAAGAGGGCGGATATAGAATATGTAAGAGGGCTTATATTGCCGCTTATATCTTTAGCGGTGCCTTTCGTTCTTGTGCTGGTACAACCGGATCTCGGGACCGCGCTTTTGCTTATACCGATATTTTTTGTCATGATGTATGTAGGCGGCGCGCGCGTAAAACATCTTATAATTCTTATTCTATCAGGCCTGGCGGCTATGCCTTTCTTCTGGCACTTCTTACGTGACTATCAGAAGCAGAGGCTTCTCGTATTTTTAAACCCTAACGTTGATCCTCTTGGGGCGGGTTATACCATAATCCAGTCGAAGATAGCCGTCGGCTCGGGCGGTATTACGGGCAAGGGCTGGCTTGCCGGAACACAGAATCAGCTTAACTTTTTGCCGGAGCGGCATACGGACTTCATATTCTCCGTGATAGGCGAGGAGTGGGGACTCTTTGGAGCTTTGATACTGATCCTCCTCTTCTTTCTGATTGTAAGGCGCTCGCTCGATATAGCCTGTTCCACTAACGATATGTACGGCAAGCTCGTAGCGGTCGGGATTGCCACATTGTTGACTCTGCAGGTGGTGATAAATATCGCGATGACTATCGGGTTCATGCCGGTCGTGGGTATCCCGCTGCCATTGGTGAGCTATGGGGGCTCAAGCATGATAACCTCATTCATCGCCATAGCGCTCTTACTTAATATCGGCATGCGCCGCTCGAGATTTTAATTTTTCACTTTAACCGGCGGTGGGCAGTCACTTCGGTGTCCGCCCTCCGCTGACGTAAATTGGCATTAGGCATGCCAATTTACTATGTAAAAATTCTGACAAAAATTTAGCTTCTTTCAGGAATCTAAATTTTTTGCTAAATCGCCATAAGGTGTCAGAATTTTTGACAGGGTAGATTCCAGTTACTAACGCAACAGCTTGACGAATACTTCGTGCGGCGTTAAAAAGCCAAGCACTTTTCGAGGGCGGTCATTTAACATGTTTTGTGCCCTGTTTATCTGTTTAAGCGATAC
>JAQTPE010000063.1 GCA_028748925.1 Candidatus Omnitrophota bacterium
GCACTCTATCAACAAGAGACCTATATTAAAAGCATTCCTATAGAATATCCTGGCAAAGCTCTTCGCCGCTATGGCATAGAACCCGGCGGTCTTTAACGACTGGGGGGCCTGTTCCCTGGATGAACCGCATCCGAAGTTTTCACCGGCTACAAGTATGTCGCCTTTCTTAACGCGCGCGGCAAATCCGGGGTCTATATCCTCAAATATGTGTTTACAGAGCTCGTTAGGATCCTGTATCCTGAACTTATACCTTCCGGAAATGACATAATCGGTATTGATATTGTCCTGCACCTTAAGTCTTCTGGCAAAGTGCCGGGCCGGTCTTACGATCCGCTTACTTTGCGGCGCGGTGACTTTGCGGCGCAGTGACTTTTTGATTTTCTTCATAGCAACCTCTTTTTATACTCTCTCGGATCGGCGATCCTGCCCTTTATGGCGGATGCGGCAACTGTCGCGGGAGAAGCGAGATAGATGAACGAATTCGGATTGCCCATCCTGCCTTTGAAATTCCTGTTCGCGGTGGATATAGCCACCTCTCCGTCCGCAAGCACTCCGTTATGCGTACCTACACATGGCCCGCAGCCCGGACCTACTACAACACACCCCGCCTCTATGAATATATCGATCAGGCCCTTCTTTGAGGCTTCAAGAAATATCTCTCTTGAAGCGGGCGCTATTATGAACCTGACTTCCGGATTAACTTTATTTCTCTTCAATATCTTTGCCGCGATCTCCAGATCTTCAAACCGGCCATTGGTGCATGTGCCCAGATACGCCTGATCTATTTTTTGGTCAATAAGCTCCTCTACACCGGAAACATTATCGACAGCATGCGGCTTGGCTATCTGCGGCGACAGTTTAGACACATCATACTCCTTCACGGCTACGTACCGCGCGCCAGGATCGGACTGCACGGGATTCGGCGGCCTCTTCGACTTTCCGGCCACCCACTTCAGGACTTTATTGTCGGCCTCCATTATGCCTATCTTGGCCCCTATCTCGACCGCCATATTAGATATCGTCAGGCGGGCATCCACGCTCAAATCCGATATGGTTTCACCGCAAAACTCCACCGATTTATAGGTAGCGCCGTTCGAACCCATATCCTTGGCGATATGCAATATTATATCTTTAGAATATACGCCCGGAGGCAATTTACCCTTCACGATAACCTTGATCGTTTCAGGAACCTTAAACCAGTTCTTGCCGCTCGCCAGCGTAATAGCTATATCCGTAGATCCTACTCCGGTAGAAAATACGTTTATCGCTCCATAGGTGCATGTGTGGGAATCGGCGCCCAAAACAAGGTCACCGCATGTTACATGTCCGTATTGCGGCACTATCTGATGGCAGACCCCGCATCCTATATCGTAGAATCCCAGGTCGAATTCCCTTGCGAATGTCCTCATCTTCTTGTGGATCTCCGAAACTCCTATGTTGGGACTCGGAGCGCTGTGGTCGATTACCATGCAAAACTTTTTCTTATCGAATACTTTACCGACTCTGAGCTTCTTAAAGCTGTCTATCACTATAGAGCTCGTTCCATCCTGTCCGAAACAAAAATCCACATCACAGACCGCTATGTCGCCTGATCTTACGCTCTTCCCGCAGTGGTTCGATAATATCTTTTCGGCAATTGTCTGTTCCATATATCTTCCTATGCGCTATTAATCGTTGGCTATGAGCTATGAACAATCAACCACAAACTATCAACTATTAACTATCAACTACTAACTTACTCATCCATTCCTCAACCCTGTCGAGCCCCTTGTTTATCGCCCCGACGCTCGTCGCGAAACTGAACCTTATGAACGAATCGGCGCCAAAAGGCTTACCCGGTATAACCGCCACTTTGGCCTCTTCAAGCAGCCTGTTGGCTATTTTTATAGATCCTTCTTTCAATTTCGATATATCGCAGAAGACGTAGAAAGCGCCTTCCGGCTTGATGCAGGAGATGTTTTTCATCTTATTTAAACGCGAAACCATAAGATCCCGCCTCTTCTGGAATTCCGCTCTCATATCCAGTACGAATTTCTGATCGCCTTCCAATCCGGCGAGCGTAGCCTTCTGGCTTATGGAACAGGGATTAGAAGCCGCATGGCTCTGCATGTTGGCTATGGCCTTCATAATACCGGCAGGCCCCGCGGCGTAACCTATACGCCAGCCGGTCATGGAATAACTCTTCGAAACCCCGTTAACCGTTATAGTCAGGTCATGTATATCAGGCCCGAGCGAACCTATGGAAACATACGGCTTATTATCGTATACCAGTTTTTCATATATCTCATCGCTTATAACTAAGAACTTATGTTTTACAGCAAGACGCGCTATCATCTTAAGCTCATCCGAAGAGTATAGAGAACCTGTGGGATTCGACGGGCTGTTCAATATAAGGCACTTCGTCTTATCCGTGATCGCTTTCGCCAGGTCTCTCTCGGTAACTTTAAAATTACTCTTAAGATCCGTATTGATAAATACGCTCTTTGCTTCGGCAAGATTCACCATAGCCGGATAGCTTAACCAGTAAGGCGCGGGAATCATCACTTCGTCGCCTTTCTCACATATCGCCTGGAATATGTTGTAGAGCGAGTGCTTGGCGCCGTTGGAGACGACTATCTCGGCAGGCGAATAATCGAGATTATTATCTTTTTTGAGCTTCCCGGCTATCGCTTCGCGCAGCTCAAGCATACCGCTCGACGGCGTATATTTCGTAAATCCTTCTTTTATGGCCTTTACAGCGGCCTCTTTTATAAAATCCGGCGTATCGAAGTCCGGCTCCCCCGCGGCAAAACTGACTACATCGACGCCTTCGGTGGCCATCGATTTAGCCTTGGAAGTGATCCCTAGGGTCACCGACTCTCCTATATCCGACACTCTCTTCGCAAGCTTCATACATCCTCCGTCAATAATAATATAAACCCATATATTATAGTATATTCCGTCGAAAACTCAAGGGGAAAATACGAATAACAACAAAAAGCGCGTGGTAATATTCACCACGCGCTTACAATCTACTATCAACTATGAACTATTAACTATGAACTAAACTACCTGTCGCCTCTTTTCCTGAATAGGCCGCGCAGGTTCTTCATGAAACCGGGGTTGTTTGCTATCTTTTTGCCCTCACTCTTCGCTTTCTCGGCCCTCTTCTCTTCGGCAAGAGTAGGCTTGGACTTCGGCAACGGCTTTGTCCTTAATTCTTCCTTCTTTATGTCTTCCTTATGTCTGGTTTCGACAGCCTTATCGCTTTTTGTTTCCACAGCCCTGTCGGCCTTTATCTCTTCATGTTTAGCCTTTTCCTTCTTCTTTTTTGGAAGCTTTTCTACGATCTTTCTCTCGGTGAGTTCCAAAATAACCATATCCGCGCCATCGCCGCGTCTGAAACCCAAAGGTATTATGCGCGTATAACCGCTGGTTCTCGATTTAAATAACGGCGCGATATCCTTGAATAGCTTCATAACAAGATCCCTGTCCTGAAGAATGTCATAGGCGCGCCTTCTCGAAAATACGGAGTCTGTCTTGGTCAGGGTTATCAGGCGCTCGACTAATTTCCTGGATTCTTTGGCGCGGCCCCTGGTAGTCTCTATTCTTTCGTGCTTCACAAGATTGCGGGCCATATTACGCATGAAAGCCTTCCTATGGCTCGTCATCATTCCAAGTTTTGCATTGCCTTTATGATGTCTCATTTTATTTGGACTCTTCCTTCTCTTTCTTGGCACTCTCAACCTTCATCCCGAGAGATAACCCCATATCCACTATAACTTTCTTTATTTCGGCCAGGGACTTCTTGCCGAAGTTCCTGTATTGAAGCATGTCGAGTTCCGACCGCCTGACCAGATCGCCTATAGTCTTTATCCTCGCCTCTTTCAAACAATTTGAGCTTCTTACGGAGAGCTCCAGTTCCGATATAGGGACCTTCATCTTCTCTTTCAGTAATTTTTGCTCCTGCGTCTCCTCCGGCACATCTTCTTCCTCCGGCAGTTTCCCGAAGTTGACAAATACATCAAGATGCCTTTGCAATATATTCGACGCGTAGAGAAGAGCTTCTTTCGGAGCTATCGCTCCGTTCGTCCATACTTCCAGGATCAATTTGTCATAGTCGGTTATCTGCCCGACTCTCGTATTCTCTACTCCAAAATTTACTTTTCTGACAGGAGTGAATATGGAATCTACCGCTATCACTCCGATCGACTGCCCCTCCTGTTTATTCCTGTCCGCAGGCACATAACCCCTGCCGCGCGCAACCTGCATCTCTATCTTCAAATTAACATCTTTGGTCAGAGTGCAGATATGCAGAGCGGGATTTATTATCTCGACGGTTTCGTTTATCTTGATATTCTTCGCGGTAACTTCACCCTTCTTGCTCACATCTATATATATCGGCCTGGGAGTCTTGAAGTGCGAACTCAAGACCAGCTTCTTTATATTCAATATGATCTGAGGAATATCCTCTACGACGCCTTTGATTGTAGAGAATTCGTGGTGAACACCATCTATCTTGATACTCGTAACGGCGGTCCCTTCGATAGACGATATGAGGACTCTTCTCAAAGAATTTCCTACCGTCATGCCGTATCCGCGTTCGAACGGTTCCGCTATGAATTTGCCGTATTCCGGTGTTGCGGTAGACTCGTCAAGAATGAGCTTCTTCGGCATTTCGAAATTCTTCATGCTTATACCCATGTCTACTATCTCCTATATTTAAGTTTTATTCCTGCGAAGCCCTACCGGCTATTGCTAGCTGAGAGGCGAAGCAGAATTATTTGGAATACAACTCGACTATCAGCTGTTCCTGTATCTGGAACCCTATATCCTCTTTCTTCGGCATATCCGCTATCCTGGCTTTCAAGTCGGTCTTATCAACATCCAACCACTTTGGTATTACCCTGTCTGTGAGAGATTCCTTTCTATCCTTGATGGCTTTTATCATAGCTTCTCTCTTGGTCTTTATCGCCACCTCTTCGCCCGTCTTCACTGTATATGACGGTATATCTACCCTCTTATTATTGACATAGACAAATCCGTGCTGAACAAGCTCCCTGGCCTCGGATCTGGAAGACGCGAAATTGGTCCTGAATATAACGTTATCGAGTCTGCGTTCCAACAATTGCAGCAGCGTCAAGCCCGTGACACCCTTGGCCCGTTCTGCGATCCTGAAATAATGCCTGAACTGCTTCTCCAATACGCCGTATATCCTTTTAACTTTCTGTTTCTCTCTGAGCTGAATGCCATAGTTGGATGTCTTCTTGCGAGCCTGGTTCTGTCCGTGCTGCCCGGGCGCAAACGACCTGCGTGATAAAGCGCACTTCTCGGTTGGACAACGCGCTCCCTTTAAAAATAGCTTGACCCCCTCTTTTCTGCAAAGCCTGCATGAGGGTCCTGTATATCGTGCCATTACACTCTCCTTCTCTTCGGCGGACGACAGCCGTTATGAGGTATCGGGGTGACGTCTCTTATAGCCCTTACAGTAATACCGGCAGCCTGTATCGAACGTATGGCAGATTCTCTTCCCGCGCCGGGACCTTTTACATATACCTCCACCTCTTTTACACCGCGTTCAAGCGCTTTCTTTGAGGCGCTCTCCGCGGCCATACCTGCGGCAAAGGGCGTGGACTTTTTCGATCCTTTAAAACCGGCGCTTCCGGTAGACGCCCACGATACCGCGTTGCCCTGCTTGTCCGCTATCGTAACTATCGTGTTATTGAAAGTAGCCAATATATGCGCTATACAGCTTGAAGGCGCCTTAACGGCTTTCTTGCTCTTTTTAAATTTACTCTTCTTTTTTTGTTCCTGCTGCTGTTGTTGTTCTGCCATTTTTATCCTCCTTCGCAATCAATACGTAATAGATTCGTTGCTTCGGAGGATTCCGCCGACGGATATTATGAGAAACTCCGAACCTAAATAATTTACAAGCTTCATTTACCTTTAGCCCCTTCCCCGCCGGACGGTGGAGCCGCCTTTGTGGCTTTCTGCCTTATCACGCCGACAGTCTTTCTCGGGCCCTTCCTCGTCCTTGCATTAGTCTTGGTTCTCTGCCCGCGCACAGGCAAACCCCTTCTATGGCGAAACCCTCTGTAGCTGCCTATATCTATGAGGCGCTTTATATTAGCCGCCACATCTCTTCTTAGGTCTCCCTCAACCTTATAATCTTTCTGTATAATGGTGGCCAGCCGCGACACTTCTTCCTCAGTTAGATCCTTGGCCCTCTTCGCAAGATCTATATTAGCGGCCTTCAGCACCTTAACGGCCAAAGTCCTGCCTATACCGTATATATAGGTCAATGCTATATCGATCCTCTTCTCCTTCGGAATATCAACACCAATAATTCTTGGCACTTACGCCTCCCTTTTGACAATGGACTATTAACTATGAACTTAATTATCCCTGTCTCTGTTTATGCTTCGGGTTATCGCAGATTATTCTTATGATACCCTGCCTGCGCACCACCTTGCACTTGGGACATATCTTCTTTACACTCGCCCTTACCTTCACCATGCACCTTCTTCTTTAAGCTATTTCTCTCTGCGTATTATCCTTCCCCTCGAAAGATCGTACGGCGAAAGTTCTAATGTCACCGTATCCCCGGGAAGTATTCTTATAAAATTCATTCTCATCTTACCCGACACATGGCCCAGGACCTTATGCCCGTTAGCCAGTTCCACCCGGAACATCGCGTTCGGAAGCGTCTCTATAACTTTTCCTTCTAATGTAATAGGTTCTTCCTTATTGCTCACCTGGGCTACCTTCCTTTACAACGCCGTTAATATTTCCGCGGCGCCGTCTCTCACCGCTATCGTATGTTCGAAATGAGCCGACAGCTTCCTGTCTTTAGTAACAGCCGTCCAGCCATCATCCAATATCTCAACTTCGTAGCTGCCCTCATTAACCATCGGTTCGATCGCCAATATCATGCCTCTCTCCAACCGCGGCCCCGAGTTCCGTTTTCCGAAATTCGGTATCTCGGGCTCTTCGTGTATCTTCTCGCCTATGCCATGTCCCACGAATGAGCGGACCACGCTGAATCCGTTCTTTTCCACGCATTCCTGGACATTCGCCGATATATCGTATAATCTCTTACCGGGCCTTGCGTTTTCTATGCCGCGATAAAGGGATTCTTCCGTGATCTTCATCAGTTTCCGGGCCGCGTCGCTCACGGCGCCTACGCCCACCGTTATAGCGGCGTCTGCAAAATAATTCCCGCTCTTCACGCCCACATCCATACTGACGATATCGCCGTCTTTAAGCCTTCTTTTACCCGGTATACCGTGAACAACTACCTCGTTTACCGAAACACAGATATTGGCCGGATACCCCTTATAACCCTTAAACGCGGGGAGAGCTTTATTCTTAAGTATCTCTTCGAGAGCTATCCTGTCCAATTCTCCGGTTTCGACGCCGGGCTTTGCATGCGTCTTCAGTTTATCAAGGACCAGTGCGACTATCAGTCCGGCTTTACGTATCTGGCCGACCTCCTCATCGCTTCTCAATATTATCATACCAGCTTCGCTTCGGAAAAAACCTGACAAAGCTCTTTAAAGAGATCCTTTACGTCAAGAGCGCCGGAAACCTTTTTCAGTATGTTTTTATTCATATAATATTCGATCAGAGGGCGCGTCTGGATCTCGTAAATTTTCAGCCTGTTCTTGACCGTTTCCAATTTATCATCCGGCCTCTGGAAAAGCTCTCCGCCGCACTTATCGCAAATACCTTCTTTTTTGGGAGGTATATTCTTTATATGAAAATTAGCCCCGCATTTTCTGCAAACCCTGCGGCCGGTCAATCTCTCTATAGCTATCTCCTCGGGTATCTCGAAATACAATACCATATCGATACCGGACGCTTTTCTTTTTAACGCGGCGTCCAGTTCCTCGGCCTGCTTCAATGTTCTGGGGAAGCCGTCCAATATATAGCCTTCTTTCGTACCGTCCTGGCTAAGCGCGTCCACGACTATACCCACAACCACTTCATCCGGGACAAGTTCACCCGAATCCATGAATGCTTTAGCCTTCTTACCAAGAGGCGTTCCTCTCTTCACGGCTTCTCTTAATATATCGCCTGTCGATATATGAGGTATTCGATAATTTTTAGAAAGAACGACTCCCTGAGTACCTTTTCCCGCCCCCGGAGGACCCAATAACACTATATTCATCCCGCTCCTTATCCCTTCCCGCATCCTCCTTTTAAAGAAAGGCGGGATTACCTTCTGGACCTGATACGGCCCTTCTTCATAAAACCTTCGTAATGTCTCATCAAGAGATGCGACTCTATCTGTTTCATTGTATCGAGCATTACTCCTACGATAATCAGCAATCCGGTTCCGCCGAAGAAACTTGCCACAAGATACGGTATCTTAAGCCATCCCGATATAATGCTCGGAAAGACCGCTATAAGGGCTAGAAAGAGCGCTCCCGGAAGAGTTATGCGCGTCATTATAAAATCGAGATATTCGGCGGTCTGTTTTCCGGGCCGCACACCCGGCACGAACCCGCCGTACTTCTTCATATTGTCCGCCACATCGACAGGATTAAACGATATCGCCGCATAAAAGTATGAGAAGAATATTATAAGAACAGCGTACGAAATATTGTAAACCCATTCGCCCTTTGTAAGCGACATCGCTATCTTCTGAAAAGTCTGGTTCGGTATAAATCCCGCTATGGTCGCCGGAAATAAAATTATGCTCTGCGCAAATATGAT
>JAQTPE010000064.1 GCA_028748925.1 Candidatus Omnitrophota bacterium
CGCAGACGATCGACTTGAAATTTATCAACATATGGTTTACGGCTTTGGTGTACTATATGAAAAACAGGGAACTCGAGATTACTCCTGAGACTATTCAAAATATCGCCAATACCCCTAAAGACCAACGGGGCGCGAAGCTATTCCAGCTTAAAGACACCCGTTTCTTCACACACGAGATTCTTCCGGCAGTTGATGATATTATTACGATGAGAGTCAAGAGAGGCAAACCCGGTGAGAAACCGAGGTATTATATCGCAGAATATTCCACTCGAGATGGAAAGTTGAAAATCTATCCTGAGCTTAAAGACGGAACAAAGATCGCAAGACGTGCCTCCATGGCGAAATCAGGAGATCAGGGCGAGAATCCTGCCGCCGCAACCAGGCAAGGCGCGCCCCTTTCATATCTTCTGCACCATCCGCTCTTAAACTCGTTGATTGGAATGGCTCTTACGCCTTTATCGGATGAAACGATGAAGATAGAGAGGGTTGATGAGAACCTGGAAAACGGAACATTTAAGCAGATCTATTTCCTGGGCAATGAAGATGACGCATCGTTCCTCGATATCTTCAATAGGTTAGCTCTGCTAAGGGCACAGAAGAATCACAGGACGAAAGCGAATGGAAGCGATGAGATGGCTATCGTCGTGGAGATGTTGAATATTGCCCGCCTGAATGCGCCGAATGGTAGTCTGAATAATAGATTTGTTGAAACGATAAAGGCTCAGCTTGCGCTTCAGATCGATCATTTTGGCGTGGAGAATACAGATAGTATATATACCCTGAAGAGATATTATAAGAATAGAAGCGAGATAGTGGCGCATGCTGAATTGGAACGGCGAATTCACAATAAGTGTATTGAAAAGCTCGGCTCGACGAAATATCGCGATTGGAGACAGAATCCGGGCACAAAAGAAGAGACAGTCGAAATATCGGATATAAGCGAAGCGCATCCTGATTTAAGAGGGAAATTCACATATAATGGATTTACCCAGGCGGCGCATAACATAGCGGAAGCGGAACATCCGCTTACCCATATCGCCCCGCCGCTCGGCTCGGAGAAGCGTTATGAGAATATCGTTGCGGGAAACCAGTCCCCCGTAGCCGGTACCCGCAAAGGTAACAGGCACGCTGCCGCTCTTCAAGCCGGATTATTTGGTTTCGTAATGTCAGAGATTGTCATTTTTGCGGGCTTACTTATTTGGTTTAAAGGACTCGGTCTATCAGGATATTTTTATCTTATCCCCATAGGGATTGCCGGTCTCTTTACTTTCCACATGCTCAAGGAGCTTTTTGAAAGCAGCCTTTACAAAGAGATAGAGCATGTGAAAACTTTCAATCCATATAAAGTGATTTTGTCTCTCTTGGAGTCGTTTATAAATGATTACGAAGGTTTGTATCACCCTGCCAGCGTTGAATCCGTTACCAAAGATTGGACATTCGAGCAATATGTGATAGCAATAGACGTTATTGATAGATCACCCTTAGTGCGTATCCCATCCATAGTTATCTTAGAGATGCGTGGGCATATTAGCGATCTTCTATTGAAGAGATTAAAAGCGAACGAGATTCCGGGCACAAAAAAAGATCGTCTTGCCAAGGCTGTCATAAATGCAATAATGGGTGATCTTGAACAAAATGAGTGGGACAAAAAAGATGCCGTCAGACTATGGAGAGAGGTAATCAATTATCCCGCTAACGGCGAGGATATTAGTAAAGCATCTGACAATTATTGGTTAATCAAAGAGTCCCTGGAGTTGGATACGCGCACATTTCGTATTGAGCGGTACTATAAAGAGCTTCTATTAAAGATCGGAAGACAAGAGGAAGCCTATCTGAATACGATCGACATTATGTCTCTTGATGAAGCCATAAATGCGGATATATTGAGCGGTTCTATGACGAGAGAGGTGAGTGAGAAGCGCAAAGGACGTATCGCCAGGCTATGGGACAATTTTGTCGAACAGCTTGGCGTCGAAGGCGGCACGTTTGTGAACGTGATCGATGTTGAAATGGCTCTTCTTGCGACAGCGCGCGAAAAGCATATGACGAAGAAAGACAAGATAAGAATGATAGGTGTCTTAGCTATTACGGCAGTAACGGCCGGTATATGTGGCCATTATGATTTATGGCAGGCTTCGATCGCTATCGGCGCTGCGGGATTGGCGCTTATAGCTTTGTCGGTTTGGAGAAATAGTAATGCGGATCTTATCTCGCGGCTCACATGGAATGTGGAGAATTCCAGAGTAGGTCTAATAAATGAGGAGAAATACACAAGCGCCGCGGCGATGAGTGACGAAGGAATTAATCGTGGATCGGAGGTTGAAGTTCCCGATCAGGCGCGACCGCCTGTGGAACCCATTCAGCAGCCCGTAACCGCAGCGGAAGTATTCGGCGATGATTGGGAATCAGAGGAAAAGGTACCCTCTCGTACGCCTGGAGTAGTGAATGATTCTTCTGCCGGATTCTCTCAGGAGCAGACTGTGCCTGCCGGTGTTCCCGCAGCCAATATACCGTCTGAAGAAACTAATGGAATAAACGGTATGGTCGAGCTTGGTAAAGCCATTAGGGACGTATCGGATGGAAAATATCAGTTGATAGTTCCTGATGAGTTTTTCAGCGGGCATGAATTTGAAGATTGCCAGGGTGTTTTCGGAGATAGATTCATTCTTGGCCGCGTATCAGGACTTGCAAATATATCATCGACAGATCCAAAGGCTCTCGATAGCTATATAGATCGCATAATAGGGCAAACTAAAGAAAAAGATACGGCGATAGCGTTAGTGCCGAAAGGTATCACTCCGGAGCAGCGCGCCAGGTTGACAGAGAATGGGATCAGGTTCATACCCGTAACAGATAATATTATGCAGATAAGAAGTCTTCCTCCAGGTTTAAGGAGCGATATAAGATCCAATACTTTCGCGATGATGTATGCGATGCGTCATATCAAAAATACGGATGAACCGGGTACGCCCATTTACGAAACGGTAAAACGCTATATAAGGAATCGTCTGGTTCTGGTAGGTACCACGCCGGACGCTTATATAAATGCGGTAGTGAACGATATAGCGGATATAATTGTCTATGCCTGGCTTAAGCCTATAGAGAAGTACAATGCAGATACGGAAAAGATCGAGCACGACACAAAGTCATTCCCGCTCGTATTTGCGTAAAAAAATTTGGAAAGAAAAATGTTAAAAAATTCGGTGGTGAAAAACAAAACAGGAGGATCGAGAATGAGTAGAATTAAGCGTATAGCGTCAGTGGTTATGGTCTTGGCTTTTCTTTGCAATACGTTTCTTTTAGATACGGGGTTTGCGCAAAGCGACCTGAATTTTAATAAGAATTCATCGACCCTGGTCGCGGCGTTGAATACCGATGATATGTTGGGTGTAGAGCGTCAGGCTGTGCGTGAAATAGCGATGATTTTTTATGGTTTGAAGAGATGCATGCTATCGGCAGATCTTGAGATTACCCCCGACACATTAATAGATCCTAAGGGTGTTGATCCAAGAGTAATAAGGGGGATCGACAGGCTGGAGACCATGCAGATATTACGCCATGAAGCTACTGAAGATACGCCCGGAATTGTAGCAATAAGAGTGAAAAAGGACGGACGTGAATATATTATAGAGTATGATAAAAATACCGGCAATACTCTCATCTATCCGTTTGGCAAGCGGCCCGTAACAGGTATACAGTCCGCCGTTGTCGCGGCTGATGACCTCTATGTTTTAAATAAAGTCCTACAGCAAGATACAATTGAGATGATATACAAAGCGGGAAGCGGTCATCCAGGCGGATCGCTTTCGATGCTCAATATGGTGACAGCGCTCTATTTCAGCGGCCTTATGCGCATCGATCCGAATGATCCCAATTGGGTGAACAGAGACAGGTTAGTCCTGTCGAAAGGCCATGCGGCGCCGGGACTTTATGCGGCCCTCGGAAGACGCGGATATTTTAGTGTGGAAGAATTCAATACTTTAAGAAAACTCGGCTCGAGACTGCAGGGGCACACCGATATGACAAAGACCCCCGGAGTCGATATGTCTGCCGGTTCTTTAGGTGTAGGGATATCCGCCGCGGTAGGTATGGCGATTGCGGCTAAGATGGATAACAGGGACTACATGACTTATGTTATGTTGGGTGATGGTGAGACGCAGGAGGGCCAGGTAAGCGAAGCTGCCAGGCAGGCAGCGGCCATGGGTCTCGATAATCTAATAGCATTTCTCGACTGGAATGGCATGCAGATAGATGGTAAGGTTACTGAGGTCGACCTTGATTATGAAGGACAGCTTAGACTGTGGGAAGCGAGAGGATGGAATGTTATAAGGGCCGATGGTAGTGATATGGCCGATATCTTAAGGGCTATCGCAATGGCAAAGTCGATGAAAAACGGTAAGCCCGTCATAATCATAGCTAAGACTATAAAGGGCGCAGGCCTTCAGGGTATGGCTGCGCACGGTTCCGCTCCTAAGGAAGCGGACGTAAAATCCGCTATTGATACGATAAACACTGCTATTGCTGCGGTCAAGGGAGATGGTTTTAATGCGGCAAGGCACATTCAGTATGTTGTAGGCAGAGTGAGCTTGTCGAAAAAAGACAAAGCTGCGGTAGATGAAGAAAATAATAGAAGGACATATGAAAGAGAGCGCAAACTATTGGAGGTTATACAGAGCGAGAAAGCGGATGAGGCGAAAAGGGAACTTGAAAAAGCCTATGACGCGGACAAAAAGATAGCGACTCGCACGTCTACCGGCGATGAGCTTGCGCTCCTCGGACTTCAAGACCTCGATGTCATCGGGACGACCGCAGACTTAAATGGTTCGGTCATGTTCGTTAAATTTGCGGAGGCGGTAGGCACATTTTCTGGAACCAATCCTTTGGGCAGATATATACCTGCGGGTATCAGTGAAGCGTCTATGTTTTCAATGAAAGCGGGTTTAGCCAGTTGCGGCAAGATTCCTTTTTCAGGAACGTTCAGCGTATTCACAACGAGAATGGTTGATCAGATCAACGCCGTATTAAATACGGATCTACCTGCTATTATTGTAGGAACGCACGGAGGACTTGCTACGGGTCCGGATGGCCGTACGCATCAGGACGCTCATTCTTTGGGCGTACTTGGAGCGCTTCCGAGGGTTAAGTTATATGAAGGCGCTGACGCGGTAGAGGCACGAGTCTTATTAAGACATATATATGATACCGTTAGAAAAGAGGGCGGTATACATTATATAAGGCCTGCGCGGCTTAATACACCGATACTTGCCAAGCCCGAGGGCTGGCAGGAAGGCGCTAAGAAAGGTTTTTACGTATTGTATGATTCAGAAGCAGGCAAGGCTCCTGCGGCCGGGAAGTATGACGTTGTCATAGTGTCGAGCGGTGTAATGGCAGTCGACACTGTAGCGGCGGCAAAGGAGCTGGCGGCCTCAGGACAGAAAGTAAAAGTTGTGAATGTGACACAGTTGAAAGAGATAAGCAATGATAAGAACGTAAAAGAGTTCGGAAGCCTGATCGCCGGCTGTACGAAACTCATAAGCGTGATAGACGCTCTACCTGAGACATTGGGCAGCCGTATAAATGAAGTGCTTGTAAAAGAGCATATAATGCCCGCATCTTTGAGAGCGCTTGGTATACAGGAGTTTGGTGAATCCGGAGCGCCCGCCGAGCTTTATAAGAAACATGGTTTCGATAAAGATGGCATAGTAAGAGCGGCGAAGGAGATGCCTTCGCAGAGCGATCTTGATGAGAGGGCCGCTATCGAAGCCTCTCCTATCCGTAAAATACAGAATATCGGCCAGCAGATATGGCTCGACGGCCTTACATGGGAGATGATACAGAACGGTGAATTTGAAAAGCTCGTAAGGATCCACGGCATAACGGGCGTCACGACAAATCCATCCCTTATAAAGGCGTATTTGAAGAGCGATGCCGTAAAAGCGAAGATAGCCATTCTCGCCCGGCAGGGTAAAACAAGAGACGAGATATATTTCGAAGTTATAAAAGAGCTGGCTCAGGCCGTCATAGTTGCATTCGACAAGTGCGGTGTTAACGGTAAATTCAGCATAGAGTTAAATCCCAATAAAGCAGATGATCTCGATGCTTCTATAGAAGAAGCTAAGATGTGGTCCGGTATTGATCCGGAACATATCATGATCAAAGTCGCTGCCACACATGCCGGTTATAAAATAGCGGAAGAGCTTACAGCAAACGGTATAAATGTAAATGCTACCCTGATATTTACAGATAGGCAGTATGAATATATTGTTAATGCCTATATTGCAGGACTCGAAAGAGCTCTTGCTCAAGGCAAAGATATAAGAAAAATATACTCTGTGGCCAGCTTCTTCGTAAGCCGCTGGGATGTAAAGCTCGGTAATGTGATCCCTGCGGAATTACATGGTAAACTCGCCAACAGTATCTCAATAATCGCTTATAATGAAGTATTCAGGAAGTTATTTACGTCAGAGAGGTTCTCAGTTCTTCAGGCTAAAGGCGCAGGAGTGCAGGACTTCTTGGTTGCCTCGACAGGCTCGAAGCGTTCAAAGATGCCGCCGGAATCTCAGGATAGGTATCCCGATGACATATATGTAAAGGATATTATGGGACCGCAAGTCGTAAATACTCTTCCTCTGGAGACGATAGAATCGATGATCAAAAACGGTATTGACGTTGCACCTACGATCATTGAAAAATATGAAGAAGCCAAAGATGTCGTAAGGAGCATGCCGACCGAGGTCGATCTTGACGATGTTGGCGAGGAACTCTTTGAAGAAGGTAAAGCGGCTTTTGTTAAAGACTTCAACGATGTTATGAAGACGATAGAAGATATAATTAGTGCAGGGAAGGCCGCGGCCGAAACCTCTGCCAAAGATAAGAGTGTGCCTGTTCAGGAGGTTATGAGTATTAACCTGGCTCTTGACACGGCGGCTGTGATGGGAGCGCATATACCCACTGCCGCAAGTACTCGTTTCAACCTGCTTGTTACTTCCGAGTTCTTCGCAAACGGTGAATTAAAAGAACATCGGGAGAGATACGGCGATAGGTTCAACATAGATGCCGTAAGCGGGTCCGATGCAGATCAATTTGTTAAGAATGTATTAGGCAACGCTCTTGCCGTAAAAGACAAAGCGATAGTTCTTCTCCCGAATGAATTGGCGAATGGCAGATTTGAGGATAGGCATTACAAAGCCCTCACGGATGCCGGTATTAGATTCCTCATGGTCGATAGAGGAGATCTTCTGAAGTCAAGGGAAGAGAAAGATGAGAACAGGTCCAATTTCCAACAGGATACTTATGCCGTGATGTTACTTATGCGCGCTATCGATGGGAAGATGGATCGCTCTTCGCCCATTTACAGGCTGTTGAGTTTCTATCTAAGCACGCATTTTAATTTCACAGACAAGATAGCCGTAGACGATTATATAATGTCTATAACGAAGGGCGATATCATGACGCTGATAAAGGGGATCCTGATGTACAGGCCCGCTAAGGCTTACGATAGGCCCGACTACAAGAATGTAGCCGCGACATTGATAGCAGCGTAAACATAAAGAGGATATATAAGGGGTCAGGCGCTTTTTGGTATAGTGCCTGGCCCCTTTTGTTTTTATGTGGTTTATGATAAGATATGATCTTAATAGGGATATTATATGATAATAGATACGCATTGCCATCTCGATTTCAAGGATTTTGACTCCGACCGCGACAGCGTTTTGGATAGAGCAAAGGAAGCGGGGGTTGTCAGGATAATTAACGTAGCCAGCTCTGTCGAGGGAACGCGCCGCTCGCTCGAACTCGCCGGTAAATACGATATCGTATACGCTTCTATTGGCGTTCATCCCCATGACGCCGGAGATGTTACCGATAAGGTGATCGAGGATTTTCGAGTTCTCGCAGAAAACGATAAGGTAGTGGCCGTGGGTGAGGTGGGCCTCGATTATTACAGGAATCTCTCGCCGAAAGATAAGCAGGTCGAAGCGTTCAAAAAGTTCATCCATCTTGCCGGATCGCTGAAGCTTCCGTTAATAATTCATTCAAGGGAGGCGGATCAGGATCTTATTAGTGTCTTGAAATCGGAAAAAACCGAAGGGCAGGCGGGAGTTATTCATTGTTTTTCCGGAGATGAGCAATTCTTAAAAGAGTGCCTGGAATTAGGCCTTAATATATCGTTCACATCCAATTTAACTTTCAAGAAAGCTCAAACCTTAAGAGAAATAGCCAGGACTGTGCCCATAGAGAGAGTTCTCCTGGAGACAGACGCGCCTTATCTTGCCCCCGAAGGAATGCGCGGTAAGAGAAATGAGCCCGCATATCTTCCGCGTCTGGTAGATGAATGGGTCAAATTGACGGGCCTCTCTAAAGGAGATGTCGAAAGAATAACCACACATAATGCGAATGAGCTCTTTAAGTTAAATCTGAAAGAAGAGGGCGCGAAGATAGCTTATGAGATACGAGATTCTCTCTATCTCAATATAACTAATGAATGCACGAACAATTGTTATTTTTGCGTCAGGGCGGAGACGTCGTTTGTGAAAGGGCATAATCTGAAGCTCGATAAGGAGCCGACGGTCGAAGAGATAGTAGAAGCGGCCGGAGATGTTAAAAAGTACAGGCAGAT
>JAQTPE010000065.1 GCA_028748925.1 Candidatus Omnitrophota bacterium
GATGATGTTGTAAGCCTGGGCGGCGATATGATCGTCATCCTGTCCAATTGCGATAAAGAGAGCGCCGCAAGAATGCGGTACAGGCTCGAGAATATAGTCGGTAAATATATTGCCGAGCAGAACGCGAATGGCGTGATCAAAGTGAATTATGGATACGCGACCTATCCGGATGACGCAAAGGATGAATTGGAGCTGATCGAGAAAGCAAAAATCGGCTTTAACCATCTCAAATAAGGCGCAAATATGCAAGGAGGCTTTATGGCTAGCAGGAAGATATTGATCGTGGATGATGAGCCGGATTTCCTGGCGGTAATGTGCGCGAGGCTGGAGGCCAATGATTATGAAGTTATAACTGCCTCCAACGGTGAGGATGCTTTAAACTATATTAAGAACGACAAACCCGATGCGGTGCTTCTCGATATATTGATGCCCGGCATAGACGGGCTGGAGGTCTTGAGAAGGATCAGGAAGATGAATGAGAACCTGCCGGTATATATAATAACAGCCTTCTCTACCGACGAGAGATTTAAAGCGGCCAATAAGCTCGGCGCTTCGGGATTTATCGTTAAGACGGACGATCTTGCCAAGGAAGTCGATAATATAACAAGCGCCATCGATATGTCGGCGAGATTTCATAAGAGAAGTAAATAAGAGGGTAGAGATGGCTAAGAGGATATTGATAGTCGATGACGAAGTTCAGCTTGTCGAGATGGTGAAGATGAGACTTGAATCCGCCGGTTATGAAGTTATTACTGCTTATGACGGCGAGGAAGGTCTTAACATGGCGAAGAAAGATAAGCCCGATCTTATAATGCTCGATCTTATGCTTCCGAAAATGGACGGATACAAGGTATGCGGCCTGTTAAAGAACGACGCGCTTTATTCCAGGATACCTGTCATAATGTTCACGGCCAGGGCCCAGGAAGAAGATTTGAGGTTTGGAAAGGATCTCGGCGCGGAGGATTATTTGACGAAACCTTTTGACCCAAAGATATTATTTTCAAAGATCAAAGGACTTTTAGGGGAATAGGGGTTTTACTTGCGGGACAAATCCCGCCCATTCTTAAGGGCGGGAAAAGAATAGGAGAATGAGGGTGATGAACAGGGTTCTGGAAAAGATAAAAGTGAAGTTCGTCGGCCCGGACGGCACTACCCGCTTCGCTCGGGTACTGGGAAGGCCCATAAAGCATCTCAACATACTGAGAGCCGTTAATTCCATGGCTACGGAGAATAACAAGCTCCAAAACGATATGAATAGGGTGAACAAAAATAATTATGAGATCATATCGAATATATCGCATGAGCTCAAGACGCCGCTCGCTATCATAAAGGAAGCGCTTCTTATCTTGTCGGAAGGTTCGTTGGGCGGCGTGAGCGAAGAGCAGAAGAAGT
The DNA here is from genome assembly GCA_028748925.1 of Candidatus Omnitrophota bacterium. Lineage (GTDB taxonomy): Bacteria > Omnitrophota > Gorgyraeia > 2-01-FULL-45-10 > 2-01-FULL-45-10 > 2-01-FULL-45-10. The sequence goes on from JAQTPE010000065.1 coordinate 1,393, forward strand.
TCCTCGATATCTCAACTCAAAACGTGGAACGTCTTAATCGTCTTATCAATGGATTTTTAGATTCCGCTCGCCGGGAAAATTCCAACTCTTCAATGAATAGAAAACTCTTCAGTATTACTGCCGTGACAAAGACTATAATGGATTCTCTGGATATTATCGCCAGAGAAAAAGGTATAGTTCTGGAGGGTATAATACCCGATAAAAAGATAGAGATATGGGGAGACCCCGATAAGCTGAACCAGGTGATAAGCAATCTTGTGGATAACGCGATCAAATATAACAAGCCTGCCGGGAAAGTCAGAGTATCCCTGGAAGAGGCGGATGATATGGTCAATATTTCGGTGAGGGATACCGGTGTGGGAATACCAAAAGACGATTTGGATAAAGTATTCGACAAATTTTACCGCGTCGAAAGAAGCGATACCGCGAGGATTTCAGGCACCGGTTTGGGGCTGTCTATAGTGAAAGACATCGTCGATATGCATAAGGGCGTAATATCCGTAGAGTCCGAGATAGATAACGGTTCAAAATTTATGGTCGCGTTACCTAAGAGCTTAAGAAGATAACCCGCGCTTATGGTCGTTTATAGCTATAAAATACGATAAATGCCGGTATCGCTGTATTTATCAGCCTTTTGCCCACCATAATACTTTTCAGGAGAGCGCCCGTTTGATAAGAAGCTTGATTTTATAATAGAGGTGTGTTAATTTCATCCTATGTCTTATATCGTATTTGCCCGAAAATACCGGCCGCAGGCCTTTGACGAAGTTATAGGCCAGTCCCATATAACGACGACGCTTGGGAACGCGATCGCTCAAAACAGGGTCGCTCACGCCTATATATTCTCCGGTCCGCGCGGCGTAGGTAAGACTACGACGGCCAGAATATTCGCGAAGGCCCTCAATTGCGAACGGGGCCCCACCGCGGATCCGTGCAATAAGTGCCCTTCATGCCTGGAGATCGCCCAGGGGTCGAGTCTCGATATCCTTGAGATAGACGGCGCTTCCAATAGAGGTATAGATGAGATAAGAAATTTACGCGAGAATGTTAAGTTCTCTCCCTCCAGGGGCCGTTTCAAGATCTATATAATCGATGAAGTCCATATGCTCACCCTCGATGCTTTCAACGCTCTTCTTAAGACGCTCGAAGAACCTCCGGCGCATGTTAAGTTTATATTCGCCACAACCCAGGCGCATAAAGTTCCGCCTACCATACTTTCACGCTGCCAGAGGTTTGATTTCAGGCGCATTTCGATAAAAGATATAGTAGACAGCCTTAAGGCTATAGCAGGGAAAGAGAACCTGAAAGTCGACGATGACGTATTGATATTGATGGCTAAGCATTCCGACGGCAGCATGAGGGACGCGCAGGTGGTGCTCGACCAGGTATCATCGTTTGCCGACGGCAGGATCTCGCTTGAAGACGCGTCAAAAATACTCGGCGCGGTAAGCGACGACATACTCTTCAGCCTGGCGGATTCTATTAAATCCAAAGACGCGCTCAAAGCGTTAAAGATCATCGATGACCTTTCAAACGAAGGCAAAGATGTTATGCAGATCGTACTGTACCTTATAGAGCATTTCAGGGATCTTTCGGTGGCAAAGATCAATAAGGATCCCCGGGCTCTGATAGACGCGTCATCTGAAAAGATAAAGAGATATGAAGAACAGGCCGCAAAGTTTACGGTAGAAGAGATGCTTTATATCATATATACGTTGTCAAATACTATCGATTTTGTAAGAAAATCGAGCATGGCCAGGGTGCCTTTCGAGGTTGCCATGATAAAATTAACCAGGATGGGTTCGATCGTCTCCTCTGCCGATTTGATGGAACGCCTTGAAAAGATAGAGCTTGGCTTAAAAAAGAACACAGGCCTTACGGATTCAGCGAAACCGCCGGAAGCGTATAATCAAAATGATTGTAAGAAATCCTTAAAAGCGCCCCACAAAGAGTCCTCGGCAGTTGTGCGGGAGCCGCATAAAGAAGCGAAACCGGATAAGAAGTCTCACAGCAAAGGCCTCGATGAGATAATAGGGTTCTGGAATGCTATTACCGACAGGGTAAAGGAACGCAAGATATCCGTGGCCATGTATCTTAACGAAGGATATCCGGAAAGCGTCGATTCCGGTACATTGTCGATATCATTTCCCAAGTCATCAAAATTCCATAAGGATACGCTCGAGTCTCCCGAGTGCAAAAATATTATACTGAAAGCCATAAAGGATGTGACGGGTCTCGACTTTAAGCTCCGGCTTACGATCTCGGAGAATGGCGCCGGTAAGAATGGCATACTGAAAGACGCTCTGGATGGCTCTGACAGTATCATAAAGGAGATTCCATCGAAGAAGGAGAGTTCCGAGCCGATAATAAGCGATGCCCTGGAGATATTCGGCGGTGAAATAGAGGGTGAATCCGGCAGGGTTAAAACAAAATGAACGCTTTTCCGATATCGATGAAACTTTTAATAGGGGAATTCTCCAAGATGCCCGGTATAGGGCCCAAGAGCGCCCAGCGGTTGGCCTATCACATATTAAGATCGTCGAAGAATGACGCCGAGTCCCTGGCGAAAGCGATAGTCAAAGTGAAGGAGTCGGTAAGGTTCTGCAGGACCTGTAATAATTTAAGCGATGAAGAGGTATGCGAGATATGCAATAGCGGTGAGAGGGACAGGTCCATGCTCTGTGTGGTCGAAGAACCCAATGATATCGCGGCTATAGAGAAAGCCAGAGAGTATAATGGTATCTATCATGTCCTATTGGGGTCTTTGTCGCCATTGGATGGGATAGGTCCTTCAGACCTGAAGATAAAGGAGCTTTTTGAGAGAGTTAAGAAGGATAAATTCAAAGAGATTATAATAGCCACAGACTTTAATACCGAAGGTGAAGCTACGGCGCTATATCTGATGAAGCAGCTTAAGTCTTTTGGGCCTAAGATAACCAGGGTCGCTTATGGCATACCTGTAGGCGGTGATCTTGAATATGCCGACCAGGCCACGATACTGAAGGCATTCGAAGGCAGGCGGGAAGTAAGAGGTTGACATCTTATGGTTCGTTTGATAAAATGTTATCTCAGTCAGAGTAGGGCGTTCTTCCGCCTACGCCAAGGCTTCGGCGGATAGGTAAAAGCGCTCTACAATTAAAGGAGGAAAAAATGGGCATGTTGGAAGCGATAAAGAAAGGCTTTGGTGTCGCGAGCAAGAATATGGCTCTTGTCCTAGTTCTTTTTGTATTTAATCTCATATGGAATATAGTCAGCATAACCTTTATGCCGGCAGGCGCATTGCCTGCTCCGGGAGCCGGCGCAGCGGTTACCCCGGAAGTTCCGCCGCAGACCGCTTTAGCCACGCTTATATTCAGCATACTCTTCATTTTGGTCAGCATCTTTATGCAGGGAGGCTCTTTAGGCGTAGTGAGAGACTACATTAAGGAAGGGAAGATGAAACTGTCACAGTTCGCTTCCTACGGTCTAAAGTACTATTTGCGCCTGTTTGGCCTGGGACTCATCATAATCTTGTTTGTTATTGTAGTAGCTGTGATAGCTGCTTTAATAGTAGCCGCTACAGCTCCTCTAAATAATGCCATAGCTACAGTTATAGCGTCCATTGTAGCTATTGCTATAGGGTTGGTGGGACTATACTTTGTAATATTGCTTGTGATGTCTCCTTATACAATGGTTTCAGATGAGGTAGGCATCATAGAGTCGATGAAGAGAAGCATGAGAGTGGTAAAAAAATCCTTTGGGAAGATATTACTGCTCTTGATTCTTCTGGTGCTTATAGCAATAGGTATCGGAGTATTACTTGGCGTAACGACCGGACTGTTAACACTGGCATTGCCCGCAAAGACGGGGCAGATTATAATAGGAGTGGTAAATAGCCTGTTTAACGGATACTTCGGTATTGTTATGATGGCCTCGTTCATGGCGCTCTACATGGCGCTTGCAGGACAAGAGAAGGCCGTAGCTCAGAAGGTTTTTTAGAGATATATAGAAAAAAATGAAAAATTTAATAGAAATTCGCTGGCATGGAAGGGGCGGCCAGGGAGCTAAGACGGCTGCCCTTTTGCTTGGTGACGCGGCGCTTGCGAAAGGCTTGTATATCCAGGCGTTTCCGGAATATGGCCCCGAACGGATGGGCGCCCCGGTAGCCTCTTTTAACCGCATCTCTCCAAAGCCAATATTGCTTCATTCGGGAGTGACGAATCCCGACGTTGTCGTAGTCCTGGATCCCACATTGATAGAATCCGTAAATGTTACCGAGGGCATGAATGAGAACGGTATTCTGATCGTGAATACGGAGCGTGCTCCCAAGGAAGTAAAGAGCGATTGCGGCGTAAAAGGCGATATTAAAGTATTTACCGTAGACGCTTCCGGGATATCTAAAGACTGCATAGGCAAAGATATACCTAATACTCCGATGCTCGGTGCGCTGGTGAAAGCTACGGGCATTCTGGATTTCAAAGAGATGCTGGAAGATACAAAGCATAAGCTCGAGAAGAAATTCAAGTCAAAGCCCGAAGTGATAGAGGGCAACCTGAAGGCTATAGAGCGCGCTTTCAATGAAGTAAAATCATAGTTAGTTGATAGTTCATAGTTAATAGTTGATAATTAAGGTGAGAAGATGGCTGAAAAAATACAAAAACAGGGTTGGAAAAGTTTACCGAAGGGCGACGTCATAGAAGGCGGCGGCACCGCGCGGGAATTCAGGACCGGCGACTGGAGAAGCGAAAGACCTGTACATATTCCCGAGAAGTGCATACATTGCCTGACCTGTTGGATATACTGTCCGGATTCGGCCATTGTCACTAAAAACGGCAAATTCGTCGCGTTTGACTACAAATATTGTAAAGGCTGCGGAATCTGCGCGCATGAATGCCCCGTTAAAGGCAAGGCCATAAAAATGGTCTCTGAAAAGGAAGCTAAGAAGAACGAGAAGATATGTCAAAAATAAACGTAGTGGCAAGAACCGGTAATGAAGCTATGGCAGAGGCCATGCGCCAGATAAATCCTGACGTAGTGGCTGCCTATCCCATTACGCCGGCCACGGAAATAGTACAGATATTCGCAAGCTACGTGGCCGACGGCCTGGTAGATACGGAATTTGTGCCGGTAGAGAGCGAACATTCTGCGATGTCGGCCTGTATAGGTTCCAGCGCGGCAGGCGGCAGGACCATGACCGGTACTTCCAGCCAGGGCCTGGCTCTTATGGCGGAGATATTGTATGTAGCCTCAGGTTTGAGGCTGCCAATAGTGCTTGCCGAAGTTAACAGGGCATTATCGTCTCCCATTAATATACACTGCGACCATTCCGATACTATGATGGTGAGGGACGCGGGATGGATACAGATATTTTCAGAGAACGCGCAGGAAGCTTACGATAATATGGTCCAGGCTGTGAAGATAGCCGAAACAGCCGCATTACCTACGATGGTTACCACCGATGGATTTATTATAAGTCATGGCATGGAGAGAATAGAGATATTTGAGGATAAGGACGTTAAGGATTTTGTCGGGCCAAAGAAGCTGGGACAATATCTTTTAAATCTGGAGAAACCCATCACTTTAGGGGCTCTCGATCTTCAGGATTATTATTTTGAGCACAGGCGGCAGCTTGCCGAAGCCATGATAGATTCAAAGAACATAATACTCGATGTTGCGAAGACGTTCAAAGATAAGTTCGGACGCGCCTACGGATTATTCGAATCATATAAATTGGATGACGCCGATCGTGCCATAGTGGTGATGGGGTCTACTGCCGGGACAGCTAAAGTTGTTGCGGACGGCTTAAGGGCAAAGGGCATAAAGGCGGGAGTGCTGAAACTCAGGGTCTTCAGGCCGTTCCCGAAAGCGGAGGTGGCAGAAGCTTTAAAAAATATTAAGGCTGTCGCGGTGATGGACAGGTCGGATACTATAAGCGGCCATGAGGGGCCTTTAGCTCTTGAGGTAAAGGCCGCATTATTCGATTCAAATATAAAGAAAGAGGTACCTGATTATATATTCGGCCTTGGCGGCAGAGAGGTAAGGCTGGAGGATATAGAGTCAGTGTATAAAGATCTCGGCGATATAATAGATGGCAAGAGCAAGGACAGGGTGACTTACCTGGGCGTGAGAGAGTAATGGCGAATATAAAAGAGCTTTCCAAGCAGAAAGAGTTATTTACAGGCGGGCATCGCGCATGCGCGGGATGCGGCGCTGTGATAGTTGCGCGGCAGGTTCTTGCGGCGGCCGGTCCAAATACAGTGGTTGTGAGCGCTACAGGATGTCTGGAGGTTGTATCCACGATATTTCCTTATACCGCCTGGAACGTGCCGTTTCTGCACAGCGCTTTTGAAAACGCGGCGGCTACGATAAGCGGCGTCGAGGCCCTTTATAAATCATGGGTAAGACAGGGGAAATATGATAAGAAGCTCAATTTTATAGCATTCGGCGGAGACGGCGGCACATATGATATAGGCTTGCAGTCGCTTTCGGGTGCCATGGAGAGAGGGCATAATATACTTTACGTCTGTTACAATAACGAAGCTTATATGAATACCGGTGTTCAACGCTCAGGAGCCACTCCTAAAGGGGCCGATACGACCACGGCACCGGTTGGTAAAGTAAAAAAAGGCAAAGAACAGTATAGAAAGAACCTAACCGAAATAATGGTCGCTCACGGTATACCTTATGCGGCACAGTCCGTTGTAGGAAACTGGCGCGATCTGACTTCAAAAGTTGAGAAGGCGTTGTCTATAGAAGGCCCTAAATTTATCAATGTATTCCAGCCGTGCAGGCTTGGATGGGGATATAAGCCGGAACTTACCTGTGAACTTGGGCGGCTGGCTGTAGAGACATGCGCCTGGCCCCTATATGAGGTAATTAACGGACAGTACAAGATAACTTATAAGCCCAAAGAGAAGAAGGCCGTATG
>JAQTPE010000066.1 GCA_028748925.1 Candidatus Omnitrophota bacterium
GATAGACAAGATCCTGGTTGAAGAAGGCGATATGGTGAAGGAAGGCCAAATAGTGGCATGGATGAGTTCTACGGAAAGAGCCGCGCTTATCGATGCGGCGCGCGCCCAGGGCGCCGAAACCATGAAATATTGGGAAGAAGTTTACAAGCCGACTCCTTTAATATCTCCCATAGCCGGGGAGGTGATAGTAAGCACGAATGAACCCGGACAGACGGTTACAACGACGGATATAGTTATTGTCCTGTCGGACCATCTGATAGTCCAGGCTCAGGTGGATGAGACCGATATAGGCAAGGTTAAGGTGGGCCAGGATACCGTTATTACTCTCGACGCTTATCCGCAGATAAAGGTGAAGGGTAAGGTCGGCCATATCTTCTATGAATCCAAATTAGTGAACAATGTGAATATCTATCAGGTCGACATCGTTCCGGAGACCGTGCCTGCCGTATTCCGCTCCGGAATGACCGCAACGGTCAATATAATCGAAAATACAAAAGATAACATTTTGCTCATACCGCTTGAGGCGGTAAAACATAATAAGACCGGGGCTTATGCGCTTCTTATAGCGGCTCCGGGTGAAAACCCTGTCGAACGTAATATAGAGACCGGCATCTTTGATGAAAAAAATACGGAAGTGGTATCGGGGTTGTCGGAATCGGATAGGGTCTTGATATCAGGCGCAAAATATATACCTGTCGAGGCGCCCAAGCAGGGTACTAATCCATTCATGCCATCCCGAAGGGGAGGCAGAAAGTAGCTGCCGTATGATAGAATTAAAAAATATAACCAGGACATATAAGACGGGCAGAGTCGGTGTTGCGGCTCTGCAGAACGTATCTCTCAAGATACATCAGGGGGAATTTCTCGCGATAATGGGGCCGTCCGGTTCCGGCAAATCGACGCTTCTGCATCTATTAGGTTTATTGGATAGGCCCGATTCAGGGCAGTATTATCTTATCGGCAAGGATGTTACAAGCCTTTCTAACGGCCAGCTCGCCCTTTTAAGAAATAATCTGATGGGTTTTATATTTCAGCAGTTTCATCTGCTCCCGAGGTTAAGTTCTTTAGAGAATGCGGAACTTCCGTTGATATATGCCGGCAAGCGTCATCTTAAAGAGAAGGCTGTGGAGAATTTAAATAATGTGGGCCTGTCTCAGAGGATAAGACACAGGCCTAACGAGCTTTCCGGAGGCGAACAGCAGCGTGTAGCCATAGCGAGAGCGCTCGTTAATGATCCGCCGCTGATCCTGGCCGACGAGCCTACGGGAAATCTCGATACAAGAAGTCAGAATGAAATAATGGCGATATTGGAGAAGCTCAACCGCGCCGGCAAGACCGTAATTATGGTAACTCATGAGGAAGAGGTTGCGGAATATGCCAAACGTATAATACGGATGAGAGACGGTAATATTATATCCGATGAAGAGAATAAGAATTTTAATAAAGGTATCCTGCCGGGAACGATAAATACGTCGATAAACGATATTCTGCATGAGGAAAACGCTAATATGAAACGCGCCGAACTCATTGACCACTTCAGGCAGGCTTTTTGGTCTATCGTGTCGCATAAGATGCGCTCTATGCTTTCTATGTTGGGTATCCTGATAGGTGTAGCCGCTGTTATCGCCATGCTGGCGTTGGGCCACGGCGCCAGGGAATCGATATCGAAGACTATAGCATCGCTCGGTTCCAATCTTCTGACCGTGCGGCCCGGTTCACATCGGCTCCACGGCGTCTCGTTGGAGGCGGGGACGGTCACTCGTTTCACCCTCCAGGATGTAGACGCCATATCAAAGGTCCCGGGAGTAAAAAGAGTTTCGCCTTCCGCGACAGGCCGTGGCCAGGTGGTATATTCTAATAAAAACTGGAATACGCAGGTACAGGGCACCGGCGTAAGTTTTGCCCGGATGAGAGCGTCCGAGCCCGTGATGGGAAGATTCTTTACGGAAGAAGAGCTGAAGATGCGCGCAAGAGTGGCCATTGTCGGCGCAACTGTTATCAGGCAGGTATTCGGAGACGTAAATCCGTTGGGGGCCACGATCAAGATAAATCGTGTAAATTTTCAGGTAGTGGGCGTCCTGCCTACCAAAGGTACCACGATGTGGCATGACCAGGACGATATTGTCCTGGTTCCGATAACCACGGCGATGTATCGTCTTCATGGAAAACAGTATGTAGATTCCATCGATGTTGAAGTCAGCGATCCCGCGCTGATGGAAGAGGTTCAGAATTCAATCAAAGAGTTAATCGTAAAACGCCATAAGCTCACCGATAAAGAGAGCGAGGATTCGTTTGAGATAAGAAACATGGCGGATATTCAGCAGACCATGATACAGACCACGCAGACTATGACTATGCTATTGGGTTCTATCGCAGCCATCTCTCTGCTTGTAGGCGGTATCGGGATAATGAATATCATGCTGGTATCCGTTACGGAAAGGACGAGAGAGATAGGCCTCAGGAAAGCTATAGGCGCCAGGGAATCCGATATAATGCTGCAGTTTATCATAGAATCGATAGTGATGACTTTCGCGGGAGGAGCGCTGGGGGTTCTTTTTGGTTCGGGGATAGCTCTGCTGCTTGCGATTATAGCGGGGTGGACGGTAAAAGTATCTCTCTCTTCCGTGATCCTTGCTACGACATTCTCCATTTTTGTGGGACTCATCTTTGGTTTATGGCCCGCGCGGCAAGCCTCAAAGCTCGATCCGATCGAAGCGCTGAGATATGAATAGTGCTCTCAAAAATATATCCCATCGGTTTAAAAAATCCCGCCCGAAGGTAAAAAATAAAGGTTTGACGTTATAATGCGGGAAGAAGTATAATCATAGAAAGATCTATCAAATCCATATGAATTCTAATATTAGCGGACCTATACCGCGTTGCGTTAGTTTAAATCTTACAAATAAATGCAACCAGCGCTGCATCTATTGCGAGATTGGGCAGGGTATCGTCAAGCCCGAAAAGCCGCTATTGGTTCTGGATGATATTAAATGGGTAATAGACCAGATGAATAAGTGCGGCATATCTTTTTTATCCCTTGGCGGCGGAGAACCGCTCCTCTTCAAAGATATTTTTGAGATTATCCGGTATGCGTATAAATTTAAGATCAAATGCAGTATAATGACGAACGGGATGCTTTTACAGCGTCTATCGCAGGACGAAATAGAATTGCTGAAGGCGAGCGAGACCGCCATATCGGTATCGATCGACTCTTTCTCGGACGAAAAGGAGGAAGGCATAAGAGGGGTTAAAGACGCATTATCATCGCCGGTCGAGAGCATCAAGATTCTTGTCGGACATAAGATACCGGTGAATATACTGACCGTAATCTCCAGCCATAATTATCGGGATCTGTTTGATATTGTTACGAACGCAAATAGGCTGGGTGTGGATTTTATTCATTTTCAACCGGTGATCTTTATATCGAATTATCCCGAAGTAGAGCCTGTCGATAATAAGAAAAGTTTTAATGTGAAACCCTGTAGTCTGCCGGAAATTGAGGCTCAATTTAAACGAATTGTCGATTTTGAAAAGCATAATCACGTAAAGACGAATGTTTATACGCTGCGCCGGTGGCTCCCCGATTATATAAAGTCCGTATCCTCCGTAAATAACGATGATTTTTTCTTCAGGAAAATCATTAACCGGTTTTGGTGTGATTCCCTGTATTCCACGATCGCCATAAGTTACTACGGTGAAATACTGCCCTGTAATATGCTGAAATTGGGTAAAACTATAAAGGATAGAAGGGGTAAGGGGCTGCTTGAACTTTGGAATGACGTCTGCGAACCGGTACGTTTGATGATTAAAAGGCGGCAATATCCCGACGCGTGCAGATCCTGTGTTTGCGGGTTTGATTCGAACATTCTACATTCAATAAGCAGATATCCTTTTAGCAATTTTCGACTTATTTTTAATAGCCTGGTAGAAAAAGTGAAATACAAGATCTTCGGAAAAGCCTGAAAAGCATAGAGCTATAGAGGTTATAATTCATGACGGCCGAGAAAAGATATGATATGTATGTACATTGGAATCTATCGCTCCAGTGTAATTTTTCATGCGAGTATTGTATTGTAAATGCCGCAAAAGAACCCGCCGCTGCCATAGATATCCCGAAGGTTATCCGGAGACTGGATGAGCTCAACAAGACCTTACTTATATCTTTTTCCGGCGGAGAGCCTTTTATCGTTCCCAATTTTACCGAATTATGCCGCGAACTGACGAAGAAGCATTACATCAGGATAGACAGCAATCTTTCTTTGGTCAATCCCTGTAAAAAATTCATGAATACCATAGATCCCGAAAGAGTCCTGGAGATCTGTTTCTCGCCTCATGTCGGTGAACGGGAAAGATTGAAGATCGGATTGGATGAGCTGGTCTCCCTCGTAAAAGAGTTCCAGAAAAATGGTTTCAGGATGATCGGGAATTACACGGCTTATCCGCCGCTGCTTGGACGGATGGAGAGAGATATCAAATTTTTTGAATCCCACGGGATAAAGGTCCTCCCGACATTCTTTTGGGGCAGATTCAACGGAAAGCATTATCCCGTACATTGGGGCCGTATCTCATATTCCAGGAAAGACCTGGAATTGATAGAGAGATTGAACCGCAACGCAAAGACTCATTTGCGCAGGACAAGGAACGATCCCTGCCTGGCGGGATCCTCAGCGTTTACGATCACTAATAACGAAGTCATCATGTGTGATATGATACATACGAAACTTGGTGATTTTTTCGGAGAATGGCGTTTATTCCCTAAAATTATCAGATGTACGGAAAAGTACTGCCCCTGTCCTTTAAACAGGGCGCCCGCGGTTACGCTCTTTCCCGATGATTATCCCGCAAAGGAGATATTGAAGAGAGAGTTATCGGCAAAGACTATTTATTCTCTTTCGGAGTCTTATAAGATGATCGAAGGCTCATATTTTCGGTTATTATTGAATAAGATGCGTTCTATCTGCTGGCGATTGGGATTACGCCGTTCCATGTTTCCATTTTTGAAGATCCTCTCTCTTTTTCTCATTGACCCTGCATCGCTATAATGATATTATTATGTGCAATTGACTGAGTACGCGGGTGTAGCTCAATGGTAGAGCGCTAGCCTTCCAAGCTAGCTACGACGGTTCGATTCCGTTCACCCGCTCCAAATTTACGAAGTAAATTTGACACTGAAGCCACGTTAAAAAATCCGACTAATAGGAGGATTTTAGTGGCTTCAGTGCATGGGAGTTGTATATGCCTAAAGAGAACAAACCAAAGCCAATCTGCAAAATACTGACGGTCGATGACCAGATGGGTATCGATTCTTTTTTTTACGAGTTCTTTACGGTGCGCAACTATGAGGTATTCAATGCGCTTAACGGCAAGGAAGCGCTTAAGATTGTGGAAAAAGAGAAACCTCGCATCATACTGCTGGACATCAATATGCGCGGCATGGACGGCATAGAGACGCTTAAAAAGATACGGGAGATCGATAAGGATGCGGTCATCATAATGGTCACCGGCGTCAAGGATGAAGACACTATACAAAAAGCGAAAGATCTGGGCGCGGACGATTATATAACAAAACCGCTGAGCCTGGAATATCTCGATAAGGTGGTGCTCCTTAAATTTATGAACCTGCAGTTAAAAGATCTGAACAAAGAGTTGGGTAATATTTAGAGGAGGGTCTTATGCCTGAAGTCACCGTAGAAGCGATAAATGAGAAGGTCAAAAAAGAGAGCGCGTTTATTCCGAAGCTGATAGGCGAGATGGAGAAGGTTATAGTGGGCCAAAAATATCTTCTGGAGAGGTTGCTGGTGGGGCTTCTCGCCAACGGACACATTCTCATAGAGGGAGTGCCGGGATTAGCCAAAACTATGTCCGTAAAAGTTCTGTCGCAGGCTATAAAGACCAAATTCCAGAGGATACAGTTCACTCCGGATCTCTTGCCGGCGGATCTTATAGGCACGCTCATATACAGCCCCAAAGACGGAGCGTTCACTACCAAGAAGGGCCCGATATTTTCCAATATAATACTGGCAGATGAAATAAACAGGGCTCCCGCAAAAGTCCAGAGCGCTCTATTGGAGGCGATGCAGGAGAGGCAGGTTACCATAGGCGAGAACACGTATAAGCTTGACGAGCCGTTCCTCGTGCTTGCCACTCAGAACCCCATAGAGCATGAGGGCACTTATCCTCTTCCGGAGGCGCAGGTAGACCGTTTTATGCTGAAGCTCAGGATAGAATACCCAAAAAAGGAAGAAGAGCTCAAGATCATGAAGCGTATGGCCATGACCGAAAAAAAGATAGCCGTTTCGCCCGTTATCAACCCGGATGATATATTGAAAGCGAGAAAAGTGATCGATGAGGTATATATAGATGAGAGGATAGAGAAGTATATTATCGACATAGTATTCGCTACAAGAGATCCCGGAGCGTATAAGCTTAAGGACCTGGTAGGCTTGATACAGTACGGTGCGTCGCCGAGAGCGAGTATCTACCTGTCTGTAGCGGCGAAATCATACGCGTTCCTGCAAGGCCGCGGCTATGTCGTTCCGCAGGACATAAAGACGATAGGTCTCGATGTCTTGAGGCATCGCGTCATCGTCAGCTATGAAGCGGAAGCCGAGGATAAGACGTCCGAAGATGTGATAAAACGCATATTTGAGGAAGTAAGAGTCCCGTAATATGCTTCCAAAGGAAGTTCTACGTAAGATCCGCCGCATCGAGATAACGACCTCCAAGCTCGTTACGGACTTTTTGTCGGGCCAGTATGAGAGCGTCTTCAAAGGGCGCGGTATTGAGTTCGACGAGGTCAGAGAGTACCAGCCGGGCGATGAGATACGCACTATAGACTGGAACGTCACCGCGCGGATGGGGCATCCGTTCGTTAAGAAGTTTGTCGAAGAGCGCCAGCTCACGGTGATGATACTGCTCGACGCGTCGAGTTCATCGAATTTCGGTACCACGAAGCGTTATAAGAAAGAGCTTGCGGCGGAGGTCTCGGCCGTGCTTGCTTTTGCCGCCATCCAGAACAATGACCGCGTCGGACTGATAATATTTACCGACAGAATTGAAAAGTTCGTCCCCCCTAGAAAAGGCCTGCATCACGTCCTTAGAGTTGTAAGAGAGGCGTTATATTTTACCCCAAAAGGCAAAGGCACCGATATAGGCGCCGCGCTGCGTTATCTCGATAATGTGGCCACCAGGCGGGCCGTCACATTTGTAATATCCGATTTTTTTGCGAAGGGTTTCAAAAAACCGCTTTCAATAGCCAATAAGAAACATGATGTGGTGGCCGTTACGATCTCAGATCCCAGGGAATCCGAGCTTCCCAACGCCGGAATAGTGGACCTGGTGGATGCCGAAACCGGCAGGACTTTCACGATAGATACCGCGAGTGAAAAAGTAAGGGCCGGATATGCCAAAAAGGCCTCCGCGACGCATAAAGAACGCGCTGAAATTTTCGGTTCGGTCGGGGTGGACCATATAGATATAAGCACAGATAAATCATATATCGAGGCATTCATAAAATTCTTCAAAATGAGAAAGAGACGTATATGAGATATGCCGCCAGATTGATATTTTTGACGATCTTTCTGTCGATCTCTGTCTTCGCGGCAGCCGCGGAAGATACCATACAGTCAACGAAGGTCAATTTAAACAGGAAGAGGATCTTTGTCGGAGACAGGATACGGTACAGAACCGAGATCGTATCCAGGGATGATCTCGAGATAGAATTACCGCAATTTAAAGAATCCAGGATAGGCGATTGCGAGATCAAGGATTCCGGCGCGGAAGTCAAGAGGTCTATATTTGGAAAGAATCTTTATATAAACTGGCTCGATATAACGTCTTATTATGTAGGCAAGAGGACTATTCCTTCTATAGAGATTAAGTATAGAGAGAAAGGTGAGGGGTATTGGAGAAAGCTCAAGACCGCCGAATTTACATTTACTGTTGAGACGGTCCTGCCAAGAGGCGTGAAACTTACGGATATAAAGGATATCAAGGGCGTCTTATATCCGTTTAGCTGGCTTAGGTTATTTCTCTGGATACTCGCCGCGTCGATTGCGCTTGGGATAATAATCGCGGTGATATTAAAATTGGTATTTAAGAAAGCTCCGC
>JAQTPE010000067.1 GCA_028748925.1 Candidatus Omnitrophota bacterium
CTTCCGATCTGAATGCGACCGGTAATGTGGGAATGGCTACGGGCGGCACAGGCGATATTCTCACCGGTATGATCGCGAGTTTCACAGGGCAAGGCATGGATGCGTTCAACGCGGCAGCGGCAGGCGTATATCTCCATGGCAAGGCCGGCGATCTGGCGGTAAAGGATAAAGGGGTTTTAAGTCTCATAGCGACCGATCTTTTGGATAAATTGCCCGAAGTTTTAAAGGCGCTAGCATAGCTCAGCTGGTAGAGCAACGGTTTTGTAAACCGTAGGTCGGGGGTTCAATCCCCTCTGCTAGCTCCATCTTTCGCGTATTGCGTCATGAGTATTGGGTATTGCGTAAAAATGAACAAGATAACAGAAGAAAAGATAAGAACATTTAAAGATTTGAGAGTATGGCAGAAAGGTGTTGAGCTAGTAAAAGAGATGTATAAGGCTACTACCTCATATCCAAAAACGGAAGAATATGGTCTTTCGTCACAAATGAGGAGAGCGTCTGTTTCGGTCCCAGCCAATATAGCCGAAGGGTTTCGTCGAAGAAGCTCAAAAGAACATAAGCAGTTTATAAATATAGCGTTGGGTTCCTGTGCTGAACTTGAAACATTGGTAATAATTTCACATGAATTAAAATACATAGACGCATCTCAGCAAAATTGTTTAACAGAATTGATAGATCATATTTGTGGAATGTTAGTGAATTTAGGAAAGAAACTGTAGTTTTTGTCAGCGCAATACGCTATACTCAATACGCAATACTAATTATGGTGAGGTACCATAGCGGCCAAATGGACCAGACTGTAAATCTGGCGGCGCAAGCCTTCGATGGTTCGAATCCATCCCTCACCACCATTCTGCTTCGCCAATCAACTCGGAAAACTCGGGTATGGCTTCGCAGGAATCGTAACATGCTGAAAGCAGAATGTCCCTCCGAAGCCCTACCATAATTTTCATGTTGAAGGGCGAAGGAGGACATTTAACGGTTTGCATAGGTCCAAAAAGTAAGTGAGTTCCACCTGAGGCGGGACGACGAATCCTTCCCTCACTACCAACTTAACAGATTTATTGCATAACTTTAGCAATATTAATGAGTTATGTGATATTGAAGTATTGGATTTTAATAAAGAACCGTTTAAATTAGTCCTTGTTGAGGCATAGACCCATTGCAGTATGGGGTGAGGGGATTTTAATTATGCGGAAATCGATGTTGTAACTTTCCCTGCATCAGCTCCAAAATCCATATAAAAAGTAGTATCCCCAGCAATATAACTATTATTTTTAGCTTTTTAAGGTTCAAAGTGTCGGAAATTACCCCGCCGGAAGATAACTTACGAATGGTTTGAGCGTGTATATCCAAATCCCCGCCATGCTCAACGCATGCACGATGAAAAATACCTATAATTTCTACTTTGTTTCCTTTAGATTTATATCCGCCTGTATACGCTATATCTTTGACCGAGGCGCCCTCCGCCCAAATGCCGATCGCGTTTTGGCCATCATTAATATTTATCCATGCATGATCACCGCGTTTCATAATATCACCTATAACTTCACCCTCATAGCGGACGGTTTTACCGTTATATTGTCTGGCATTGCTTATAAGTTCGTTGCTCGAAACAGATTCGCCATAAGCCGTATTAAGCATTAAGCAACATTCAATAACCAAAAAGATAAGCATTGTCATGTAGCTGCGGCATACGAATAATTTATTTTTTAACATTTTTACCTTTTATTATTGCGATCAAAAAACCCAATAAAGCGAATACCGACATAAACTCAAGACGACCCAGCCACATCTGGATTATGTAGATAATTTTTAGCGCTGCGGGCATGCCTACATCAGTTATGCCGCACGAAAGACCAACATTACCAGCTGCCGAAGTCGATTCAAATAGAGAATCCAAAAGCGGATAACCAAACGCCATAGCGGCAATAGTACCTATCAGATAGAGTGCTAAATACGAAATGGTAATAAGCCCGACAGCCTTAACCTGCTTATCGTTTAAAAACATATCTTTTATATGATGAAATTTTTGAATAAAAACAGCGCTTCTTGGCAGAAGTAATTTTTTGGAATCCTCTCTCAATGCCTTATATAATACCGCGATACGAAACATCTTTATGCCCCCCGCCGTAGAACAGATACATCCGCCCATGGCCATAGCGCAGATTATAACAAATGTTCCGACACCGCCCCATTCACTGATAAATTGGCGTGGGTATATTGTCATGTATCCTGTTGTTGTATGCCCTGATATGAGTTGGAAAAATCCTTTACGAAATAACGTCATAGCCTGCGGATATACTTTTAGCTGATTTAGGCCTATCATGGTAATAAAAAAAGTAAGTATTACGCTGACGAAGAATGCCCTCGTTTCGATATTCTTGAATATCTCCTTGCGATTTCCTACCCAAGCTTGATAATGCAGGTTAAAATTAAGGGCGCCAAGAATAAATATTATAATGGATACAAATTCGAATACGGAATTATGATAATAGAGCATATTTTGGGACTGCGGCGCGAATCCTCCCGTATCGAAGGCGCACATGACTATGCAGATGGCATGAAAAAACGCGTTTGCTGGTTTTATTCCGATATAGTAACCAACTGCACTTAAAATCGCAATCCCCGCAATTAGATAGCAGATTCCGATTATCCAAATAGATCGGGCGCTATGAATGACATTTGGAAGCAGCTTTTCATCCCTTGCTTCGCCAACATACATCCTGAACGCCCCCGCGGATCCTTTCATGAAAAACAGGATCGCGACGACCGCTATACCCTGACCGCCTATAAATGGCCCTACATGCCTCCATAAATTATGGGCTTTCGATAGGTGATCGAGGTCTTGAACCAGCGTCAAGCCTGTTGTAGTAAGGCCGGACATTGCCTCGAAACATGCGTCCAGAAATGAGTTATAATGCCCGCTTAAGTAAAATGCGATGGCGCTTAGTGCCGTCGCGACAAGCCATGATGAAGAAACCACTACCATCCCATGCGCCATACTCAAATCTTTTTTGGTAAAACATGTAGTGGTTAAAATGGAAGATATAATTAGCGTCGCCAATATCGCTATCATGAAATCCAGAACAGGATTCACTTCACCGAATGATAGACCTGTTATGACTGGCAAAAACATTGTTATGCTTAAGCCAATAAGGATCTTGCCTAAGTAATAGCCGATAATTTTAAAATCATTTAAAGTTTGTTTTAGGATCATGTTTTGATATACGGTATTAGGCAGAGTAAAGCCCCTATGGATATTAAGATAACTGAATATGCAATTATAGAGATAATGCCGAGAAGATTATCTACGATATGCTTGAATGCCTTTGTGATTTTCATACTAGCATATGATTATACGCAATATTGAAAAGGGCAAGTCAATAAAAGGTCAATATCCTGAGTGTACCTGATGGCGATCCGGAGGCAAGAATTAACTATCTGATTGAAGACGATAACCTATGCCGGGCTCTGTTAAAATATATGTGGGGCGATCGGGATTGGGCTCTAACTTGCCACGTAGATTGCTAATCGTAACCCTTAGTAGGTGAAGCACACCATCTAATTCTTCGCTTTTATTCCATATTTCCCGCAAGATTTGACGATGAGTCATAACCTTGCCGACGTTGAGAACAAGTAACTTGAGGACATCATGCTCGGTTGGGGTTAAATCGACTTCATTGCCATCCGCTGTTACTCGATGTTTGGGGATGTCTACTGAAAGCCTGCCTATGTGAAGAACGGATTCCTTTTCTATGGGCAAGAGGCGCCGCATTACTGCTCTTAGGCGGGCTAAAAGTTCTTCGATGCTAAATGGCTTGGTAAGGTAATCATCCGCACCGGCATCAAGCGCCATAATCTTGTCGGAAGAGTCCTCTCTTACCGATAGAATAATGATGGGTGTCTTTGCTCTCTTGCGAATCTTCTGGATTAGTTTTATCCCGTCGATATCAGGAAGCCCGAGGTCGAGCAAGATTACATCGGGATGAAAGGAGACCGATTCCCTCAATGCGTCTTTTCCTGTCACTGATTCGAGAATTTTATATCCATGAGCTGAGAGAGAGGCATTTAAAAAGCGCCTTATCGCTTTTTCATCATCCACGACAAGAATTCTTAAGCCCTGACTCTCCATCATATGGATTCACGATTTACCGGAAGCGTTATGATAAATGTGGTGCCGCCATTCGGATTATTTCGAGCCGCAATCTCGCCATTATGAGCTTCAATAATTCCTTTGCAAATGGAAAGGCCGAGGCCTGTCCCTTTTGTTTCCTGCGACTTCTCAACTTGGCAAAATTTGTCAAAAACGCGCTTAAGTTCACCTTCCGGAATCCCACAGCCTTGATCTTTAATTTCTATTACTGCCTTATCTCTACTCAAGAACGCGCTTATGTTAATAATTGTATTTTGGGGCGAATATTTAAGGGCGTTATCTATCAAGTTGATAAAAGCTTTCATCATAAACAAAAAATCCATGGGTATTTCCGGAAAATCTCTGGGAATATCTATCTTTATATTCCTGTTTTTTACCTTCGCCTTCAATTGCTCGAGAGATGAACCAACAACATCCCTCAATTCGCAAGGTTTTTTTGATATCTTTAATGCGCCGGATTCCATTCTTGTCATATCCAAGAGATTACCTACAAGATTATTGAGCTGGCCGGATTCTTCAGCGGCCGCCTCCAAAAGTGACTTACGGGTGGAATCGTCCAAGCTGGTGTAATTATCGAGAAGGGCCGATAAGGATCCCGTGATGGATGACAATGGGGTTCTCAAATCATGCGAGATGGAATTTAAAAGCGCTGTTTGGAATCTTTCTGTCTGACGCTGCATAAGATGTTCCCGCGTTTTCGAGGCAAGAGTGCTGACTACAAGGCCGACGATTAAAAAAGCTATGAATGTGAATACATATTGAATATCAGCGACTCCAAGCGTCAAATACGGAGGAACCAGGAAAAAATCGAACAGAAGAACACTCAAGACCGACGCTATAATGGCAGGACCTTGACCCCACTGTATCGCGATAATCACGATGGCGAGGAGATAGAACATTACTATATTGGTCGGTTCAAGGGCCCTTTTAACAAATTCACCTAATACGGTTGTGATAAAGACGAGCCCGATGCTTATAAGATAGGGATACGCTCTATTTGATCTTCTCTGAGTTTTCATATTAAGGACATCTATTCTACCATATTTGGAATCCAATCCCAATATCATTTTATAATATGAAATGCATATAACAAATTAGCTTGACAACACCGGTGTAATATATTACACTTATCGGTGTAATATATTACACTTATTGACGAAATCGAGGGAAGACTGTAATGATACCGCTAGGATCGGCAATAACTAAAAAGATACTGAACTATTTTTTTATCAATCCTCATGAAAGTCTCTATGTGAACGAGCTATCCCGCAGACTTGAAGTGGATAAGAGGAACCTTGTAAAAAAGATTAAGGAGTTAGAAAGCGAAGGACTTTTGAAATCTCAATCTAAGGGCAACCTCAAGTTATATTCTATAAATACGAGTTATTCGCTTTACACAGAATACAGAAAAATTATTATGGCTACAGTTGGTTTTCAAGAGCAGCTTTCAGGCTGCTTAAAAAATATCGCAGGCATCAGAGAGGCTTATATTTATGGATCCTATGCAAAAAACACCATGGATGGCCATAGTGATATCGACGTTCTTGTTGTAGGTGATGCCGGTACTGTAGCCGTACAGAAGTCTATCGGTAAATTACAAAAAGACATTGATAGAGAGATAAGCGTAACCGTCATGTCAAAAGCCGATTTCAAACGGCGTGTAAAAGAAAAAGATCCGTTTGTCGCAGGTATTTTAAAACAAAAACATATAAAGATAATCTGATGAAATTTGACGACAAATATTTTAAGGATTTTACATTCACCAAAGAGCAGGTGAGGAAGAATTTTGAGAATGCTCTCAAAGATATCGATATTGCCCGACAAGATAAAATACCGGATGTAAAATTTACCTATTCCTATGATGCGCTTATTAAAGGCGGCATTGCCTTGATAAGTCGCTATAATAAGAAGGTAAAAAGCGCGCCGGGCCATCATATCAAGATTATCGAGACTCTAGCCAAGATTTTGAAGGATGATTCGATTGAGGCTATTGGTGGCGCTATGCGGTCGAAACGCAATGTGGATTTTTATGATGGCGGGGTAGAGGTAACCGAAAAAGAGGCGCAGGAATACCTGGGTTATGTGGATGGTATCCTCCGGAAGATCAAAAAAGCGCTGGATATTTGAACTATTTTGGAATCCGTTCAGTTCAGAGCTCACCCTCACCACCATGACCATTCGACAAAACCTTTGGTTTCGTCTCAGGTTCATGGCGTATCCATTTATGTTTTGTCGAATAGGGAAAGGCGGCCTGACATTATAGAGCTGAAATATATAGCCAAGTTATATAAGATAGATACAAAAGATTTATCGTAAAAAGACAGCAGATTTAATCCTCCGATAGATATCAATTATGGGGGATTTTTATTTATTTTGAAATAAAAACGCTTGACAAAAATAGTCGAATAGTGTATATTTGATATTGGAAACCATTATCATTAAGGAGCGATTGATATGCCGAGGGGAAACGGACAGGGCCCGGTATGGTGGCATGGAAGGTTTAAAGGCTGCGGTTACAGGATAACTGTCGGCCGTGAAGTTATTCTGGATGTGCTTACCAAAGCCGATAGGCACTTAAGCGCCGAAGATATATATATGAAAGTGCATGCGGCTTATCCAGCGATAGGGCTTACCACTATATATAGGACGCTTGAAATTCTTGTTAATATGGGGCTGGTATTCAAATTCGACTTTGGTGATGGCAGGGCCCGATATGAACTGGCCGAAGGATCGAACAGGAGCACTCACCACCATCACCTTATATGCACCAATTGTAAAAGGGTAGTGGATTACACGGACTTTATAGATGATGAGATAGAATTGCTCCATAAGACGGAGAAAGGCCTTTCTGATAAATACAATTTTACGATAACTAATCATTTGATCCAGTTTTATGGCTTATGCGATAAATGTAAGAAGAGAAAGTAAGGCGGCATATATTTTTTTCGCTATAAATGGAAATGATTTTCATTAACAGAAACTTAAGAAAAGGAGGTGATTAAGATGCCAGGATTTGATGGAACAGGTCCGAGAGGTATGGGGCCTATGACCGGGGGCGGTAGGGGTTTTTGCGTAACGCCCGTAGCCGGTGCAAGGCCAAGGCCCTTCGGCCGCAGGTTCCTGGGTAGAGGCGGGGGCAGAGGGCGTAGAAACATGTATTACGCCACAGGGCTTCCCGGGTGGGCAAGAGCCGGTTATGGCTACCCCGCTTTCGACGTGGGATATGCCCCGGATTTTTCTAAAGAAGAAGAATCCGTGATGCTGAAAGAAGAGGCCGAACTGCTCAAAGAAGAACTGAAAGCTGTCCAGGAACGGCTCGATGCTTTGGAAAAAGCTCAAGGCACTCAAAAGGCCAATGAGTAACGGTAAAGGTTAGGAGGAGCTTGGTACGTTCGAAGCCCAAGCCCTTCCTGCCGTTTATTTATAAGGAGGTGAAAAACGTGAGAATAGCTATTTCTACGGATGGAGAATACGTGTCGGCTCATTTCGGAAGATGCCCGTCTTTTACCATTGTCGATATTGAGAATAACGAGCTTGTTAAAAAAGAAAGCGTACAAAACCCAGGTCATGAACCCGGTTTCATTCCGCAATTCCTGCATAAACAAGGAGTGAAGTGTATAGTAGCCGGAGGCATGGGAATGCGGGCTACAGGTTTTTTTGAAGAACTCGGTATGCAGGCGATAGTAGGGGTGAGCGGTGAAGTAACCGAGGTTATCGATAAGCTTGTTAAAGGAAAGCTTGAAGGCGGAGAAAGCCTCTGCAAGCCCGGCGCGGGAAAAGGTTATGGCCTTGACAAGACAGAATGTGATAGTCCTCATGGCCACGAGCAT
>JAQTPE010000068.1 GCA_028748925.1 Candidatus Omnitrophota bacterium
AGTGACCGGAACGATAACTATTGATAAGATAAAAGAGATGGCCGCGGAGATGTTCGGCGACATGGTGAAGGCGGTTGTCGATGTTGATAGAGGGATAATTGCGGTCGATGCTGAATTACATTCAGACCTCGAAGCTCTTCTTCTCGATGATGGGTCGAAACAGAAGAATCTGTGGGGAATCAATATTTACCCGGACCAGACCCAGGATGAGTTTATTGAATTCGATTCGATGATAAATCTGCGGCCGAGCCAGGGCAACAGGAGCCGCGGCGTTGAAGATAAGGCGTTGCGCTCGAAAATTATCGGGGTAGTTACAAAGAAGGTAAAGCGATGACGTATCAGCATAAAGAGCTTGCGGCTGGACGATGGAAAGATTTATCATTTTGCGAGCAGATGGCCAATATAGGCAGCGAGATTGAAAGAACGTTGATCTGGCGCGCAAAGAGCAACGTTGCCTACAGCCGGAATGCTTTTGAGCGCGCTCTCGAGTTAGTGGATTTGACGCTGGAAACTGTCTCGGGTTACGCGCGGCTGAAAGAGATCGCGCGTATGCGGGAATCGATGGTCGATTATTTTGCGGGGACAAATCAGTTTGGCTCTACGGACGCCCTGTGGCGGAAGTACTTCTCGCATTTCACCTATGCTGTCAGGAAGAATTATTAACGAAAGCGAAAGAGGATAATGACGACTAAGAGAGACTATTATGAGATACTCGGCATAAGCAAAAATGCGTCGGCCGATGATGTAAAGAGAGCATACCGGAATCTCGCGTTGAAATACCATCCGGACAGGGTGTCCGCCGACAAGAAGAAGGAAGCCGAAGAGAAGTTCAAGGAGATGTCGGAGGCCTACGAAGTTCTCATCGATCCCCAGAAGAAAGCGACCTACGACCAGTACGGCCATTCGGGAGTGGATAATTCCTTTAAGGGCCATGGCGGGTTCGAATGGCAGGACTTCCATCATTTTGACGACCTCAAGGATATATTCGGCGAAGTGGATATCAGCGATCTCTTCAGATCGTTCGGCGTCGGCGGCGATGTATACGGCGGCCAGTTCGGCGGCGGAGGAAGACGCGGGGGGCCAAGGCGTGGTTCGGACCTGGAGTACCGGATCGAGATAAGTTTTGACGACGCGGCATTCGGCGCGGAGAAGACGATCGCCATTCCGCGTTACGAAACATGCGAAGTATGCGGCGGTACCGGCGCCAAACCCGGTTCGAAGAGAGAGCGTTGTTCATCCTGCGGCGGACGGGGGCAGGTGAGCAGCTCCAGCGGATTTTTCAATGTGGTAAGGACCTGCGACAGATGCGGCGGCGAGGGAACTATCATTAAAACCCCGTGCTCCGCCTGCGGCGGCCGCGGCAGGATCAAGGTAAAGAGAAACATAAAGGTAAAGATACCAGCCGGAGTTGACACGGGTTCGCGTCTCAGGGTTCAAGGTGAGGGCGAAGCGGGAGAGAGGGGCGCTAGGCGAGGAGACCTTTACCTCGTTATACATGTTCGCCCGCATGAGATATTCGAACGGCACGGAGCCGACATATACTGTGAGGTTCCCGTGGATTTTGTGACCGCCACTTTGGGCGGGGAGGTGGAAGCTCCTACTCTTGAAGGTAAGATAAAGCTGAAGGTACCCGCCGGCACTCAGGGGGGCCGGTCATTCAGATTAAGAAACAAGGGGATCGCGCATCTGCACGACTATGGCAGGGGCGACCAGCTGGTGAAGGTGCAGATAGACGTGCCGTCCAATCCTACCGCAGACCAGAAGAGGCTCTTAAGGGAATTTGCCAGGGCTTCCGAACGGAATCCCGGGCCCCTGGCGCAAACATTTATGGAAAAGATGAAGAGGCTTTTTAGATAGGAGATAGCAATGCCCACGTATGAATACGAATGCGATAAATGTAAAAAACATTTCGATCTGTTTCACAGCATGACGGATACTAAAGTAAAGAAATGCCCTGAATGCGGCGGCAAGACCCATCGCCTGATAGGCGGAGGAAGCGGTATAATATTTAAGGGCACGGGTTTTTACGAAACCGATTATAAGAAAAAATCAGGCGTTGACAGTAGTCCTAAGCCATCCTGTCCGTCCGGCTGTAAACATTGCCCATCAAGAAGATCCAAAAGTGATTAAGAGAATCGGAATTATTCTATGGTTCTGGACGCCGGTAGTCCTCTGGATGGCTCTGATCTGTTATTCTTCCTCCATACCACTGGATCGGATGCCGAAGATCGACATCCCGAATGTAGATAAACTATTTCATTTTGTGGAATACTTTATCCTCGGCGCTCTTTTAGTAAGGGCATTTGCGAATTCCTCCAATAAAGCCAACTTCAAATTCATTCTTTTATTAGCTGTCCTGATATCGTCCACATATGGCCTTCTCGATGAACTCTATCAGCATTTCGTTCCGGGAAGAAACCCTGAGATTTTTGATCTATTTTCTGATATAATAGGCTCTTTCCTGGGAGCTCTGTTATCCGTACATAAGGAGAAGAACAGCCGTGCCATCGATAAGACCGTTTAAAGCAGTGATCTACAATGATAAGAAGATAAAGAATATATCGAAAGTTGTCGCGCCTCCCTACGATATAATAGCGCCCGAGACGCAGGATAGGCTATATAAAATTCACGGGAATAACGTCGTGAGGCTGATACTGGGAAAGATGCGGAATGGCGATACGGAGGCCGATAACCGTTATACACGCGCGGCATCGGACTTCAGGTCCTGGTTAAAGGAGAATATCCTTATAGAGGAGAGCGTTCCGGCTATATATATTTATACCCAGACTTATGTTTATGACGGTAAAAAAATAGACAGAATAGGTTTCATAAGCCTCATGGAACTCGATCTCGATGATAAAAAAGTATTACCTCATGAGAAGACATTGAAAGCGCCGAAAGAAGACAGGCTCCGTCTTATGCGGGCCGTTAAAGCCAACCTAAGCCCTATATTCATGCTTTACGAAGACTCCGGGCATAAAGTGAATAATGTTTTAAGAGGCTTCTCCAAAAAGACAAAGCCTTTTATCGACGTAACTATCGATAATGTCAGGCACAGGGTGTGGGCTCTCACAGACAGTGATAAGATAGAGAAGATAGAGGGCGTAATGAGCAAAAAGGATATCTTCATAGCTGACGGTCACCACCGTTATGAGACATCAAAAAATTACGCGCGTGAATTGGCCGGAAGCGGTGCCCCTCAAAAAGAGACGGATAATTCGAAATTCTTCATGGCGTATTTTGTAGCGCTTGAAGAGAAGTCGCTCCTTATTATGCCTACGCACAGGCTTATAAAAAACGCGCGGGGGTTGAGCAAAGAAGAGATAATAGAAAAATTGAGCGAATATTTCATAGTCGAAAAGCTTCCGGCTGCCGGAAAGCTATTGGCGAGATTAGGTAAATTGAAGGCGAGCCACGCGTTTGGGATGTACCTGGGTACAGGCGGACATTATGTGCTGAAGCTTAAAGATTTCAATAAGGCCAAAAATTTCATGGGTGCCGGTTCCGCGGATTGGAAAAGTCTCGACGTATCCATCCTGCATCTATTTGTGCTCCAGCATATCCTGGGAATAAGCGATGAAGATGATAATATAGAGTTTGTTAAGGATCCGAAAGAGGCTTTTGAGAGTATCGACAAGGGCGATTTCAAGATAGCTTTCTTTTTGAATCCCACAAAGGTTACACAGGTGAAAAAGATAGCCGAACACGGCGAGAAGATGCCGAGGAAGGCGACATATTTTTATCCAAAACCGCTTTCGGGGTTAGTGATCAGGAAGATGTGGTAAACATGAGGAAGTATTTTTTATGGACGATATCCTGAAAAATATCCAGGTCCTCCTTGCCAAGGGCGACAGGAACGGCATAGCTAAACTTACCAGGGAAGCGTTGGATAAAGGCTTGAGCGTAAAAGCTGTCCTTGAAGAAGGACTTATAAAGAGCATGAGCGCTATAGGCGAAAAATTTAAGGCCAATGAGATATTTATCCCGGAGGTCCTCATAGCCGCGAAAGCCATGCACGCCGGCATAGCTATACTCGAGCCGCATTTTACCGCATGCGGGATAAAATCGGCCGGCAGGATCGTTATAGGGACCGTTAAGGGTGATCTGCACGATATAGGTAAGAATATAGTGAGCATGATGCTGAAAGGCGCCTGCTTCGAGGTGATGGACCTGGGTATCGATGTTCCGCCCGGCAGATTCCTGGAGATAGTGCAGACGAAGTCGCCTGATATAATAGCGATGTCATCGTTGCTTACTACTTCTATGGGTGCGATGAAGGAGACCATTAAAGTATTGAAAGAATCGGGTCTTCGTGATAAAGTTAAGATAATCGTGGGCGGAGCGCCGATCACTCAAGTCTTCGCCGATTCTATCGGCGCCGACAGTTACGCCAAAGACGCCGCAACGGCAGTCGACAAAGCCAGGGAGCTTTTGAAAAAGTAGGCTACGATGCCCCTATTCCATAAAAAACCCAAATATACGATAGTTAAAGTCGCCAAGAGACGGGGGGATATACCCGGCGATCTCTGGACGCGATGCGAAGAGTGCAAAGAGCTCATCTATAATAAGAAGCTCGATGAGAATATGCGCGTATGTCCCAAATGCGGTTTTCATTTTATCCTCGACGCCAAAGCGAGGGTGAAGGCCACTGTCGACGAAGGAAGCTTTAAAGAGATGGATCCCGATATGATATCGCTCGATCCCATATCGTTCGAGGGGCCCAAGACATATAAAGAGAAGTTAAAAAAAGACCAGGAGGTTACCGGCCTCAAGGATGCTGCCATTACGGGCGAGGGCGCTATAAACGGACGCAAGATAATCCTCGGCGTTACCGATTCCCGTTTTATTATGGGTTCTATGGGCTCGGTTGTTGGAGAGAAACTTACGCGCGCAATCGAGCGTTCCATAGAGACAAAATACCCGTTAATCATAATTTCAGGTTCAGGCGGCGGCGCCCGTATGTATGAAGGGCTCTATTCGTTGATGCAGATGGCGAAGACCTCAGCGGCATTAAGCAAACATAATAGGGCCGGATGCCTGTTTTTGTCCATATTGACTAACCCCACTATGGCCGGCATTATGGCGAGTTTCGCGTCGTTAGGGGATCTGATAATAGCCGAGCCCAAGGCATTGATAGGATTTACGGGCCCGCGTGTAATAGAACAGACGATAAGGCAGAAACTGCCGCATGGATTTCAGAAGTCGGAGTTTTTGCTTGAGCACGGCCTCATAGATATGATAGTTCACAGGAAGAATATGAAAGAGACGCTTTCGAAAATATTAACCTACTTCTAACTTATGGCACAGGTAAGTCTGCAAAAAGTATCTAAAGCATTTCCGGGCAACGTCTGGGCTATCAAGGACATTAACCTCGGCATCGAGAGTAAGGAATTCGTAGTACTCGTCGGCCCATCGGGATGCGGTAAGTCCACTACTTTAAGGATAATCGCGGGCCTCGAAGAAGCCACTGAAGGCAATGTCTATATCGGCGACCAGCGTGTTAACGATATCCCGCCCAAAGACAGAAATATCGCCATGGTATTTCAGAATTACGCGCTCTATCCTCACATGACCGTATACGAAAATATGTCATTCGGTCTTAAGCTTCGGAAATATCCGAAATCTGAGATCGAAGCGCGCGTTAAAGAGGCGGCCAATATATTGGGGATAGAGAAGCTTATGCACAGGCGCCCGAGAGAGCTCTCCGGAGGCCAAAGACAGAGGGTGGCGGTAGGGCGTGCCATTGTGAGAAAACCGCTCGTATTCTTATTTGATGAGCCCCTCTCCAACCTCGATGCCAAAATGCGCGTCCAGATGAGGATGGAGATAAAAAAGCTTCACATACGCCTGCAGACGACCATGATATATGTTACGCACGATCAGACCGAGGCTATGACCATGGGCGACAGGATCGTCGTAATGAAAGACGGTCTGATCCAGCAGGTAGCGGATCCTATAGATCTTTATGATAAGCCGGTCAACAGATTCGTCTCCGGGTTTATAGGCAGCCCGCAGATGAACTTTTTAAAAGGGACGATGGTTAAGAAGGATACCAGGCTCTATTTTAACGAAGGTAATTTCCAGGTAAAGGTTATAGACGCTATGGCGCAGAAGCTTGCCTCTTACGTTAATAAAGAGATCATATTTGGCATAAGACCGGAAGATATATATGATAAGCTCTTCGTCTCTTACGCGTCTCCGGAGAATACGATAAGAGCGAATTGCGAGATGATAGAGCCCATGGGCTCCGAAGTGTACCTGCATCTTAATACAGGCAGAAATCCTATTATAGCAAGGGTCGGAGGCCATGACAGGCCCACTATCAATCAGGATATGGATCTGGTCTTCGATATGGCCAAAGTACACTTTTTTGACAAGGATACTGACAATACAATCGTCTAAGAACCGTTCCACTCTCGGGATTATTTCGATAGCGTTATTCCTCGCCGTGTCGTATATCTTATTCGCGGCCCCCCAGAAGATAAGCCCTCATTCAAGTTACTCGTGCCATGCGATCGCCGTGATGGTGCTCAGCTACAATATAGCTATAGTGTTATCATGGATAGGATTTGGATTTGCTTTCGGAATTGTACTTACGATACTCTCCTTTTTCGCCGGCCTGGCGGGAGTCTTAAGGAGCGGCTCTTATGAAGCGGCCTATTACATATGGAGTTTTGTAATTTCAGGCCTCTTGGGGTACAGTTACTGGAAGACGATCAAGAGGATGGAGAACTCTTTCAGGCTCACCAAAGAAAAGCTGGAAGAAGATATCAATATACTTTCGAATACCTGCAACAAACAGAAGATCGAGATCAAATATCTCGATGAGAAACTTCTGCGCTATCTCGTCCTGAAAGACGTTACGGAAGTATTCACCACTACGCTTTTGCTGGAAGATATAGCAAAACTTATCATGGAGAGAACAGCCTCCACTATAAAGAAAGGCGCCCGCATACTTCTCTTCCTGGTGGATGCGGATAAGCAGGAACTTATGCTTTCGGCGTCGCAAGGCGCGGCGAAGATCAAAGATAAGAAAGGCGATATCTTCGACCGTTGGGTAGTCAAGCACGGTATCCCGCTGATAATAGACGATGTCGCCAATGACTTCCGGTTCTCGAATTTCGGCGCGGAAGATCCAAAATCCAATTTTAAGTCGCTCATTATCGCTCCTTTATTGAGCGGAAATAAGATCATAGGCGTGTTAAGGGTGGATGATGAAACTAAGAATACCTTTACGCAGGACGACTTGAGGCTGCTCGATATTATAGGCAATCTGGGCGCCGTAGCGATACAAAACGCGTTACTCTATTCCTGGGTCGAAGAACTTGCGATACGCGATTCTCTTACCGGCCTATTCGTCCGGAGGCATTTTATGAAACGTTTCCAGGAAGAGGTACGTCGTTCGGAACGTAAAGGCAGCGAGCTCTCATTGTTGATGCTGGATATAGATAAATTCAAATGGTATAACGATAAATACGGTCATGCGACGGGAGACATAGTGCTCAAGACCATCGCCTCTACGATCAGCGGTATGCTGCATGTGGGAGATATGGCCGCCAGATACGGTGGTGAGGAGATGGCGGTTCTGCTTGCGGGCGCGGACAGAAAAAAAGCCATGCGTATAGCAGAGTCCATAAGGAAGAGGATAGGAGAGCATCCCATTATTGTGCGCAGGGAAAAACATAATATTACAGTCTCCATAGGCGTGTCGACCTATCCGGGTGACGGTATCAGCGAAGAAGAGCTTGTTAAGGCCGCGGACGAGAGGCTTTACAAAGCTAAATCCGGGGGGAGAAATAAGACGTGCGCCGAATGACAACATATCTGCTGATCTATGGCCTGCTGCTGGCGGCGCTATTCCATATTGTGCCCGCAGGCGGGCTATTTTTTGCCGTCTCTGTATTTCTGGCGGGAAGTGTAGCGGTGGGCCTGATCGAATACAGAGAAGGTATAGAGAGTCTTAAAA
>JAQTPE010000069.1 GCA_028748925.1 Candidatus Omnitrophota bacterium
GCCTCTTAAGTTGCAGTGCGTCAGGTCCGAATGCGACAGGTCCGCGCCCACAAATTCGGAACCCGCAAGATTCGCGTCAAATATCTCGGCTCCGGAAAGATCGGCGCGTGAAAAATTCTTTTTACCGTCTTTTATAGCCGATATTATTTTTGCGCTTTTATCTTCTGCCATTGCTTAAGGTTCAACCCTGTGGGTTATATTCTTATCGATGAAATCTATGATGAGTTTTTCATTATCTGCGGAGAGATGCACGAATGCGATGCCCATACCGGGATAAAAATGAGGCTGTAATTCTTTATCCGCGATCCATATTACTTTCGCGGTTGAGTTCAAAAATATTATCTCACCGCGATGGATCAATTCGATCTCGAGCAGGCTGTTTACGGGAAAGGTGTATTTGGAGAATACGCATAATCCCGCCGCGCTCATATTGACCACTTCGCCTTCAAAAACTTTGGGCCTTTTCTGGGATCCGACGACCCAGTATTTTATCTTAAGATGCATGTCGAGTCTCTTAAACCTGCGTCTTAAGTGGGCCATCCCGGAACTCTCCTCATAAAAGCTCCTGATCGCGCTCTCCTCATCCGCATAGGTCTCAAAGACGCCTTCGAGTTTAACCATCTTGAATAACTCTATCACCTGAGCCGACACATGGATGAATCTCGCTTTGCCCTTATGGTTCAGGATATTTTTGTAGGCTATCGCGAGCACCGACAGGCCGCTGTAATCCACGAGATTTACATTCTCTAAATTAAATATGAAATTGGATTTGCCGGAATTTAGAAGATAGCCAACCGACTCTATGATATCGGAAGAATTAATATCGACATTTCCTTCGATGTCGAGGATCGTTATATTGCCGCTCTCTCTGAATCGCGCCGGCATACTATGGTTGCCTGAAGAAGAATGTGTTCACTCCGCGCCCCATCCTGTTAACATCTTTACCCACTCCGGAAACTGTTTCGCCGCACCCGAACATGACCGCGCACACAGTCAATAGCAGTGCAAATAATACCAGTCTCTTCATTAAATACCCCCCTCTTTGTTATTTTTCATCAACCCGCGGGGATTTTGAGGCTCCCCGTCAATTCTGATCTCAAAATGAAGATGCGGCTGCATCGATTTTGGCGCCGCATTGCCTGTCTTGCCTACATATCCTATAAGCTCGCCCCGGCGTATATGCTTTGTTGAGGGCACAACCCAATCGGACAGATGCCCATAATACGTTTGATAGCCGTCCGGGTGGTATATCATTATATATTTTCCGTATCCTGTGGGGACATTGCCCCTGAAAGCTATTCCGCTTTTGGCCGCATATACTGGCGTCCCTACAGGAGCCATTATATCTATGCCGCTGTGAGAGCGGCCGTTGCGCCTCCTGGCCCCAAACTCGCCGTTGCCGTGCGCGTCATTGCGTATTACGATTCGGGAAGAGCCGGAAATTATAGGCTGCGAGAAGAAAGGCTCTTTCGCCTTATAGATCAATATGGAAACAGGTTCATATAGAAAGGCTGTAACGAATGCCGTGGCGGCTATGGTCACAGCCAATATCAATTTTTTATTTCTCATCTATTCAGTCTATCCGCCTTCGCATTCAACGCGTAATAGACTGAATGCTTCGGCGGATGGTAAAAAAGCCATACTCCCCTTCGCAAAGAAAGATATGGCTCTTCTCTAATACGCGAAATAATTACTCAGACTCTGTCGCTTGAGGCTCTGCCTTTTCTTTGGCCGCTTCAAAAGGAATATTCACAACTCCTTCGGCTGCTTTTACGGTAGTTTCCGCGGTCCCCGCTATCGGCTCGGTGATAAGTTCTTTTGTTTTTGCCACATCTCCGGTAGTGACCTCGGCGACTCTTTTGATCTCGTTTGTTACTACACTGACCCCGCTCTTTGCGGTATCGACCAGGACGCTGGCGGATTCTTCAGTCACTCTTGCCGGATATGACAATAAATTTCTCCAGAAATTCTTAACTTTTGTGCCGAAACTTTCCTTTTCCGCGGCATAAGAAGACGATACCGGCATTATGGCTATTGCGGCTATGGCTGCTATCAATACGAGCTCTCTCTTCTTCATCTTAAACCTTTCTTTTCAATATACAATAGATGATGGGCCTTTTCAAGTAAAAACAAACATTTTTATTCCGATCAGCATGAGTATCAATCCGAATATCTTCTTCAGGGCGGCATCCGGAACCCCATGGACTACAGTCGCGCCAACTAAGCTTCCCGCTATGAAGCCAAGCGCTATAAATACGGCTATATCGAGCCTTACATTGCCGCTGTGGTAGTATTTGATCGCTGCCAGCAGAGTTATGGGAGGAACCATTACGGCCAGAGATGTCCCCTGGGCCTGGTGCTGGGTCAATCCGAATATATAAACTAATGCCGGCGCGAGCAATACTCCTCCGCCCAAACCCATGAATCCGCTGAATGTGCCGGCTGCCAAACCGAGTAATATGTAGGAAAGCTGCAACATCGTCAACCCCCTCAGGTTTTAAGCAGAGACAGTACTATCTTATTTACTATTTTGCCGTCGGCCTTTCCTTTCACCTTCTCCATAACTATCTTCATGACTTTGCCCGCATCGGCTTTTAGCGTAAATCCTGATTCCTGCACGATTATCTTTACGATCGACATGAGCTCCTCTTCGCTCATCTCTTTCGGAACATACTCCTGCAATATTTCGAGCTCTCTGGCTTCCTTCTCCACAAGATCGGGCCGTCCGCCTTTTTCGAACTGTGCTATAGATTCCTTATGCTCTTTTATCATCTTCTGCAGTACTTGCAGCACATCGGGATCTTCGAGTTTTTTAACCTTTTTAACGATCTCTGTATTTCTAATGGCCGCTATTGCCATGCGAAGCACCGATAGTTTCAGGCTATCCTTTTGCTTCATAGCGTCCTTCATCCGGGACTCTATCTTTTCATAAGTATCCATAAGTTTAAACCTCGGTGGCATGTATTGTTTGCCGCCCTCAAACAACAGCAAACAAAACCTCTCCTTCTAAAAATCATCTTTATTTTTTTTTGCGGTAAACCCTGTTAAAAAACCGTTGAGTCTTTTAACAGGGTAAAAAGAGATTTTAAAAATATCTGCACAAAGATTGAAGTGAAACCTGCAAAAGTTAGATTATAATTTCGTAACTTTTGTTGCCTGGTCACCTTTAGGGCCCTTAACGATCTCGAACTGGACCTTATCGCCCTCCTTCAAACTCTTATAGCCTTCACCCTCTATTGCGGAATGGTGAACAAAGACATCGCTACCGGTATCGGCTACTATGAAACCGAAACCTTTCTTGTCATTGAACCATTTTACTGTTCCTTGAGCCATTTAGATTATTCACCTCCTTTACGATTTATTATGTGCATCCCGCCAAAAAGCGGCGGGATTGTTTGCCGCCATCAATCAATGGCAAACAAAAAAACCATTCAAAGCTTAATCTTAAGCTCCGAATGGTCTGAAAAAAATTACGTTTAATATCATGCACTAGGTTACCCGTTCAACTAATGCAATTAAGTATATATCATAATTTACGTGTTGTCAAGGAGTTGCATATCTTTTTTAATGGGCTCAGATAATCTAATATAAGTTTGCCAAAGAGGTGGTCAATTTCATGCTGGACTACTCTCGCCAGAAGTCCCTCCGCAGAAACCCTGATCGCCTGACCGTCCTCATTTAGATAATCGACCACTATTTTTTTAGATCTTTTGACGTTTACGCATTTTTCAGGAACACTCAAACATCCCTCCTCCTGCGCAACTCTGCCCTCTCTCTTTGATATGACAGGGTTAATCATTTTTTTAAGACCATCGCCTATGTCGACAACAATCATGTTTTTATGTATGCCTACTTGAACGGCTGCAAGGCCTACACCGCCATTCAGATACATGATTTCGGCCATATCGGTGAGCAGCTTTTTCTCGGATCTCCCTATACTCTTAACATCCTCGCTCTTTTTTCTTAAGAGAGGGTCCGGAAAGTGTTTTATCTCCATCTCTCCACCATCTTTATTTTGTTTTTTTAATCCTGTTCTTGCTGTCGACTTTTACTGCGGTAAGCCTGGCGCCTCTTGCTTCTCTCTCATCGATAAGGCTGTATGATAGTATTATTATGAGGTCACCGGGTTTTCCAAGATGAGCTGCGGCGCCGTACAGGCCTATGGTTCCCGAACCGGCAGGTTCTTCTACGGCATATGTCTCGAAACGAGCTCCATTATTTATATTCACTACCTGGACTATTTCGTTTGGATAAATATTACTCGCTTTTAGAAGCCTCTTATCTATGCCTATGCTTCCATTGTAGTGCAGGTCGGACTTGGTTATGGTCGCACGATGTATCTTGGATTTGCACATTATTCTTAACATGGTATCAGGCAGGCCCGTTCTTTGTTATTATTCCTGGTCGGTCAGGTAGTCTCCGTCAAAATAGAGCTTCCTGGTCTCGGAGAGATAGTCGGCATCTATCGGTATGGATGAGGTTTGTGGATGATATACCCACATTTCGCGGGTATCCGGCCACCTCTTCTTGTCTTCTACGGTGCTGATCGAATCCGGCTTTCCCCACTTGAACTCCACTTCCTGCTTCGTCATACCGACTTTTAAAGTGGTCTTACCAAGGGGGTATTTTACTACCTCTGCAGGGTTTGGTATCGATTCAAGCATGGAACAGCCATATGTAAATATTGCCAGCGCGAATACTACAATGAGTGCCATAAAACCCTTATTAAACATTTTCACTCTCCTTAGGTAAGTTGTATACCAGATCGCATAAGAATTTTAAAAAAGTATTTTTGTTATCTTCCTCTATTTCGATAAATTCAATACCTATATCGCATGGCGCGCCGTCTTCCAAAGATATTTGTTTCATCCAGATAACTTTGCCCTTTGCATGTACCGGATTATTACCTTCGGGAAGCTCCAATTTTAATTCCAATACGGAACCTTCCTTGATGTCTCTGGTCTTTATTTCCAGTCTTAATCCGTCTGCGGATATATCCTTGGTTATCAGACTATGGATTACGCCCGTATCAGGAGCCGTGTAGGTAACGGATACAGGGGTCTTTAATCTTATATACTTTCTTCTCTCAACAAGCCTGTCTCTCATCTTCATAGCAATAGGAATGATAACATATATTCGGATCCCAGTCAATATATTATGGAACTATGAGGATAAAAGAACAGGGCTATTCGCGTAACGCAGAATAGCCCTGTATCATCAAAAACACTCTTTATTTAGTTGTCGCTTTTGAAGGCTCAGTGAGTGGATCGGGTTTCACCGGGCTCTTCTCGTAATCAGGAATTGCAAAAGTAGCTAAATCGACTGCTCCTGAAACCGTTCTTGGAAAAGCTTTCTTGAACCCCTGCCACAACCCTACTGTAAGCCCCAATGCCGCATTTTTGGTATCCATGGTAGTTTCACATACGGACACCGGTATATCGGTCCAGCCGGCGAGAAGGTTCTTTGCCCCTCTCTCCGCCTTCGCCATAGGCCCTGATGCCTTATGTGTATCATAGCTGGTCTCGGCATACGATAAACCTATCATCGAAGTCACAAATAAAATTATAATTGCCGCACAAAATAACTTTTTCAATTTATTCACCCCCTCCTTCTTGTTATTTAGGTTAGTATAGCATAACTCGTCTGTAAAGTCAAATCTATTTTCGGCAATGTTTCGTCAAGCCATTTTTTTATGGTTGCGAATACGCTTTCGTCTATAGAATAGGCCATTTTATGCAGGCCGTCCGCGGTCATTTTTCCGAGATAATGCCCTAAATAGCCGTAGTATATAAGCTTATGGTTAGTATTACCGCTGGCTTCTAATGCTTTATCGAGCGTTGACGCGGCTTTAGGCGGAACGAGTTCGTCTTCTTTGCCATGTAGTATCAGTACCGGAACTTCCACTTTTCTTATGATGTCTGTCGGGTTGGCTTCCAGATCTTTCCTCAGTTTTTTCAGGAAGCATTTGGTATTGAGTATGGATGTCCAGTCTCCGCTGGTCTTCTTCACCGTCTCTATGGTTTCCATGCGGGACTTCATAGCCAGCTTGAGATATTGATCATCCCATTTTAATTTTTTTGCCATCTCATTCAGATTGTCGAAGCTGATATCGGTCGCTTCTCCCTGTGATAACATGGGAGACATCAGTATAAGCGCTTTTATATTTTTTTTGTTCGCCGCAAGCTTTGAAGCAAAGAACGCTCCTTCGCCGTGCCCTATAACGACAACCCTGTTAATGTCTATCTCTTTTCTTTGCGATAGATAATCCAGAGCGGCTACGCTGTCCTCATATTTTTCGCCGCTGGTTGCCGATAATGCCGATCCGCCCGAATTTCCTATCCCCCGCCCATCAAATCTTAATACGACAAATCCTTCGCTCCCCAATCGTCCGGCTAATTGAGTGAATAACCCCTGGTCCTCGCGGTCCGACCCGTCGCTTCGCCCCAATAAGAGCGCGGCGGGAAGCAGCTCTCTCTTTTTTGGAATAGTTAGTGTTCCTTCAAGAACCGTCTTTTTGTTATTAAATTTTACGGTCTCTTCATCGTAGAGATCGTTCTTGATAACAGGTTTATTTACTTCGTTAGCTTTTTTCAGAGCCAATGTCCTGGTTATCCTGAGCTTTAGGTCGGGGAACTCTATTTTTACAATACTCTTATCGGACTTTGTCACCCATAGCATCCCCTTGGGGGAGTTTCTTATTCTTATGAGAAGAGATTCGACCTTTATTTTTTTCGATCCTATTTTGATATATTCGTCCTTTATGGATGTTAGAGTGAGAAGTCTTTTCATGGGAGGCAGTAGGGTCGAAAAATTTGTTAATACATTGAAAGCCTGCGCTTTTCCGAGTCTGAAGTCATATTTTTCCAATATAGGTATATAGGTTGCCGGAGAGTCCTTTTCGAATATAACAGTACCTTCTTTTACGGTAAGGCCGGTCAGGCATGCGAACTCCGATCCGGAAGTTGCCACAAAAGATATGTCTTTACCGACCTTTTCCAGATATATCGTATCGTGAGTTCCATTACAGACGCTCTCTTTAAAATAATTCATGAGACCGCCGGTTCTGTCCAGCGTTATTCTGGATCTCGTTTCTGTAAAGAGCGGTCTGAAAGGTTCGAAATTCACCGACTTGTATATAGTTTTATCGTCGGTTATATACTTGTCTATCTTTATGTTCCCCGTATCGTGCCCATCGAGATTTACCGTATAAAAGAATGTTTTATGCTTTTCCTTGTCGAGATATAGCAGTGATCCCGCGAACAGAAAAACAGAACAGATCAATATGGCTAATACTGCGAGATAAATTTTTTTCATTTATAATAGGTCTAACGATATGACTTCGGAGGCCAGCTTGCCGGACCACCTTCCGAATGATTTTGTCGGTTTCTCGCCCTCTCTGAGCTCTACAAATATCTCGGTCGGGCAGCTCGTTATAATCTGCTTGAATTTTAAAGTCTGTCCCGGCTTCAGCGAATCTACCGGGCGCGCGTAGCTGTGCGTGCGGGGTATCGAAGCGTGGGTAAAGACGGAACTGCCCAACGCCGGTTCCTGCGGATGGGCCGCAATCTCGTATATAGAGGCGCTATCCCTGTCCAGAAAACTCAGTTTTAATACAAGGTTTATCACTTCCTTGGAGCCCTTATTCGTTATTGCG
>JAQTPE010000070.1 GCA_028748925.1 Candidatus Omnitrophota bacterium
GAAGCTTTACAGGGAAGAGCACCGTGACAGGCACAGGACGTATATGAAGAATTACATGAGGGAGTATAGAAAGAGTAAGGGGCTCACAAAAGGCGGGGAGACTTCGAAGGATAATGAGGCTAAGTAAATTTTTATTGATAGCCTGGACTGTCGTTTTGGTCTCGGGGGCCTGTACAGCACTCTCTTTTTCGGAAGAGGCCGCAAAAACTCCCTCTGAGGTTGAAAAATCCAAAACTTCTATTATCGGCATGTATAAGCCGCCCGAAAGCATACTTGAACCGTCGGAAGCCGAAGAAGTGAAGATATTGACCTTGAATGAATGCATAGATATAGCCGTCAAGAACCATCTGCCGCTGAAGACCATTAAAAAGAGCGTTAAGCTGGCCCAGTGGAGATTGTTTGAGGCGCGGCGGAATCTGCTTCCGAAAGTCGGCGTAAGAATGGAAGAGCACACAGGACAGATAGGCGGCCGGCGCTTCTATGGAAAGAGTACGGCGGTCGATCTGCAGCAGACTGTCTTTCATGGCGGCGAGTTTATGTATACGATGATGCAGGCGCAGACCAACCTTAAGATAGTGAATAAAGAATATGCCAGAATTAAAAA
The DNA here is from genome assembly GCA_028748925.1 of Candidatus Omnitrophota bacterium. Lineage (GTDB taxonomy): Bacteria > Omnitrophota > Gorgyraeia > 2-01-FULL-45-10 > 2-01-FULL-45-10 > 2-01-FULL-45-10. The sequence continues at coordinate 605 of JAQTPE010000070.1, forward strand.
TGAACTTATATTGCAGGTTAAAAAAGGATATTATACTTTAGCGAAAGCCAAAGAGAACTTTAAACTGCAGCAGGAGCTTTCGGGTGAAGTTTTAAAGATAAGCGATATGGTGGCAAAACAGTTTGAATCCGGTGTAATATCAAATCTGGAATTATTGAACGTGAATTCGCAGATGAACCAGGTAAGGTTCCAATACGCTTCGGCTCAAGGGGATGTTGAAGTGGCGGAACTTATATTGAAACAGGCGATGAATATGGACGAGAGGGCGAGAATAGACATAGATACACCGCCCGTTCTCGATAAGGTAGATATAGATTTCAATAAGGTGCTCGCCGACGCTCTGGTCAACAGACCTGAAATGCAGATCAGTTCCATGATGATCCAATACTATATCTATGAACAGAAAGTTGCCAAGGCCAAGAGCTGGCCCAAGATAGATTTTATCGGCTCTTTCGGCATGGCAAAGGAAGAATATATAGCGAAAGACGCGGGAGAGCCCGACCCCGCGACGGGCACTATGGACGCGGATCAAAAGATGGAGCAGCAGTGGTATGCCGGCGTAAAGTGCAGTATCCCGCTGTGGGGTTCTACGGGAGAGTACTCTTATCAGAAAGAGGTATGGGCGCCCGTTGTAAGCGCTTACCGCGGCACTTCAACGATAACAAATTCCTACAAGTTCAATTTTTTGGATAATCTTGCGCAATTTTCCGACAAAGCCGCGGCGGATGTAGATATGGATAAGGCGCGGCAGGAATTCATAAAGACCAAACAGGATGTTACCCTGGAAGCGAAAGAGAGCTGTTTTAATTATGAGAAAGCGCTTATGCAGCTGGAGACCGCGGCAAATAAAGTGAAATACCAGGAGAGCGATCTTGAGATTATCATATTTAAGCGCCAGATGGATGAGGCGCAGGATTCCAACGTCATAGAGAGTATGATAAAACTTGCGCAGGAAAAATTCGGCTATACGCAAGCGGTAAGCGATTGCAGGATAGCTATAGCGAGTATAAGCAAGGCGGTAGGACTGCCGGATTATTTTGAACGCGGTATAGGCGCGAACAGTAAAACTCCTCGACAGTAGTTCAGGATTCCGTCCTGAGCGAAGCGAAGAATAAAAAGTGAGGCGATTATTATGGAGAGACCGGATTTCGGGCAGATCAAAGATAAGATAAAAAGTTTTAATATAAAACGTTTCAAATTTAATAAGAAGACATTCTTCGTGATAATAGCGGTACTGATAGTGCTCGTCATTATCGTAAGGATGACGGGAAATATCCAGAAGGTCCTCTTCAAAAAGAAGACCGACATAGCGTCAAAGTCCAAGCCGATAACTTTTGAAGAGGGCGCTACGGCTGTGAAGGCGTACAGGATAAAGAGGATGGATTTTAAGGATACTCTTCCCGCTCTGGGGAATATAAAAGGCTTTAAGGAGATCGAATTAAAATTCCAGATCGCCGGGATAATCGAAAGTTTTAATTTTGAGGAAGGCGAGAAGATACAAGAGGGCGACATAATAGCCAGCCTCGTTCAAAAGGACGCTCTTCTTAAACTGAAGTACGCGGAGGTTGAACTCAACAAAAATCAGAAGCTGTTCGATATGGGCGCGATAAGTCCTATAAAGATGGAGCAGTCCAAGCTCGAGTATGAATCCGCGAAAAGCGATCTGGATAAGACCAATATATATGCCGTATCCAACGGTGTTATGGGCCCTAAATCGATGGATGTGGGAAGCTACGCGAACCCTAACGGCAATGACAGGGCGGGGATATTTGTCAATATTGACAAAGTCTATGCGGAGTTCAATATAATAGAGAAAGATATACCTAAGATAGCGCTCGGCCAAAAAGTGGAAGTCTTTGTAGACGCATATCCGGGTAAATCATTTACCGGCAATATCGACAGGATATCGCCGGTGGTAGAGGGAAGGTCCAGGACCCAGACGATAAAGGTGGAACTCGATAATAAAGACAATATCTTGAAGCCGGGCATGTTTGTGCGGTCTCTCATATCCACATATGAGAAAAAAGACGCGCTGGTGATTCCGGCGTCGTCATTGAAGAAAAAAGAGAACGAGTACCTGGCATACGTTATTTATAAGGAAGAGCCGAAACCGGCGGCCGAGATCGATATGACAAAGAGTAAGGCCAGGAACAAGGGATTGTTCGGGATATTCGGCGGCAAGAAGAAAGAAGAGCCAAGGCCTCAAGCCTCGGCGCTCCCAAAAGAAAAAGCCGTCGAATACGGTACCATAGAGATAAGAAAGATCGTTCCCGGTTATGTGACTGAAGATCTCGTTGAAGTGGATAGGGGCGTCCAGGAAGATGAGCTTGTAGTAGTCGAGGTGCAGGAAGAATTTAAGGACAAGGCCAGGGTTGAGATAGCCGAGGTCCAAGAAGGAATTATATAAGAGTTGTAGAAGGTGCTGGATGAACTTACCCAAGTTTTCGGTAGAGCGTCCCGTCACGATCATTATGATCGTGGTTGGCATAATGATCTTTGGAGTAGTCTCTTTAATGCTCCTTCCGCAGGAGCTTTTTCCCCAGATAACATATCCGCAGCTTACGGTAGTTACTCCCTATGCTAACGCCGCGCCCGAAGAGATAGAGACCCTTATAACGAAACCCATAGAAGAAGCGGTGGGAACGGTCGCCGGAGTAAAGAAGATATACTCCATATCCAAAGAAGGACTCTCCCTGGTAATAGCGGAATTCGGCTGGAACCAGAATATAAATTTTGCGGCATTAGGAATGAGAGAGAAGATAGATCTTATCAAGGAGCGTCTGCCCAGGGAAGCGGAAGAGCCGATAGTTTTGCCGTATAACCCATTCGACAGGCCGATACTTATATTAAGCGTAACGAGCTCCGGAGATCGTTCGCCGCTATCTTTAAGGGACCTGGCGCGAAGAATGTTAAAGGATGAACTGGAAAAGGTGGAGGGCGTGGCGTCGGCTACAATATCGGGCGGCCTTGAACGCGAAATACGGGTCGATGTGGACCAGGATAAACTGCAGGCCAGGCAGGTATCTCTCCTGGACGTCTCAAAAGCCGTATCGAGTTCTAATCTTAATTATCCCGCAGGCACCATAAAAGAGAGCTTTTATGAATACCTCATAAGGACCCTGGGAGAATTCGAAAAAGTTCGCGACATAGATGATATCTCCATAGGTTCCGGCATGTCCGATGAAGAGTTGTATGGGAATCAGGCCGGCGCAAGCGGCGCCAGGAATAGCGGCACTATCAGTAAAGATAAACGCCTCATATACCTGAAAGATGTGGCTACGGTTACGGATAGCCTTAAAGAGAGAATGAGCTATTCCCGATACAACGGCAACGAGAACGTCTCGATATCCATACAGAAACAGGCGCTCGGCAATACCGTCAGAATCATAAACAGGGTCAAGAAGAAGATATCCGAACTGGAGAAGGACCTTCCCAAAGATATAAATGTCGCGGTAGTGTACGATCAATCCAAATTTATAAAGAGTTCCATAACGGGAGTGTGGGACGCCGCATGGCAGGGGGGTATACTTGTATTCATAGTTTTATTCTATTTTCTGAGGAACTTCCGAAGTTCTATAATAGTAACTCTCACAATACCGGTCTCGCTAATGGCGACTTTTGCGCTTATGTATTTTTCGGGTGTATCTATAAATATGATGTCGTTGGGTGGTCTTGCGTTCGGCGTAGGCACGCTGGTCGACGCCGCGATCGTCGTAATAGAAAATATATATACACATATAGAGAAAGGCATGAACGCGAAAGAAGCGGCCATATTAGGAGCGAACGAGGTAGCTGTGGCGGTGGCAGGATCGGTCCTCACGACCGTCGTGGTATTTTTACCGCTTATATTTGTGGTTGGAATTACCGGCCAGATATTGAAAGATTTCTCTCTTACGGTCACATTTTCGCTGTTAGTTTCGTGGGTTACGGCCGTAACGATAATACCGCTTTTGGCTTCGCGGGGCATCAAGTTATCGGTCCAGGAGCCGAAAGCCGTAAGAGGCCTTCGTAAAATTTACGCAAATATCAGTGAACGATTTATCGGGCATAGAGGCAGATATCTATCCATAACATTGGCGATGTTTTTGGCGTCTATGATAATTTTCGCCTTTCTTGATAAAGAATTGATGCCAAAAGTGGACCAGGGGCAGTTTGTCATAAAGATCGATATGCCTTCTGGCACGCGCCTGGCGGTTACGAACGAAGTCTCCAGGCGTATTGAAAAATTTATTATGGACATTCCGGAGGTTGAATCCGTAAACGTTACCGTGGGATCTTCCCAGGAATCCGGCTCCAGGCAGGTTCTCGACAGGCTCACATCGAGCCAATCCGAAATAGCGGTCAATCTTAAAGCAAAAAGAAGCTTAAAGAGCGCCGATATAGTCCAGCTTATAAAAGATAAGATCCCGGCGCTGGATGTCGGGAAGGCGCGTTTTGAATATATACTGCAGGAAAATGTCCTGTCGACGGGTATGCAGGCGCAGGCGCCCGTTACGATAGAGATAAAAGGCAATGATTTAAAAGAGCTTTATGATTTAACGCAAAATATACAGAATGGGTTAAGCAAGATAGCCGGAATATACGGCATAAAAAATAATCTTGCCGAAGCCTCTCCTGAAGCCAAGATATTCATAGACAAGGATAAAGCGTCGATGTATGGGCTATCCGTTACGGATATAGCCCAGACCGCGATAATAGCGTTAAAAGGATCTGTAGCCAGCAAATTCAAAGAGAAGGGCCAGGAATATGATATAAGGGTCAGGCTGAGGGAAAAGGACAGGAATGATTTCACCAAGTTGGGCCGCCTGCAGATGCAGTCCCCGATGGGGATGAGCGTGCCGCTGGAAAGCGTGTCAAAATTCGGTAAAGGCAAAGGCCCAAGCGAAATAAAAAGAACGAACCAGGAGAGAGTAGCCTCTGTTTACGCTAATATTTACGACAGGCCGTTAAAGGACGTCTATGGCGATGTTAACGCTATGATAGGAAAGCTCAGCGTTCCGAAAAATTATGTAGTGAAATTGACCGGCGAAAGCGAGGATATGAAAGCGTCTTTCGACAGCTTAAGGAATGCCATAATAGCGATCATCCTGCTGGTCTATATGGTAATGGCCGCTCTGTTTGAATCGCTCCTGCAGCCTTTTATTATAATGCTTACGGTACCTCTAGCATTGATGGGAGTGGCGTTTGGGCTATTCGTTACAAATACCAGCGTAAGCGCTTATGTATTCATAGGCGTCGGTATATTGGGCGGTATAGTAGTGAATAATGCCATAGTCCTGATGGATTATATCAATCTTCTGAGATCAAAAGGTTTGAGCGTCAAAGACGCAGCAAAAGCCGCGTCCGGCGCGAGACTAAGAGCAATCTTAATGACGGCGCTTACTACTATATTAGGCCTCGTGCCTATGGCCTTACTGAGCGGAGAAGGCGCCGAACTCAGAACTCCTATGGCGATAACCGTAATGAGCGGGCTCTTGATAGCCACATTCCTGACGCTCGTAGTGATACCGACAATATACATTAGTTTCGATGTATTTTTGGTAAAGATCTTAAAAAAGAAGAAGTAAAAAAATGAGCCCCGTTAGACCTCCATATTTTAATTTTTACATCATAATTCCTTTGACAAGATTACAAGCAGGAGCATTTATTAAAACGAGACTTGCGTTCTTAAGAGGTCTAACGGGGTGAGCCTTCCCTCCTTTTCCATCAAACGGCCCGTCACGATGCTGATGATCTATACCATACTGGTGCTCATTGGCGTCCTGTCGCTTTTACAACTTCCGGTGGAACTCTACCCTAATATAAGTTTTGGAGAGATAAGTATAATAATCGAAGTGCGCGGCGGTATACCGCCTACGGAAGTGGAGAGCCTCGTGACAAAACAGGTCGAGGAGGCGGTAGGCACTGTGAGCCATCTTGAGGAGATGCTCTCTATCTCCAAAGAGGGCGAGTCCACGGTAGTATTAAGTTTTGAGCCCGGCATAGATATGAACTTTGCCGCGCTCGAGGTCAGAGAGAAGTTCGCTAAAGTTAAGAACAAGCTTCCGAAAGAGATCGAAAAGCCCATCATAGCGCAATTTAAGCGTTCGGATGTTCCCATACTTATTATCGCCGTAACGAGCTTGCGCCGTACTACCGAAGATATCAGGAAGATCGTAGATGAAAATGTGAGAGAAGCGCTTAAGCGTATTAACGGTGTGGCCGATGTTGAAGTCGCCGGCGGCAGAGAGCGCAAGATCCTGGTTGAAGTGGACCAGCGTAGGCTCGCGGCCTACAATCTTTCGCTTGAACGGGTCATCTCTATGATAGGTATGAACAATCTGAACCTGTTGTCCGGAGAGATGGACCAGGGCAAAGAGAAATACCTCATAAGAACGATAGGTCTATATAAAAACGTCGACGATATAAAAAGAATACCCGTCTCTACGCTTCCCAACGGGACTATAGTGCGATTGAAGGACGTGGCAAATGTTCTCGACTCCTATTTAGAGCCTACCGGATACGCCCGTGTAAATGTCCGCCCGGTGGTAAGTTTGTATATCCAGAAAGAGTCTACGGCAAATACGATCAAGGTAGCGAACAGCATAATCAAAGAGGTTAACAGGATAAAAGAGACTTTGCCCAAAGATCTCAATATTGTGGTAACGAGCAATCAGGCTGATTTTATCAAAAAGTCGATAGACAACCTGAAGTTGTCATTGTTGCGCGGCGCGGGCCTTATAATGCTCGTCCTGGCATTCTTTCTTATAAAATTGACCAGGTCGTTATATATTTTGACGTCACTTCTCCTTATAGCGATGATCTTCTTGCCGGCTAATTTGTTAAACCCGCTCTTAATAGTGATGATTATCGTGTCGATAGCGGTATTGAAACTGAGGCCTATACTGATAGTGACATCCGCGATACCAATTTCGATAATAATAACGTTCTCTTGTATGTGGGCCATGCATCTTACGATTAATTTTATGACGCTCTTCGGGCTTGCCCTCGGAGTAGGAATGCTCGTAGATAATTCTATAGTTGTCTTTGAGAATATACTGC
>JAQTPE010000071.1 GCA_028748925.1 Candidatus Omnitrophota bacterium
GTCGAATGGTTTTACGACGTAATCGGAAGCTCCGAGGTTCATGGCCTCCTGCGCTATATCGACGCTCTTATATCCGGTGGCGATTATGACTTTAGACGAAGGGCTTATTCTCTTAAGCTCTTTCAGTGTTTCAAGGCCGTCCTTTTTCGGCATCTTTATATCTAAAATAGTAAGGTCGGCGGGGGAAGATTGCATGCTCTTTATCGCGTCATCTCCGTTCTGGGCGAATTCAAGGTCGTAATCCTTTTCTAAGATCAGCTTTAAAGATTCTCTTATACCTTCCTCGTCATCACAAATCAATATTCTCTTTTTCATCTCTCTCTCCCTATAGCGTTGGCGGGCAAACGACGCTGATTATGCGGGCATCGGAAGATCCCGTGTTTTTTAAATAGTGCGGAACGTTAGACTCGAAATAGAGCGAATCGTTCTTACTCATATTATATTTTTCCTCGCCGATATTCGCGTCGATCTTTCCCTCGAGCACATAGATGAATTTTTCGATCCCCGCCTTTGTCTCTTCGGTCTGCGTCTTGCCGCCTCTGGCTATTTTGATAAGCACGGGCATCATCTTTTTATTTAACACCTTCGAGGCGAGTATCTCTTCCGAAGATTTTTTGTCATGTATGAATACTTCAGTACGGGATTTATTTTTCTGGATATCGATGGCTCTTTTGGCCGGATAGAGGTTTTTATAAACCTCCGGCATGGGGACGCCCAACGCCTCGCAGATCTTCATGTGGCTCTCGAGGGTGCCGGTCATCTTGCCGTTCTCCATCCTGCTCAAGGTGGCGAGCGCTACACCCGATTTATCGGAGAGTTCAAGCAGCGTCATCTTGTTTTCCTTGCGCAGGGTATGTATCGTCTTGCCTATGTTCATCAATAACTCCTTCTGTGTTTAGTATATCATGATTTGATATTTTGTCAATACCGATTTAGCGCTTCTAAAAAACGAAAATCCGCGCACAAAATGCGCGGATTGCAAGCATTGAGCTTTTGCCGAAAGTGCTTGACTAATTTTATGAGTCTAATATAATAGACGGGTGTCTAATATATTAGACAGACAAATACTATGAAAAGACTAAAGACGATAGACATCTTTGGGGCTACCAACTCTCTTAAAGTCCTCTCTTATCTTTCGGAGAACCTTGGGAAAGAATTTCTGAGTAGCGAAATACAAAAAGCCACCTCAATAAGCAGGGCTGGGGTGTATATCGCTCTTGGTGAACTCGCACGACAGAATCTCATATCAAAGGCAAAGAAGGGCAAGCTACTTTTCTATTCCATCATCTACGACGACTCTGCTATAAAGCAGTTTAAGGTCTTAAAGAATGTCCTTGCCTTGCGGCCTCTCGTATCAAAACTAAAGCCATTATCCAAAAAGATAATCCTTTACGGTAGCACGTCCCGCGGCGAGAACGATCCATCAAGCGACATAGACCTGTTTATCTTATCCAACGAACCAGAAGACGTAAAAAATATAATTGCCTCTATAAAGACAAGACAGAAGATTCAGTCCGTGATTAAGACGCCATCGGAGGTTGCCAGCTTCAAGGAAAAGGAAAATACCTACTATGCCGAAGTTGATAGAGGTATTACTCTCTGGGAGGCAAAAGAATGACCCTTGAACACGATGACTGTATAAAAAGAGGCAAGATAAAACCATTCTCAAGAGGCATTACGCTTGCCCCAAAAGAGATTGATACGGCAAGGGCGGATTTAGAGACAGCCCGCAAGACTTATAAAGAAAACGACCACAAGTGGGCTACCATACAGATATATTATTCAATGTTCCATAGTGCCAGAGCTTTAATCTACGCAAAGAACTTACGTGAACATAGTCATTACTGCCTGATAGCCGCTATCAAGACGCTATATGTTGAAACGAAGCAAATCCCCGTGTCTTTACTTGAAGGGCTTCAGGAGGCAAAGAACCTGCGAGAGGAAGCGGATTACTATAATCGATGGTCTCAGGCAGGTTGCGAGAAGCTACTGAAACTTGCCGAAGAATTCTTGTATAAAGCGGAAGATTTAATTAAAAAAAAATAGGGACAGCCCCCGCCTACGCCTAATATACGCGCTGGGGACAGTCCCTATTTTTTATTTAGCGCTTCTAAAAAACGAAAATCCGCGCACAAAATGCGCGGATTGACGTTTAAGCGATGATTATGTTAGAATCAGATAGCTTTTTTGACCTTGCCGGCCTTGAGGCATTTTACGCAGACGCTGATCCTTTTGGGTGAGCCGTCCACAATGGCCCGGACGGTCTTCAGGTTAGGCATGAAGCGCCGTATATTGACGCCGGTGATTTTTAAACCGACGCCGCCCTTTTTTTTGGCCAGGCCCCGGCGCTTAATGGTCCTTCCGGCTGCCGGTTTTTTGCCGCAGATCATACATATTTTTGACATTTTTGGTTACTCCTTTAGTGGGCGATATGTTAACACAGGTAAATTTTATATGCAAGAGAAAAATAATTTAAAGACTTTAGTCCGGTACATTAAGGGTGTGGGGCCTAAGAAGAGTGAATGTCTTGCCAGGGTCGGACTTAATACGATAGAGGATATACTTTATTACCTGCCAAAAAGATACGAGGACCGTTCGAGCGTTACAGCGATAAAGGACTTGAAGCCGGGCCAGAGCATGACCATTCAGGGCGAGATATCCGCTTTGAATTCCCGTACCGCCAGATCCGGCGCGGTGATATTCCAGGCGGTGGTGACCGACGCCACGGGATCTATGCACGCGATATGGTTCAATCAGCCGTATTTAAGGGATATACTGAAGGCGGGCGATAAGGTGATATTGTACGGCAAGGTAGAGATATACGATAGACTGCAGATGGTCCAGCCGGAATATGAAATAGTGGAGGATAAAGAGATTGCTTCGGCCGCTCCGCGGCCTCGCAATGACGGCCTCAATATCGGGAGGATCGTGCCTGTATATTCGCTGACGGCGGAATTAACGCAGAGATTTTTAAGAAGTATGATATTCAAAGCCCTGGCGGAATATGTTAAATTTGCCATCGAACGTTTGCCTACATACATAATAGCCCGCCAAAAACTTGTCGATATAAAATTCGCGCTGCGCAACATACATTTTCCCACAAATTTCCAGATGCTGGAGAAGGCATATAAGAGGATCGTATTCGAGGAATTCTTTATCCTGCAATTGGCGCTCGCTATCCGTAAAAAGGGGCGGGCCCCTGACGAAGCGGCGTTTGGACATAGCATGACGGCGGGTGAGCTCTCCGGATCTTTTAATAATGCGCTTTCATTTGAATTGACCGCAGGACAGAAGAAGGCCGTGGCCCAGATCGAGCGCGATATGTCCGGCGCCAAGCCTATGAACAGGCTCTTGGAAGGCGATGTGGGAAGCGGAAAGACCGTGGTGGCCGCTCACGCGCTTGTCCTGGCGGTTCAGAACGGCTTCCAGGGCGTTATAATGGCGCCGACGGAGGTATTGGCGCGCCAGCATTTTATATATTTGAGCGAGTTATTGATGCCGCTGGGAATAAATGTGGTATTGCTGATAGGCGGTATGGACGCGAAGACGAGAGAGAGGATATATTCTGAAATTAAAGACGGGAAAGCGGATATCGCGGTAGGAACACATGCGGTGATCCAGGAGGCCGTGGAATTCAGGAATCTCGGGCTCATTGTAATAGACGAGCAGCACAAGTTCGGAGTCGCCCAGAGGGCGATACTGCGCCGGAAAGGTCTTAATCCCCATGTTCTTATAATGACAGCGACGCCCATACCTCGGACGCTGGCGCTGACAGTCTACGGGGATCTCGATATCTCTACGATAAAGGAACTGCCGAAGGGCAGGAAGCCGATAACTACATATTGGGTCGAAGAGGAAAAGAGGGGCGAGATGTATGGCTTTATTAAGGAAGAGCTCGCCAACGGCAGACAGGCCTATGTAGTGTGCCCTTTGATAGAATCCCGCAAATCCCACCGCGGCGGTGGGGCGGAACAAGGCGCGGTTGATATATTTGAAAAACTGAAAAATGAGATATTTACCGGTTACAAAGTCGGGCTTTTGCACGGGAAGATGAGCTCTAAGGAAAAAGACAGGGTGATGAAGGATTTCAAAAAGAAGAATATCGACCTTCTCGTCTCCACGGTAGTCATAGAGGTGGGTATAGATATCCCGAACGCGTCTGTGATGCTGATCGAAAATGCCGACAGATTCGGCCTGTCGCAGCTGCATCAGTTGCGCGGTAGAATCGGGCGCGGCGGCTATGAATCCTATTGCATATTACTGGCGGATCCCAGGACGGATGACGGCGCGGAGAGGCTCAAAGCCATAGAAGGGACGCCCGACGGGTTTGAGATAGCCGAAGTGGATATGGATCAGCGCGGCCCGGGGGAGATGTTCGGTACCAGGCAGCACGGCCTTCCCGAAATAAGATTCGGAAATCTGGCCAAAGATTTTGGTATAATGGAATTGGCGAGGACTGAAGCGTTCGCGCTCATCGAAAAAGACCCGGGTCTTTCGGAAGAGCGCCATCAGTTATTGAAGAAGAGTTTATATGATAGGTTCAGGGGGAGATTGGAATTGATAAGGGTGGGGTAGATGAGAATAATAGGCGGAGAGTATAAGAGCCGATCGATATCGATGCCCAGAGGCGTCGAGATACGGCCCACACAGGATAAGGTAAGAGAGGCTCTATTTAACATACTGGGCGATATCACCGGCAGGAGGGCTCTCGAGCTATTCGCCGGCAGCGGCGCTTTCGGCATAGAGGCGATATCCAGAGGGGCTGTGAGCGTAACTTTTGTTGATAATAACTTCCGCTGTGTTCAGACTATTAAATCTAATCTCGAGTCTCTGGGCATAACTAAATCAAAATATAGCGTAATAAAAGGGAATGCTTTGACTATGCCGGAAAAATTCCTGGGCCGGGGCCAGGAATTTGGCAAGTTCGATATCGTATTCCTCGATCCGCCTTATTACAGGGGTATGGCTAAAAAGTGCTTGATAAATATAGACTCTTATGATATAGTATCGCCCGTTGGTTTGGTCATAGTGGAGCATTCTAAGAAAGACGCGCTCGATGCGGAGCTTGAGCGCTTTGTTTTTGTAGATGAGAGACGATACGGCGACACGGTAATTACGATATATAAAAGAACTGTATGAAGAGATCCAGAGTAGCTGTATACCCCGGAACATTTGATCCAGTCACATATGGGCATATCGACATAATCAAAAGAGCCGCCAAGATATACGATAAAGTTATAGTGGCTGTCGCTCACAATGATGACAAGAACCCTCTATTCAGCGTTGAAGAGAGGGTCTCCATGCTTAAGGATTCGGTGAAGCGTTTGAAGAACGTCGTCGTGGACGATTTTAACGGTCTCGCCGTGGATTATGTTAAGAACAAGGGGTCGCGGGTCATGATACGCGGGCTGCGTATGATATCGGACTTCGAATCGGAATTCCAGATGGCCCTGACCAACAGGAAGCTTTCGGAAGATATCGAGACGATATTTATGATGCCCAATGAGTCCTATTCTTATATTTCGAGTAAATTGATGAAAGAGGCCGCGAAGCTCGGCGCCGATGTAAAGAATTTCATCCCTAAGAAAGTTCAGGTTTTGTTAAAAAGTAAATTGGCAAAATATTAGATTATAACGGGTATTTGAGGAGCATAACGTGAGTATTCTTGACCAGATAAGAGAACGCGCAAAGAAGAATTTGAAGAGGATCGTACTGCCTGAAAGCGAAGACGCCAGGACGATGGAGGCGGTGGAATATATTTTAGATAATAAGATCTCTAAATTAGTGATTGTGGGCGACGATTCTGTCAGAAAGAGCATAAAATCCAGGAATGCTTCGTATGCTGAAGTGATCGATCCGAAGAATTATAAAAACATCGATGTAATGGCTTCCGAATATTATGAGGTACGCAAACTTAAAGGGATAACTCCCGAAGAGGCGCGCAAGGTCGTATCGACAGATTATCTGACATTTGGCGCCATGCTTGTGAAAGAAGGCGCCGCCGACGGATTTGTCGCGGGAGCCAGCCATACTACGCCGGACGTCATACGCGCGGCATTGAGATGTTTAAGCATAGACAGGGAGATAGGCGTCGTATCCGGAGCGTTCCTGATGGAAGTGCCTGATTGCGCTTACGGTGAAAAAGGCGTATTCATATTTGCGGATTGCGGCGTCAATCCTTCGCCGAATGCCAGGCAGTTGGCCGGCATAGCGGTCTCTTCCGCGACGCTCTTCCAAAAACTCGTGGAAAAGCGCCCCGCGGTGGCTTTTTTAAGTTATTCCAGCAAGGGTAGCGCCGAGGGCGAATTGGTGGATAAGATGAGAGAAGCGGTGAGCAGGGCGAAAGAGATAGCGCCGGATCTCTTGATTGACGGAGAGTTCCAGGCGGATAGCGCGATAGTGCCGGAAGTCGCACAGATAAAATGCGGCAATAATCCAGTGGCGGGAAAAGCCAATGTATTGATATTCCCTAACCTTGATTCGGGAAATATTTCATATAAACTGACTCAGAGGCTTGCCGGCGCCAGAGCCGTAGGGCCGCTCCTTTTGGGATTCAGAAAGCCGGCGAGCGATCTTTCGAGAGGGTGCAGCGCGGAAGATATCGTAGACGCGGTCGCGGTGACGGCCGTAAGGGTTTAAGTACCGACGTAGACCCCCGGGGTCTGCATTGGTTTAGAAAGCAAAGAGATGTTAATATTAGTCATAAACTGCGGAAGTTCATCCGCCAAGTATCAGTTGTTTGATGTGGCAAAACGCCGTTCTCTGGCGAAGGGATTGATAGAGCGTATAGGAGAGCCCGGACACTGCGAGAACCATTACGAGGCGATAGCCCTGATAATAGACGCCCTTACGGACAAGAAGACGGGCGTGATAAGGTCGAAGGATGAAATAGGCGGCATAGGCCACCGGGTGGTCCACGGGGGAGAAGAATTCAAAACATCCACGCTTATAACCGGTAAAGTTATAAAGTCTATAGAGAAATATTCCGAACTCGCCCCTCTGCATAATCCGCCGTCGCTTTCGGGAATAAAGGCATGTCTCGATATAATGAAGGGCATACCGCAGGTGGCCGTCTTCGATACGTCATTCCATCAGACGATGCCCGAAAAAGCTTTTCTGTACGGCCTGCCTTACAAATACTATGAGGAATACGGGATAAGGAAATACGGCTTTCATGGGACGAGTCACAGATGGGTGGCCAAAGCCGCGGCGGAGGAATTGAAGAGGCCCTTCGAACGTCTGAAGATTATTACCTGCCATCTGGGTAATGGTTGCAGTATGGCGGCCGTTGATAGAGGCGAGTCTATCGATACTACTATGGGATTTACGCCTCTCGAAGGACTTCTGATGGGGACGCGCTCCGGAGATCTCGACCCTGCGGTAGTCTTTCATATCATGGACAAAGGAGATCTGTCGCCCCAGCATATAAGCGATGTTCTGAATAAGAAGAGCGGGCTTTTGGGCGTATCGGGCGTAAGCAATGATATGCGCGACCTGCTAAAAGCGTTGAAGAGCAAAAACGCCAGGACGTCTACGCGGGCGAAATTAGCCATAGAGATATTTATATACAGGATCGAGAAA
>JAQTPE010000072.1 GCA_028748925.1 Candidatus Omnitrophota bacterium
CCCTTTTTATTTTTTTGTCCTCCTTCGCCCTTCAACACGAAAACCATGGTAGGGCTTCGGAGGGACATTCTGCTTCGCCATAATTTCTGCGACGCCCCTACCGGCTATCTCTATCCGAAGGGCGAAGCAGAATGGTGGAGATGACCAGAGTCGAACTGGCGACCCCCTCGTTGCGAACGAGGTGCTCTTCCAACTGAGCTACATCCCCACTTTTTTTGAAATATTTGAAATAGCCTGAAACACTATACAATAGCCCTGCTTATCCAGTCAAGATAATCCCCGCTTCCCGCAACAATAGGCACCGTTATTATCTATGGAATAAGAAAGAATGCAGACGCTCTTCCCCCGGCGGGATACAACGCTCTATTTCTATGTAAGAGTCTCTATCACTCCGCTGACTGCTTCCTGGATCAGCTCCCAGTCCTGCTGATTATGTATGGCGAACTTCTGCTTCCTCTTCCATCCGCCTTCGGGTTTCTTCTGCCAGAGATAAAAGCAGATCTGTTTCCTGCCGTAACTTTCCAGCAGGACTACCGCAGACCACCACCCGAAACGTTTATTTATGGTCTTATACTCAAGAACCTTCAGCGGAGGAACTATCGGTACCTGTTCTTCATCGCGCGTAACTTTATTTTCGGTCATAAGAGCCTGCCTTTCTATCCCCCAACTTCTCCCGGGATAAGCCCTGAGCCCATCGTCCTTCGACAGACTATCTCCTCAAATATACCTGATAGTCGGACGCCGAGGTCTCGACTATAATATGACCTTCCCTTGCCAGCCACCCTATGCTCATCAGAACCCTGTCCTTATCGGTATTTATAGAAGCGGCGATCTCTTTGAGAGAACTCTTACCGTGAGTATCGAGATAATGCCAAATATCTCCCGCCGTAATTCCTATTTCGGTAATCATATATAAACCCTCCCCCCTAATTTTTTAAACTCTCCCTCTTATTGTAACTGCCGCAAAGAGGACAGATGGATATATCGTCATGCAAACTATCTATATAATCATGAAAACATATGGAACACTTCCAGATAAAATCCGCATTATCTACGGATCCGGAAACGCCCCTCATTCTCCTATATCCTAATATAGCCCATACGACCAGTATGGCTATGACAGAGAACAAAATATAGAAGAATACCAGCGTCGCTATATCTATCCTTATCATAATATTACCATACAATACCGCAAATACAAATAATTATTGGAGATTGCCCGGCTCCGTCTTGTTACCGTCAATGGCCGATATGGCAAGGCTTGTCAGCGTCCCATCCGACTCGAAAATATCGGTCCCGGCATCCAGACCGGCTTCGGTATAAAGATCCGGACCGGCCTTCTCCTTTATAAGAACGGATAAATTTTCTATCCCGGAAAGGTATCTTCTCTCAAGGGCCGAACGCTCATGAACGGCGGAACCCACCCTCAACATATTCTCCCCCAATATCGGCCCCAGGAATGAAACACTCGAGAATTTCAATGGCTTTGCAGTCCTCGGCGCCGCCACTACGGTCAGTGCCGACATCCAGAATAAATGCCATACGACCGAAAAAATTAAAGCTGATAAAAGTACGCGGTCCATTTTCATTGATTTGTCGCTATATTGATCTGCAAAACGCCTTCTCTCCTGCACGCATCCCAGATCTCCACTATACGGCCCAGCGGAGCGCGGCTATCGGCCTTTATCAATAATCCCATCTTTTCCCTTGCCAGTATTTTTAAGCGCGGCAACAGCTCTTCCCTGGTGATCTGCCTGTCTTCCAGGTATATTTTGTCATCTTTGGTTACGATGATAGTTACATTGTCCAGCTGCATAACTTCGCTCGTCACAGCTTTCGGCAGACTCACCTTTATGCCGGGCTGAAATATGAAACTCGACGTAAAAAGAAAAAATATAAAGAGAAGAAAGAATATGTTAACCATCGGAGTCAGGTCGATCATACCCTTTTCCATTTTAAGCCGCCTCTTAAACTTCATACGTATCCCTTCTTGACGATAATAGGTTAACCAGGTCCGTAGCGCTCCTCTCCATATCATAGGCGAGACTATCCACCTGATTCACAAGATAATTATACGCGACATACGTAGGTATTGCTACGAGCAATCCGGCGAGTGTGGCAAGAAGCGATTCCCATATGCCTGCGGCCAGGTCCCCGGGATTCACCGGCGTCATTGTAGCCGCCTTATCCTGTATCACCTGGAACGCTTTTATCATACCGCTCACCGTACCAAGTAATCCCAAAAGAGGGGCGATATGCGCTATGGTTGCCAGGATAGGCAGATGCTTCTCCATGCGCGGTATTTCAAGCTGGGCGGCCTCGTCTATCGCCTCTTTTATTTCAGACTTCGACCTGTCATGCTTCAGTATCCCCGCTTTAATTATATGAGCTATCGGCCCGGGCGTCTTATTGCACATCTCTATAGATTCGATTATCTTATTGCGCTTAAGGGAACTTATGATTTCGTCCATGAATTTTTGCGAATCTATCCTCGCCCGGTTCAGATTATATATTCTCTCTATTATCACACCCAACGATATGATCGAGAGTATTATTATCAAATACATGACCGGCCCGCCTTTTTGTATCAAATCCCACATATAGCCTCCATCGTTATAACCGCTTTCGCCGCGCGTATTGCGTACGGAGTATCGCGTTTACTTCATTCCTGTTTCAGCTCTTCCATCTTCTTGTACAATCTTGCCGCGTCTTCGGGCATCTTCCATTTTTCAAAATTCCGGGCGGCTCTTGCCAATATGGCGGCGGATTGGTCCAGCGCGTCACGGCTGAATCCGGAATCCGGATACCTCTTAAGGAAAGCGTCGAAATTATCCACCGCTTCCATATCCTTATCCATCCTGTAATAGCACCATCCTATTTGATATTGCGCGCTTTCTACTATCGATCTATCGGAAGAGCTCTTTACGATCTCCTTGAATATATCCAGCGCTTCCTCATACTTATTCATATTGTACAAAGAGTTGGCGAGATAAAACCTGGCTTCTGTACCTTGCAGTTTTCCGAACTCTTCCGCAGCGCGCAGGAAATCTTCCCTGCCAAGATATGCCAGAGCCAATTTAAATCTTATCTTCTCTTTTAAGAGGGATCCCGGAAAATGCGTAAGCGCGCTCTGGAACGACAGGATCGCCCTGTCAAATTTCTTTTCAGCCAGGAATATATTACCAACGCTAAATTGGGCGTAATCGGCCCACGGACTATCCGCATAAAACTTCAATACCGTATCATACCTCTCCATGGCTCTATCGAGATCGCCTGCATCAAGATATATATCACCTGCTTTGCATAACGCGCTCGAAATCAACTTCTCGTTTTTGAGGTTCTCCGCCGCCGTTTCGAATTGATTTAACGCTTCCCTGTTGTTACCCTCTTTAAGATAAGCCCATCCCAGTTCGTAATATAATTTTCCCGATCCGGCGTGCGAAGCAAACTTGTCGATGCCCGCAAGACAGACCTCTACCGCTTCCTTATATTTCTTCCGATTATTCAACATCTTCGCTTTTATGTAATACGCCTCTACGGATACATCGCTCTTTGGAAATTTCACCGTTATATCATCACAAATCCTCAAAGCATCGTCTATCATGCCTTTTTTTTCGTGATTACGGGCCATACCGAGGAGCGAATTGCCTATCAAAAAAACGTTTTTCGAATTTTTCGCGCATTCCTCGAATCTTCTGGCGCTCTCATCGTAATTACCGATCATAAAGTAACCCTGCGCCGTCCTGTATAGAGCAAACGCATACCATCTGGACCCGGGCGATATCGACATGGCCCTGTTGAAATAACCTATCGAATCATTATATTCGCCCTGCTTAAATCCGGCGTCTCCCAGGAGATAATAGCTTTCGGCCGTCATATCCGAGAGAGGGTACTTCTCGATAAAACTACTGAGAGACCTCCCCGCGTCAGCGTATCTGCCTAAAAGATATTCGCATTCGCAGGACTTAAAAAGAGATTCCATTCCTATCTTTTCGAAATTGTATTTCGATACAACTTCCCCGAAAGCGATGATCGCGTCTTCCAGCGATCCGAGCTTGTAATATGCCCATGCTTTTGAATAGATGGCGTATCCGGAATATTTTGAAGCCGGATAGTCGTCGAGGATCTTCTGATATGATCCAAGGGCCTTCTCGTAATCCTTTCCCTTAAAATATATATCGCCCGTCCAGTAGACGGCGCTGTCCTCAAATCCGCTCACATTCGGCGCGTCCAGCACTATATCAAACTCATTATATGCCCTCTTGAGATCGTTCTGGTAATAGAGAGAGCGCCCGAGAAGAAGATGGGCTTCGTAGAGATGTTCCGTCGCGGGGAAATTTCGCAGAAAATCTTCGAGATTCTCCTGGGCGAGCGAGTAGAATCCGTCGTTAAAAGCTTTTTTAGCAAACGCGAACTCCGCCTCTTCGCCGCTCTGCGCGAAACAGAGAGAGGCTGTAAACAACAAAACAAAGAACGTGATTCCAGGCGAGCGAAACGATCTCATATAAACCATCATTTCAATACTTCTTTCAGGTATTGTCCGGTATATGACTTTTTATTTTTAACTATCTCCTCCGGAGTCCCGGTAGCCACTACCTCGCCGCCGTCATCCCCGCCGTCGGGACCGAGATCGATTATATAATCGGCGGTCTTCACCACATCGAGATTATGCTCTATGACGAGAACGGTATTACCCTGATCGACAAGCGCATGAAGAACCTCGAGCAGTTTGTCTATATCCGCAAAATGGAGCCCGGTAGTGGGTTCATCCAGTATGTAGAACGTCCTGCCGGTGGATGCCTTCGAAAGTTCGGCTGCGAGTTTTATTCTCTGCGCCTCGCCACCCGAAAGAGTAGTAGCGGACTGTCCCAATCTTATATACCCCAGGCCCACATCATTAAGCGTCTTCAATCTATTTCTAACGGACGGTATATTTGTAAACAGGGCAAGCGCGTCGGCTACTGACATGTCGAGCGCGTCGGCTATCGACCGCCCTTTATATTTCACGTCGAGCGTCTGTTCATTGAACCTCTTGCCCTTGCAGACCTCGCACTGCACATATATATCGGGCAGAAAATGCATCTCTATCTTTTTTATGCCATCTCCCATACAGGCTTCGCACCGGCCTCCCTTGACATTAAAACTGAATCTTCCCGGCTTATAGCCGCGGATCTTCGCGTCGGGTAATTTAGCAAAGATATCCCTGATGGGAGCGAATGCGCCCGTATACGTAGCGGGATTCGAGCGCGGGGTCCTTCCTATGGGTGACTGGTCTATCACTATCACTTTATCGATAAATTCTATGCCCTCTATTTTTTTATGGGATCCGGGTTTCTCTTTGGACCTGTAGAGTCTCTTCGCCAGCGTCTTGAACAATATCTCGTCCACCAAAGTGCTCTTGCCGGAACCGGACACTCCTGTAACGCATACAAAAAGACCCAGAGGTATCTCGACATCTATATCCTTCAGGTTATGTTCCCGTGCGCCTATTATCTTAAGCTTCTTCTGTTTGGCGTAGGGCTTTCTCTCCCCGGGTATCTTTATCCTGAGCTCCCCTCTCAAATATTTTCCCGTAAGAGACTCCCCGCTCTCGAGCACATCCTTAAGCGTCCCGCTCACCAGCACCCGCCCGCCGTCTTCGCCGGCGCCGGGTCCGAGATCTACTATATGATCGGCTTTCCTTATAGTGGCCTCATCGTGCTCGACCACTATCAGGGTATTACCCAGGTCCTGCAGAGTTATCAGGGTATCAAGAAGCTTTGAATTGTCTTTCTGGTGCAGTCCTATGCTGGGTTCATCGAGAATATAGACCACGCCGACCAGGCCCGAACCTATCTGCGTGGCCAACCTTATTCGCTGAGCTTCACCTCCGGAAAGAGTATAGCTTCTCCTATCCAGAGTGAGATAGTCGAGGCCTACATTTATCATGAATTGCAACCGCGCGCCGATCTCTTTCAATATCTGACGGGCGATCGTATCCTCGGTTGCGGTCAGTTTAAGCCCGGCCAAAAATTCCTTCATGGCTTTTATCGACAGGCTTGAGATCTCGGAAATGTTTCTGCCGCATATAGTAACCGACAGGCTCTCTCTTTTAAGCCTCATACCGTTACATTCCGGACAGGGTTGGACCGACATGTACTTATTGATCTCGGTCTTTATAAATTCGCTCTCGGTTTCGCGGAACCGCCTTTCCAGATTAGGTATGACACCTTCAAAGCTGCCTCCTTTTTTTTCGTCTTCCCCATAAAGGACCAGTCTTTTGATGTCTTTCGGAAGATCCTTAAAAGGCGTCTCCACATCAAATCCGTATTCACGGGCGATCGATCTCAGAAGCCGCCTATAATAGAGATAGAGCCCTTTTCCGCCGCGTCTCCACGCGTCGACGGCGCTTATGACGGGTCTGGATTTGTCCGATATAACGAGCTCAGGATCTATCTCCATCTTGTTTCCAAGCCCGTCGCATAAAGGGCACGCTCCATATGGCGAATTGAATGAAAATATTCTGGGGGCTATCTCGCCCAGGCTTATACCGCAGTCGATACACGCATAGAGTTCGCTATAAAGAGTGTCTTTATCCGCACCGACGATGACCAGCCCCTTGCCTATCTCCAGCGCGGTCTCTACGGAGTCTGTCAGGCGTTTGCGCATATCTTCGCCTTTTAAAATAAGCCTGTCGACCACAATCTCGATACTATGCGCTCTGTTCTTATCCGGCGTTATGGTCTTTTCGAGTTCATAGATCGTACCGTCGATCCTGACCCTTACAAATCCGTCCTTCTTGGCTTTTTGGAGAATATCTTTATGCTCGCCCTTCCTTCCTCTTATTACCGGAGCGAGAATTATTATCTTCGAATCCCGCGGTAAACGCATCACCTGATTGACTATCTCCTGCGATGTCTGGCGCGTTATAGGTTTTTTACATTTTGGGCAATGCGGCTTTCCGATAGAAGCGAATAGTAGCCTTAAATAATCGTAAATTTCAGTCTGTGTGCCTACCGTGGAGCGCGGATTTGACCCTGCGGTCCTCTGCTCTATGCTTATGGCGGGTGACAGGCCTTCTATATAATCGACATCGGGTTTTTGGAGTTGCTCCAGGAATTGACGGGCATAACTGGACAGGCTCTCAACATAACGGCGCTGTCCCTCGGCATATATGGTATCGAATGCTAAAGAGGATTTTCCGGAACCGGAAAGACCTGTTATAACTACAAGTTTATCGCGGGGGATCTCAAGATCAATATTTTTGAGATTATGCTCTTTCGCGCCTTTTATGACTATAGAATCTCTTATCATATATATTGGAATCTTAACATATAAGCTCAAAGAAGACAAGCATACGAAAAAAAGGAAAGTAGCCGGCATTTAAACGTCGGCTACTTTCCCATGCTGAACCAACCTTTGCTATCTCTTCTTTTTCTTCTTACCGCCCCTTAACATCTTCGCGCATGATACATCGCCCGCCTTATCGATGAAATAGAGACAGCCCTTCTCTTTCTTTACGCCGGGTTTAGCGATAACCTTACCGCCGCCGCCCTTAGACTTGCCTCTCGCCATCTTCGTCTCGACGAC
>JAQTPE010000073.1 GCA_028748925.1 Candidatus Omnitrophota bacterium
CGGCCGTTACAGTACTGTATACGGCTTTAAAAAATCTGGGAGCTATTGTACATACCTATATACCTAACAGGCTGGAAGAAGGCTATGGTCTTAATGTCGGGGCGATAAAGAAGGCCGAAAGAGACGGCGTATCTTTGATAGTGACGGTCGACTGCGGCATCGGATCTTTTGCCGAAATAGAACACGCAAAGGCTTATAAAATAGACGTTATCGTTACCGATCATCATGAGATAGTCGGTTCCAGGCTTCCCGGGGCATGTGCCATAATAAACCCGCTTCAGGAAGGCTGCGAATATCCTTTTAAACATCTGGCGGGTGTTGGCATAGCATACAAGTTAGCCAAGGCGTTATATGAAGGGACGCCTTTTTTGGCGGAAGACTTCCTGGATCTCGTGTCGCTCGGGACGATAGCGGATGTAGTTCCGCTGAAAGAAGAGAATAGGATTCTCGCAAAGCACGGTCTCGATGAGATAAACAGAAGGACGAGGATAGGATTGGGCGCCCTTGCCGAGGCCTCCGGCCTGAACGGAAAAGAGATATCGAGCGGCCATATAGGTTTTATCCTGGGCCCCAGGATAAATGCGATGGGGCGTATGGGTTCTCCGCAAAAAGCCCTGGAATTATTAATGGCGAAAGACAGGGTAGAGGCTCTTAAATTAGCCAAGACATTGAACGCGGAGAATAGGAACAGGCAGAAGGTTGAGGCCGGTATACTCGAAGAGGCGCTTTCGAAAATAGAACGCGAAATTAATTTTAAACATCATAAAGTTATAGTCTTGTGGAGCGAAAATTGGCATCCCGGCGTTATCGGCATAGTAGCGTCAAGGATAGCCGATAGATTTTATCGTCCCACTATACTTGTATCGCTGGATGGAAAGCACTGTAAAGGCTCGGGCAGATCCATAGAAAAGTTCAACCTCTTGGATGCCATTTTGAAATGCAAGGATCTTTTGGCGGGGTTTGGCGGACATGAGAGGGCCTGCGGTATAACTATAGAAAAAGATAAGCTTAATGATTTCAGAGAGATGATCAATTCCCTGGAATATGAAGACTTCGCCGGGGAGGTATTCTCACCCCAGCTTAACATAGACATGGAGGTGTCCCTGAATAGTCTGACCGAGAGTGTTATAGACGAAATAGAGAGGCTGGCTCCGTTCGGAGAGGAGAACCCACGGCCGGTATTCTCATCCCGCAACCTCCTCGTTAAGGAAGGTGCCAGGCAGATAGGTAAGAATGGTTTCAAGATGTGGGTAACGGATAATTCGACTACATGTGAGGCTGTAAGTTTCGGCAGAAATCAACTCGAAGTGCCAAGGGCGGGATCCGGGGTGAACCTGGCTTATATACCATCTATAAACGATTGGCAGGGATTACAATCGATTCAACTGGAGCTTAAAGACATACAATGAGAGAGCTCTAAGATTTGCTGAATACGCTTATCCTGTCCCGTCCGCCGTTCTTGGACTTATAAAGAGCGAGATCCGCGGATTTTATGAAGTCCGTAGCGCTCTTGGAAGGAGCGTCCTCTACATTGACTATTCCCGCGCTCATCTTAACTCTGACGATTTCGCCTTTATCGGTCTTAAACTCCAGCAAGCTTATTAGATTACGCAGTCTCTCCGCGTACTTTATAGCGTGATCGCGCTTCATTCCGGATACTATTATACAGAACTCCTCGCCGCCGTAACGGGCTATTATATTATTCTTCCTGGAGTGATCCTTAAGGTTTTTTGCTATAGCTTTTAAGACTAAATTGCCGAACTCGTGGCCGTAAGTATCATTAATCTTCTTAAAATGGTCGATGTCATATATTACGAGCGCCAGATTTTTATGAATGCGGAATGCTTTCTCAAGCTCTCTCTTTAGCTGCAGCTCGAAATATCTGTACAGATATAATCCCGTAAGACCGTCCGTTACGGCTTCTTTGCGCAAGACTATATTTTCAACGATGAGCACCACGTATCTGGTCCCATGAAGCAATATGGTAGATACCAGCATGAGCAGTATCGGACCGAACGGGTCTATTATTATTTCATTCAGGAATAAGAATAATCCCAGTGAGAGCAATATCAATATCTCACATGCCGTTAACGCTATACCAGAAAGTATCGATAATCTTAAACCGCCGAAGACCGCTATAAGTACAAAGACGAAGAGGATTATGGAATTTACTTCGTGGCTTGCGTACCGGAAAAATGATTTGTTTATATATGTTAATGTCTCATTAAGGTCTATCACCATGCCGGGCATCATTCCGAGCGGTGTATGATATATGTCATGAAAAGACTCCGAGGTGACGCCGAAAAATACCAGTTTATTTTTGAGCGGAGACAGATCCGCCGCATCATTCAGGACCTTCCACGCGGGAATGGAGCTAAATTTATCGAGGCCTCCAAAAAACTTTATATAGGTGGTTCCGTCTTTTGCCAGAGGTATGGATGTTCCTATATTACCCGGCAGGATATTCATTATCGATCCAGCGATCTTTAATGAGAGCGAATAGTCTATGATCTCACCCGACTGAGAAAGGAAGTACGGCCTCATCCTCCTTATTGTATTGTCTATATCTCTTGGCTTGTTGACGAACCCGAAATCCTTCATTCCCAGCGCCAGCGTTTCGTCCGGGACGACATATTTACCATCGCTGCCGAAGAAAGCCGCGGCATAGACATTTCCGGCCCCTTTAAAAACGTCCGTTAAGGCGGAATCCTCATGGGGATTCATGCTTCTGCCCGCGAATACGAAATCGACGCAGATAGCGGCCGGGCCATTGGCGGAAATCTTCTTAATGATCCGGGCGATCATGCTCCTGGGCCACGGCCAACCGGTACCGATCTCTCTTAAGGAATAGTCATCCACGGTGATCAGGACCACGTCCTGTCCGGCTTTTGGCAGGGGATTGAATTTAGAGCTTAAATAAAAGAACGCATCGATCACCTTAAGATTAGCCGTTTGTATGGGATTGAGCGGAGCGATCCATAAGATATAGACGAGGCAAAGCACCATGCTGATACCTATAACCTGAAAGTTCTTGCTCTTTAGCATTTAGCAATTATAGCATAAAAATAGTTATCTGTCTCAAGTTTAGTCCCGAGTATCCATTATTTGATGAATAATAAAATATAAGTTGACAAAAGATTAAATAAACAGTAATATGCAGGTTCGTACATTGCATATAACGAAGGAGGATCGCATGTATCGGAGAATCATAGTTCTTGCAGTATTATACCTATCGCTACATTTTATATCTTCTCATGCGCAGGAGACGTGGGTTGCGAGGGATGGTTCGGTAAAGAATATGCAGTTAAAGACGGCTATCTTTAACAAAGATATCCTGTATATAGCGACAAGGAGCGTTCTCTATAAGACAAAAGACTTTAAAGAGAGATGGGAGAGCGTATTTACTATTCCGTCCGGCGGCAATAATGAGATAAACTGTGTCGCGGGAAGGGGGCGGACTATATTTGTGGGAACGAAGCGCGGATTATTCAGATCGGAAGATTATGGCGCGAGCTGGAAGAATGTATTCAGAACTATTCTGCCGGACAAGAATAATATTACCTATATAGAGCTTTCGAAGCATAACCGTTTCAAGGTGTTGATCGGTACCATGAGGGGTATATTTATAAGCGAAGATCTCGGTAATAAGTGGAAGGACATAAGCGGTGTGCTGAAGGACTCTTCCGTAAAATGCATGGCGCTTAATAAAGAGCTTATGTATGCCGGAACGGATACGGGACTATATGTGCTAATTCCCGGCGTTGACGGATGGCGGCGCGCTTTTGTGAGTAGCGCGGGCAGTGTGAGCGAGGTTGAGGAACCGGAAAATTCTGAAGAGAGCGAAAAGGACATGTCGATACGGTGCATATCTATAGACGATGGGAGAGTATATATAGCGTACGACAAAGATATCTTATATAGCGATGACGGCGCGAAGAGCTGGAATAATTTCTCCGCGGACGGCATAAGAGGCTCGATAAATTACATCCTCATCTCCGCGAAAAATAAGAAGATCTACTGTGCCGCGACCAAAGGCGTCTTTGAGTTTTCGCGGGAGAAAGCGAGGTGGCTTGAACTGTATAGAGGTATGGCGAAGAGCCTTATGGTTAACCGTCTGATATTTGCGGGTGAAGATGAAAAAGTTCTGTTTGCGGTGACGGACAAAGGGCTTTATTCTTTCGAATCCGGAGATTATATGATGGATAAGTATCCCGATATCGAAAGGAGCGTCAAGACTTTAAAGGTAGTGCTTGATGGCGAACCCGCATTCAAAGAGTTGCGCGACGCGGCTATTAAGTATGCCGAAGTGAGTCCTGAAAAGATAAAGAGATGGCGCTCCGAAAGCAGGATGAGCGCTCTATTGCCCAAAGTCTCATTTTCCGCCGACAGGAATAGTACGGATCTTTGGCATTGGGAAAGCGGATCATCTACAAGGGCCGGTGATGACGTATTGGTACCCGGCCGGGACAGCATAGACTGGGGCGCTACACTAACGTGGGAGTTTGGGAATCTTATCTGGAATGACGATCAGACCAATATAGATGTGCGTTCGCGCCTTATGGTACAGCTCAGGAACGATATTCTGGATGATTTAAGGCGTATATATTATGAACGAAAGAGGCTGCAGTTTGAACTCATCTCCGGAGCGCCTAAGGATATGAATGCGAAATTCGAAAAGGAGCTGAGACTTCAGGAACTGACGCAGGCGATAGACGATCTTACGGGTAACTATTTTTCAGAACATATCAAGTGTGATGATAAAGCGGCTAAATGACGTGGAGAAGCTTGTCGATGTCGTTGGGCTCTATGGATAAGAATTCTATTCCCGCATTAACGTTGAATGGAGTGGTATCTTTAGCCTGCTGTACCCATTTAACCCTGCCTCTTGCGGAGATCGGATACTCTTTTTTGGAGGGGCGTATGTCCATATTCAGGACATCGCCTTTTCTGATTATTCGCGAAAGAGAGAGCCGTATGCCGCCTCTGGATATGTCTTCTGCAATGCTACGCCCCTCTAATGATGCC
This sequence comes from Candidatus Omnitrophota bacterium, assembly GCA_028748925.1. Lineage (GTDB taxonomy): Bacteria > Omnitrophota > Gorgyraeia > 2-01-FULL-45-10 > 2-01-FULL-45-10 > 2-01-FULL-45-10. Next base: position 5,026 of record JAQTPE010000073.1, read on the forward strand.
AAGCCATATGTGTAATAATCTACATTGTATGAGCAATCGTATCGGGGGAACCGTCGTCTTTCGAACATCTTCACTCTCCTGCGGCAATTATAGCACATCTTTTGCATTTAGTCAATTAAGCTATAAAATAGTTAGATGTGTTTTCCGGATACTAGCTACTGAATATGGGATATTATCCGATATGTTTTTTGCAAAATTTATCTTGACAATATCTGATATAACTTTGTATAATCATATCTGAAATTCAAGGTAGAACTACCTCTGGGTGTTTCTCTTTTAATAATAATTCCAAAAAAAGATAGATAAATAGGATGACCCTCTAACTTATCTCATGTCGCAAACTTTAATCCCGTACCATGCCTAAAAAGAGACTCTTTCTAATAGACGGTAATTCATTCTGCTACAGGGCGTTTTATGCGATAAGGAGCCTTTCCAATTCGAAAGGGCAGCCTACTAATGCCGTATATGGATTCAACTCCATGCTTGGCAAGATAATCAAAGAAGAAAAACCGGATATGCTGGCCGTGGCATTTGACCTCAAGGGCCCTACATTCAGGCACAAGAAGTTCGATGAATACAAGATTCACAGAAAGCCGATGCCGGATGATCTGATAAGCCAGATGTCCTATATCAGGCAGTTGGTTCAGGCCCATAGTATCCCTGTATACGAAATGCAGGGCTACGAAGCCGATGATGTTCTCGCCACGCTTGCAAAGAAGGCGGAAGACAGAGGTATAGAGGCTTTTATAGTTACAGGGGACAAAGACGCTCTTCAACTCGTGAATTCTCACATAAAGGTTTATAGCACACATAAAGAGGGTCTCGTATACGACGAGCGGAAGATTAAAGAGATTTATGGCGTAGGGCCGGACAAGATGACCGATATAATGGCGCTGATGGGAGACGCTACCGATAATATTCCCGGGGTTAAAGGGATCGGCGAGAAATCCGCGATAGAACTGATAGGTGAGTTCGGTAGCCTCGAAGGGCTATACAAGAATATAGATAAGGTGAAGAGCGACGCCAAGAAGAGGATTCTTGCCGAGGGCATGGAGAGCGCGTATTTGAGCAAAGAACTCGCGACCGTAGACGTAAATGTTCCTATAGATGTGGATTTCAAGGAGCTGGAGATGAAAGAGCCGGATCAGGCGAGGCTTTTGGAATTATATAAGGAGCTTGAATTCAAGTCCCTCCTGAAGGATTTGACGCCCACTAAGAAGTTAAAGTCCGAATATATACTTGTGGATGACGAGAAGGCCTTTGATAAGCTTGTCAATGATTTGAAGAGATCCAAAGAATTTGTATTCGATACGGAGACTACGAGCGAAGATCCTGTTGTGGCAAAATTGGCGGGCATTTCGTTCTCCTGGAAAGAGGGCGCGGCGTATTATGTAGGGGTCGCTGAAGGCAAAAGCGAAAAGAGAAAGCTCGATATTGGATTAACGCTCGGAAGATTAAAAGACATATTTGAGGATGAGTCGATAAAAAAGACGGGCCAAAACGTAAAATACGATTACATAGTCCTTGCAAATTACGGAATTCACGTCAAGGGAATAATTTTTGATACCATGGTGGCGTCGTATCTTTTAAATCCGTCAAAACTCAACCATGGTCTTGACGATATATCGTTCGAATACCTGAACCACAAGATGACGACGTCTATACAGGAACTTATAGGGAAAGGCAAGTCGGCGATCACTATGGACAGGGTCGATATCGAAAAGATATCCGACTATTCGTGTGAGGATAGCGATGTCACGTTAAGGCTGAAGACGATACTTGAGAAAGATATATCGCAGAAAAACCTGGACGAACTTCTGTATAAAGTGGAAATACCTCTCATAGAAGTTCTGGCCGGTATGGAGATGAGCGGTGTGTCTATAGATAAAGAGTATCTATCCAATCTCTCTAAGGAGATGGATCGCAAGCTTGATAAATTGACCGGGAAGATATATGAATTGGCGGGCGAAGAGTTTAATATAAATTCACCGAAACAGCTTTCGGCCGTTCTATTCGAGAAGATGAAGCTGCCTGTGATAAGACGAACCAAGACGGGAATATCGACGGACGAAGAGGTATTGACTAAATTGGCTTTGAGCCATCCGTTGCCCGAGAAATTACTGGAGTACAGAGAGCTGTCGAAGCTCAAATCTACATATGTCGATTCATTGCCGGACCTTATAAATCCCGCGACGAATAGAGTGCATACATCGTTTAATCAGACCGTCACCGCTACGGGCAGGCTTTCGTCCAGCGGACCGAATCTGCAGAATATACCGATAAGGACCGAAGAGGGGAAGAAGATACGCCGGGCTTTTATAGCGTCGGATAAGGATAGATTGCTTTTATCGGCGGACTATTCACAGATAGAGCTCAGGATACTGGCGCATCTTTCACAAGACGCGAATCTGGTAAAGGCGTTTAAAGACGGCTCCGATATTCATGCCTATACGGCGAGTCTTGTATTTGGCGTAAAAG
>JAQTPE010000074.1 GCA_028748925.1 Candidatus Omnitrophota bacterium
TGAAAACTCACTGAAAACTGAAAAAACCTTAAAAAAACACTTGCGTTTATTCGTATTTATGGTATACTTACATTGTACATATGAATGATATCTGTTTTGACTGGGACAATTCAAAAGCATCGCTTAATAAAAGAAAGCATGGCGTTTCTTTTGAAGAGGCGCAAACTGTTTTTTATGATGAGAATGCCATAGAATATTTTGACCCGGATCATTCAGAAGACGAAGACAGGTTCATAATGCTGGGTTTCAGCTTTAAGTTGCGGATGTTGGTTGTGTGTTATTGTACAAGAACGGCAAATACTATAAGGATAATTTCAGCGAGAAAAGCGACCCGTCGCGAGGCTGATAATTATCGAAAGGGGTAAAATATGAGAGCGGAATATGATTTTTCCAAATTGCATGGTAAGCGCAATCCATATGCGACAAAGTTAAAAAAACCCGTAACGATGCGGATTAGCTCCGATGTTATAGCGTATTTTAAACATCTGGCAGGCGAGATGGATGTGCCGTATCAGATTTTAATCAACATGTACTTGAGAGATTGCGTACAATCTCATAGAAAAGTAGGGTGGGTTAGATAATAAAATATTTCACACAGAAATAACAGACGTCCTATTTTGGTACGCCCTATTTAGTAGGGTGTCACTAAGTAGGACGTTTGTAAAACCCCTTATTGAAATAGTTAATAAAGACTTGTTTGGGATGATTAAGAAAGGCGTGAAATAATATGAAAAAGAGAATGTCTTTACAGGACAAGGCCGAAGCGGCGTTAAAAAAAGCAGTACGACAGGTTGTCGAACGACATAAGAAGACAGGTCGCTCGCTTGCGGTATGGCAAAATGGTAAAACTGTCCGCATTTCGCCGAACGCTGTTAAGTAGCTTCCGCCAGTTCTTCATGAGAAGTTGACAGGAACAATTTTCGTGCTATACTTGTCTACGAGATATTAAGTATCGTCCCGAGTTGGAAGGAATAAATCCCGGACGTAAAAATAAGTAAAACCTTCGGAGGCCGCGCTGCAGCCTTTGAAGGTTTTTTATTTTTTAAGGAAATCATGCCGTTACTGGTAAGAAAGAGCCCCGATACTTCGGAAAAACTCCGCATCCTTTCACAGGATTCGCGCTACGATCTCGCGTGCGCCTGCGGGACATCTACCGATGAACATCGCCGCCGCTCCGCGGATAATAGGTGGATATACCCGGTTACGCTGCCCGGTGGCGGTTTTACATATCTCTTCAAGACGCTTCTCTCCAATACCTGTGTCAATGACTGCGCTTATTGCCCGTTGAGGTCGGGGTCGGACGTCGATAGGTGCACCCTTAAGCCCGAGGAATTAGCCGGCACCTTTCTTTCGTATTACAGGGCCCGCAAGGTCAGCGGACTTTTCTTAAGCAGCGGCGTTATTGCCAACCCCGACGCAACTATGGAACGGATAAACAGGGCGGCCCAGATATTAAGACGGTCGCAATTCAGGGGCTATATGCATTTGAAGATAATACCCGGCGCCTCCGAAGCGGCTATACGCCATACGCTTAGCCTGGCGAGCGCCGTTTCATTAAATATCGAAACTGCGGGCGAGGCAAATTTCCGGGCGCTTGGCAAGGCAAAGAATTATGAACGCGATATTATCCGCCCTATAGAGCTGATAAGCCGCCTTACGCGCAGGGGCGGCGAATACGCCGGAATCAAACATACCACTCAGTTCGTTATAGGCGCCTCCCGCGAAACGGACAAGGATATAATAAGCTATTCATGGAAATTATATAAAGAATTGGGTTTGAGCCGCGTATATTTCAGCGCATACCAGCGGGGTTTGGGCTCGGCCGACTTGCCGGGCGAGAATTCTAATTTTACAAACAGCCAGCTCTTGATCCGTGAACACCGGCTTTACCAGGTGGATTGGCTCATCAGAAAATATGGTTTCAGGGCCGATGAGATCCCGCTTGATACAAATGGAAATCTTTCTCTCGAATCGGACCCAAAAGAGATGTGGGCAAAGGCGCATCCGGAATTCTTTCCGGTAAATTTAAATAATGCCGGCGAAAATGACCTTTTGCGGGTTCCCGGACTGGGTCAGGTAGTCATATCACGGATACTTATGTTGCGCGAAGACGGTACGAAGATATGCTCACTCGAGGATCTGGGCCGTGTAAATAAGACATTACGAAAAGCGCAAGAGTATATTACTTATTAAGCCGCAAACAAAAATAGGGTGGTACCAAAATGGGACGTCTGTAAACCTTGCAATACAACAATTCGATACAATAATCCCTTGTCTGTGCTATAATTATACACAGGAGGTGAATAAGATGAAAAATTTATTAAAAGGTGCTGTTATATTGATCGCCGTATTGATGATTCTGAATATAGCGTCAGCCGGCTATGCGCAGAGCATGGCTAATAAATTGAATAGAGGACTCACTAATATTTTTACCGGATGGTTTGAAATACCGAAAAACATGTCCGGCGCTTTCTCAAAGCATGATTTTGCTTCCGCTTTTTTCATTGGATTACCGAAGGGTTGTGGCATGACGATCGTACGGACCGCCGCCGGCATATATGATACTGTTACATTTGCGATCCCTCTTCCGAAGGATTACAAACCGATATTAGAACCGGAGTTTGCGTTTACGGGTAAATAACGGATCTTTTGTATATTTAATCCGCGGAGACATCTATGGGATTATTGTCAGAACCGTCTCCAGGATATTACATATTTTCATATGTTTCGATCTTGTTTCTACCAAGCTCTTTCGCTTTATAGAGAGCTTTATCCGCGCGGGAAATAAATTCTTCCGCGTCCATCTCTCCGTGCCCCTCAAAAGAGGTAACGCCTAAGCTTATGGTTATTTTCAAATGCTGGTCCAGGACCACAAACTTGTTGAGTTCGACATTGCTTCTTATCCGCTCCGCTATCTGGACGGCGCCTTCACTTACAACCTTCGCCAACAACCTGGCGCCGGCCGTCTCAGCGCCTTTCAGAGCGGTCTGAGGCAATAAGACTACAAACTCCTCCCCGCCGTACCTGGCGATTATATCCGTTTCCCTGAGGTTCTTCTTAATTAAACTTGCGACCCCTTTAAGAACCTCGTCTCCGGCAAGATGCCCGTACTTATCGTTAAATGTCTTAAAGTAGTCTATGTCGAGCATAATCAGGGAGAGCGGATACATATATCGCCTGCTTCGGGCGAGCTCCTCTTTCAATCTTGTCAGGAAATATTTGTGGTGATAAAGCTTAGTGAGGCCGTCTGTTATCGCCTCCTCGTAAACAGAGGCGTTCTCGATGGCTATGGCCGATGAGTCGGCCAGCGAGTCCAATATATCCATGTCCTGCTGATTATATATAACGCCCGAACCTTTATGGCCGAGATTCAGGATCCCCTTTAATTTGTCTTTGTAAAATATAGGTATGATGACTTCCGCGCCTATCGACCCGAGATCCCCGTATATACGGTTGAACTCTTCACCGGGTAATGATATCTCCTTTTCTTCTTTTACAAAGACCGTCTTTTTCTCAGAGAGCCATTTCACTATTCCGTTTTTGCAATTTAACCTGAATCTACCGGTGATCTCTTCCTTTAATCCGTAAGAAGCGGCTATAGTGTATTCACTGCCTTCATTTCTGGCAAGAAATAGCGAGACTTTCTTTGTATCGAAGTTTTGAACGATCAGCTTAACTATGTAGTCCAAAAGGTTATCGAGCTGAAGTATGCTTACGAGCGCTTTTGTCGCCTGTTTAAGGACTCCCTGGTAATCATAACGCCCCCGGTATATAAACTTGTCTGTGACTTGCTGAAAAATATTGCGTACCGGCCCGTAGAAGAAGAGCGCTATTATTATCCCCATAGAGACGAATGATGATAAAATATAGCCGATGTACCGCTGCGTAATAGTGATTATTATGGTGTGCACAAAGAGAGCGAGCGCCAATATTACGATCCCCATAATACCGCGCCTTATCACTATATCTACATCCATCAGGCGGTGACGGATAATTGTATAGGCGATGATATTGGTAAATGAAAATACGAATATATCTCCGAAAGGATACAGATGATATGGTATATACATGGGAAGATAATCGATGCTTGCGCATATAAGCAAAGAGTACGCGAGCAATGTATATTTGATCTGAGCGAACCTTATTGAATTCACTCCCTCTGAGGCTTTCTTATATTCCCTGAACATTAAGTACCAGAACCTGGCTACAACGCTAAAGAAGAATAATAGAAAGATCGGATGAAGTTTGCCGCGGGTAAAATTATATCCATAAAAGTGGAGCTTCGGAACGTCTAATATCAAGTATGTATTAGTGCATAAAAACGCGAATATGGTACTTACCGCTATGGAAAAGTATGTAAACCATGTGTTTCTTATCCTTAAAAAATTGATGCCGAAGATATATAGAGTGGTGCAGATATAGACAACGCCCACTCCTATGAATCTGCTCCAGAATGCCGCTACAGGCTCCGTCCGGCTTAAAAAAATCATTAATACGCCGAATTGCCACACGAAAAAGGACGCGCAGGAAAAGAAGAAAGAGATGTTTATTTTTGATCTCGGATTGTTAAATAAAATGAATATGCCCATTACCGCAAAGTAGATGGAACATACAAGCTGCGGGATGGCGTATGAGGTCCAATGATAGTTATTCAGGTTGATAATTTCCTGCAACATATGCGATTATCTTAGCTCTATCTTTGGAATTTTACAACTTAATTAAAACATTCGGTTGCCCCATAAAATAATTGCTTGATAATCCACAGGGGCGGGTTTAAGATGTCTTGCAGGGGCACCTATGGGATTAGTGTCAGAACCGTCCCCGGGACAGGTAACTATAATTATAGCGATGAATGGCAGGTGAAAGCATGGAAAAAATACTAATAGTCGAAGATAATAAAACTTTGAGCTCGATTCTCAAACAGCGTTTGGAAAAAGATGGGTTTTTAATCGATATTGTAGAGGGCGGGTTTGCCCTGCTGGCATATTTAAGAGACGCCGAAGAGCCCGATGCCGTCATTTTGGATTTATTCATTCCGGAGAAAAGCGGGTTAGAATTGCTGGACAGCCTGACTAACAAGTGGGGAAAAGCGAAGATATTTATTTATACAGCACAGGTAAATTTAAAATCAGCATGTTTAAGATATCCCGCAGTATGTCGTTTTTTCAAGAAAACCGAAGATATGAAATCTCTTATTGAGGCAATAAAGGAAGAATTGAGGACGCGATAATGCGGAGACCAATATATATGAGAAGATTAACCGCATATTTTAATAAACAACCGAAATTTTTCTTTATATTTTTGGGAATCCTGATCACTCTCCTGATAAGCGCTATCGACTTTTTAACGAAAGATTTTTTTGTTTTAGAGTTTTATATAATATCCGTCGTTTTAGTTGCCTGGTTCGCGGGAAGAAACGCGGGAATTTTTATGGCATTCATCTGCGGCTTGGCAACTTTTGCTCTCGACATTATTGAGACCACCCATCATGTCAGCCCCTTAGTTCATTATTGGAATTTTTTTATGAATTTCGGCTTTTTTTTAATAGTCGTTTATTTTTTAATTAACCTGAAAGAAGCTTTGGAATTGAAATCAAAATTCACATCAACGATATCTCACGAGTTCAGAACGCCGCTTAGCGTTATTAAAGAAAGCATCAGTATGGTGCGGGATGGGTTGTGCGGCGGCATAAACGATAAGCAGGAAGATCTGTTAAACATGGCGGTAAGGAACGCGAACAGATTAAATCTGCTGATAAACGATATCCTGGATTTTCAAAAATTCGAATCCGGTAAAATGAAATTTGTTTTTGAAAAAAACGACATAAATAAAGTTGTGCAAGAGGCATATAACGGAGTCGAACTTTTGATAAAAGAAAAAAACATAGATTTTGTTTTTAATATGGGCAAGGACTTGCCGGAAACAAAATTCGACAAAGATAGAATTATTCAGGTTATTACTAACCTGCTGAGCAATGCTATAAAATTTACTGACAGGGGCGCTATCAATGTAAACACCACGAAAGATGGAAGCAATATTCAGGTAGAGGTGCGGGATACGGGCCGTGGGATTAAGGCTGAAGATATGCAAAGACTTTTCAAGAGCTTTGAACAGGTAGGATCATTTAATAAGCGCGTAGAAAAAGGAACGGGTTTAGGCCTTGCCATTTCGAAAGAGATTATTGTTGAGCATGGCGGAAAAATATGGGCGAAATCAGAACCCGGCAGAGGAACGGCGTTTTATTTTACATTGCCCATAAGGCAGGGGTAAGGCGGCAGTTCAAGTAATCGCGGGCAGATCCGCGCATAGTTTTTTCGCCCCGTTACTATTTATTAAATCGTTCCAACTCTTTTCCGGCGTCTATTATCCTGTAAGAGCCCTCTTTTAAGTCTCCCAGCCTGAAAGGTCCGATGCGCGTCCGCTTGAGATCCAGCACCTTTAGCCCCAATGATTCAAAAAGCCTGCGCAGGTGCCGTTTTTTACCTTCGCATACGATAACCCTTACGCTGAACTCATCCTGTCCGGTCTTTTCGATTTGCGCGTCTTTGACTTTCAGGATGTCTTCGCCGCTACGCACGCCATCTTTTAGTTTCCTATGAATGGAATCATCGAGACGCCCTTTTACCAAAAGCATATACTCTTTTTCTATTTCAAATTTCGGGTGAGAAATATGATAGCAGAGGTCGCCGTCATTTGTCAGGATTATCAAACCCCGCGACAGCTTGTCGAGCCTGCCCACAGGGTATATCCGCCCCAGGCTCTTGGGAAGGCAATCGGTGATCTTTTTTTCGGCAAACTTGTCGCTCAAGGTAGTAGTAACGCCTTTGGGCTTATTAAAAAGCAGGCATATTCTGGCTTCTCCCGAGAGGAGAGCGTCTCCCGCCTTGACGGAAGAGCCATCCTCTACGTTAAACCAGGGTTCGGTAACAACCCTGTCATTAACCCTGACCTTTCCCTCTTTTATTAATAGATCGGCTTTTCTCCTGGAGCAGTGGCCGCTTTTGGAGATATAGAGATTAAGTCTCATAATTGACTATCCGCATAGCGAAATTATACGCCAAAAATAACCAAGTTTCAACTGCGTAAATATTGTATAGAGCTTTGCTTTTTTATCTTCTATGGTATACTTAATCCCATAGATTGCTGCCCGCCTTCCTATTAGCATCTTTTAAAGATATGATTTTTTGCCGGAACGCCGCAAAGAGGTGTCTGCCGGGAGCCGTAAAAAAAGGAGGTATAGTATGAAAACTGTAAAGTTTTTAATGATATTGATATGGGTGATATTTATGGCGTTGGCATCATCTACCGCCTGCGCAAAAAATGATCCGGGAACACCGAAGGAAGAGATAGCCGCGGATAAAGAGGCCATAAGTTCCCAGCGTGTTACTATGAAGTCGAATGCCGAGAGCGCGAAGGCCGAAGAGCAGGCGGTAAGAAACGAGATCAGAGAAGCGCGGCAATCCGGTGACGCAGAAACGGTGGAGACCC
>JAQTPE010000075.1 GCA_028748925.1 Candidatus Omnitrophota bacterium
CAATGTATGCAGTTTGTATCTTCTTCCGGTAATGTAATCTTCCTGGCCATGGCCCGGAGCTGTGTGGACACATCCGGTCCCGTCCTCCATCGAGACATAATCCGCCAATACCACCTTCGAGCCCCTGTCGATAAAAGGATGCTTTGCTTCAAGCCCCTCGAGTTCTCTGCCCTTGACGGTCTTCAGGATCTTATATTCTTTTAAACCTATTCTTTCCATGGCGGTATCAACGAGCATCTTCGCCATTATATAAACTTCGCCGCTCTTACCGGTTACATGTACGTAATCCGCATCCGGGTGTACGGCTATCGCGACATTGGCAAGCAGCGTCCACGGCGTTGTCGTCCATATGACAAACGATGTGCCCTCCTTTAATTCAAACTTAACATAAATGGACGGCGACACCTTATCTTCATATTCCACCTCCGCTTCGGCAAGAGCGGTTTCACAAGTGGTACACCAGTTTACCGGCTTAAGATCCTTATAGATATATCCTTTATCTACCAGCTTTCCGAAAGACCTTATGATAGCCGCTTCATAATCCTTAGATAACGTCAGATACGGATCGGCCCATTCGCCCATTATGCCGAGGCGTTTGAACTGCTCACGTTGAATATCCACGTATTTCATCGCGTAGTCGTAGGCCTTCTTCCTGAATTGGACCTGATCGATCTCGTATTTGGTCATCTTTAATTCTTTGAAGAGCTGGTGCTCCACCGGCAAGCCATGACAATCCCACCCCGGCACATAAGGTGAATCATACCCGCACATCGTCTTAAAACGGATCACTATATCCTTCAGTATTTTGTTGAGAGCGTGGCCCATATGGATATTGCCATTGGCATACGGCGGCCCGTCATGCAGGATGAACTTCTCTCTTCCTTTACGAAGCCTGCGGATCTTTCCCGAAAGATCCGTCTCCTGCCAATGTTTAATGAGCTTCGGCTCCCTATTGGGCAGGTCGGCCTTCATCGGAAAATCCGTCTTCGGTAAATTTAATGTCTGTTTATAATCCATATTATTTTATTTCACCTTAACCGCCGTAGACCCCCGGGGTATGCAACGGTTTTATACATACTTCCCTATTATCAATTTCAGAGCCCTCTTCACCTTTGCGGGAATAGCATCGGGCCGTGTAATTATGGAATCTTTGAGCGCGGACGCGCATACGCAATCTCTCTTTTTTGCCAATTTCGGCAGAACCGATTTTACTATCCTCTTCGAGACGTCGACATTCTTCAGCAGGTTCTGGATTATCATCTCTACCGACACAGTCTCAATTGCCTGATCCATATGCCAGCAGTCATAATCCGTGATACATGCCAGCGTTGCATAGCATATCTCGGCTTCCCTGGCAAGTTTCGCCTCGGCAAGGTTCGTCATACCTATTACATCCATACCCCACGACCTGTAAAGATAGGACTCCGCCTTGGTGGAGAACTGCGGCCCCTCCATATTTATATATGTACCGCCGAGATGCATCGAGGCGCCGGCCTTGACTCCGGCATCGTAAAGCTCCTTGGACAGATGCGGGCAGACAGGGTCCGCGAACTGGATATGAGCCACTACACCGCCTCCGAAGAATGTCATTTCACGCCCACGATTTGTCCTGTCTACAAATTGGGACGGCACTACTATGTCTAAAGGCTTAAGTTCCTCTTTTAAACTGCCGCAAGCCGAGACCGATATGATGCGCTCGACACCCAGCTTCTTCATTCCGTAAATATTGGCGCGGTAATTTATTTCGCCGGGCGATATCTTATGCCCTTTATCGTGACGGGTCAGGAATACCATTTGAACGCCTCCAAGCGAACCTGTCATATATTCGCTGGAAGGATCTCCGAAAGGTGTCTTCACCTTCACGGCTTTTACGTCTTTTATCCCGTCGATATTATAAAAACCGCTTCCGCCTATTATGCCTATCTTGCCTGCCATCGATATCTCCTTACCCTATCCTTATCGCTACCCCGAATAATGTCCTGATCAAAAACAGCTTTAAGAACCATATCGCCAAGAGCGCAAATATGGGCGAAAAATCTATACCTGTAGAATACGCCGGAACGAGCCGCCTGAAAGGCGCCAGGAGCGGCTCTGTAACCTTATAAAGGAACTGCACTATAACGTTATACGGATCCGGATTTACCCAGCTCAACAACGCCCTGATTATTATCAACCAATTGGCTATCGTCAGGATATAGTCCAATATTGTCGCCAACGCCATTATAAGATTTCCTAATACGAACATGTTCACCTCTTCTGTAGTTCTTTTGAACGCGCCTTTGCCGCCCGAACGGCGTCCTTTATTATATCTTTGAGCTTCTTCGATTCAAATACCTTGATCGCGGCTTCGGTCGTACCGCCCTTCGATGTCACTTTCGACCGTAATATGGCCGCGTCTTCTTTAAGCGCTTCCAATAAATTTGCGCTTCCGAGCGCCGTCTTTAAGACAAGTTTTTTGGCGACGTCTTCTTTAAGCCCTTCGACGCATCCTGCTTCTATCAGCGCCTCTATCATATAGAAGAAGTACGCAGGGCCGCTTCCGCTTATGGCGGTTACGGCATCAACGAGTTTCTCATCAACATCCACTACGTCGCCTATCGCACGGAATATCTCTTTGGCAAGCTCCACATGCTCAAGGCTGGCGGCGCTGCCGGCAGATATGCTCGATATAGATTCGCCTATCGTAGCAGCCATATTAGGCATAACTCGTATAACAGGCACATCTTTGCCCACTATATTTTCTATATACTTAGTCGTAATTCCGGCGGCTATGGATATTAATAGCTTATCTTTTGATGCGCCGCAGCAGACCTCCCCCTCAAGCACCTTTTCGAGATCATTTGGCTTTACCGCTAATATTATCACGTCAGCGAATTTGACCACCTCATTATTATCCGTCTCCACTATCACCTTATATTTGGATTGGATATAATCTCTTCGTTTCGCGTCGAACTCGCTTACCATTATCGATACGCTCTTCTCGAGAATATTCGAAAGGCGGCTAAGAATAGCTTCGCCCATGTTCCCGCAGCCGATAATTCCTATCTTCTTATCGATCATCTGAATATAGCCCTTCCCACTCTTATCATAGTAGAACCTTCCTCTATCGCCACTTCAAAGTCGTTGGTCATTCCCATAGAAAGTTGATAGTTAATAGTTGAGAGTTGAGAGTCCTGAAGCTTATCGCGCAACTCTCGAAGCTTCCGGAAATACGGCCTCGTATCTTCCGGATTTTCGACCTCCGGCGCTATCGTCATTAGGCCTGACACATTAATATTAGGGTATAATGCGGCTTTTTCAAAAAAAGGCCTGGCTTCATCACATGATATCCCGAATTTACTCTCTTCACCCGATACATTAACCTGGATGAGTATATCCTGGATCTTACCTATCTTTTTAGCTTCCTTATCTATAGCTTCTGCCAAACGCATGCTGTCGACGGAATGTATCAGCGAAGCGATCTCTACGGCATCTCTGACTTTGTTCGTCTGTAAGTGGCCTATCAGATGCCAGATAGCCCTGCCGCCTATGGCCTTATATTTAACCAGGGCATCCTGCACCCTGTTCTCGCCGATATCCTTAACACCTTGGGCCAAGGCCTCTTCGATTTCCGCCAGACCGGCTTCTTTAGTAACGCACACGAGTTTTACAGCGTCCGCAGGCCTGCCGGACTTCTCGCAACTCCTTGATATTCTTTGTGTTACAGATTTTAAGTTATCAGTGATCATGAGACTTTTTGTAACGCAGTAAGATAACACATATTGACTCAAATAGCAACCAAAAAATGGATTGGATCAGGAATTATTCTGGAGTATCTTTACTATGGAGTGATCGGCTGGCATAAAGTCATACGAGCCAAGCTCTGATGGGGAGACCCATCGGATCTCTTCGTGCTCATTGACTTTGAACTCTCCGGAAAGATGCTTTACCCTGTATGCAAGCAATTCGATCGGCACAAGGCAGTATCTGAATCGGCTCGCAATAATAAACTGTCCTATTTCAGACTCTATATCAAACTCTTCTTTGAGTTCCCTCTTTAAGCATGTTTCGGGCGTTTCGCCGGGTTCGATCTTTCCTCCCGGGAATTCCCATCTGCCTCCCAGTGTACGCCCTCTGCGTCTTTGAGCAATCAGTATCCTGCCGCCCTTTTCGATCACGGCGGCCGTAACTTGTCTTTTATGCCCGGCCAGATATGAAAAAAGAAGCCTTAGTTTATTCATCCCGTTACATCTCCATCCCGCTAGAAATTTTTAATTGCCATAGCCGTTACATCTAATTAAAGAGATGTAACGGGATTCATCTTCTTCTCAATTCCTCGAGCCAGTAATTCAGCTTTTTTGTGAACTCCGAGTACGCGCTTCTCTCTTTATCGGTATACTCCCCGACCCTCTTACCGGAAAAAGAGAGCCTCTCCTGCAAAGACTCATGGACTACCTCTTCTATGGGCGTCACGGCGTTCTTCGTATCGCTGACGCCGTCCCATGATTCATTTACGGAAAAACCGGCTTTCTTCAAAGGCAGATCGTATGTGGCATCTACCAGTATCCACCTGCCGTCGATATTGATCTTTGTCGCCAGATGAGCCGATATAGGCATATTCTTGACCACTCTCTTTAACACGGGCGGGAACTTTACGGCGGGATCGTTCCAGTTAAAAAGATAGCTTACATACTTTACCGGGAGTCCGAGCTCGCCCATCATCAGGGCCATGAGAAAATGTTTAGGAACACACGACCCCATGTTCATTCTTATCATATCGGACGGGCCGGTCCTGGGGTCTCTCAGTTCGGGTACGATAGCGTAAGGAATGTCCCTGATATGCTGATATATAGATATCCTGGCGCTCTTATCCGAAAGCGATTTCGTCCACTGGGCAAACTTTTCTGCGAGTAACTCATCTTCCATAACCGCACCCCCCGTTGGGCAGACCCTTTCTTACCACTTCTCTTATCTCCACACAGGTAAATATCCGGCCCGATACGGTTACCTGCCTGCCGAGGCGGGACTCGTATACGGCGCAATAATAATTACCCGATATATCTTTCTTCAAATTAACACAGGGATCCGTCTCTAATCCGCAGCACTTACCGCATCTCTTACAGAGAGCCTCATACTCTTCGGAATTCCTGCGCTGGCTGTCCATGTAAGCCATATTATCCATATTGTTCATTCCGATCGTTTTGTATTCCGGTCGAACCACGCCTTATAAGCCATGCCGCGCTCCGTCTCGCAGCTCTCTATCTTCTTCTGGATTACGTCAAATTCCGGATCCTCTCCGTATTTATAATCCGCCTGCTCTTTTTCCAGCACAGTGATCTTATCCTTAAGCGTATCCATGAGCTCAGAGAGTCCATCCCTGGTCATACCGGCAAAATTGTACTTACCACCCGGTTCTCCCGAAGGCTTTATGATCGCGATCTTCATCTGCTCCTTAAGGTGCAGATCCTCATTTTCGATCAGTATATCTATAAAATCTGCACCTTCATTCATATTATCCAATTTATCGGACGGAATATTGAATAGGCAGCGCTTACCGGTTATTTCGCCCTTTGCCTGGAGCGCGATAAGGCCCATACCTAAACCTACGCCTATCTTGCTCAGGTTATTATTAAGATTGCTCCCTCCGTATTCCCCAAATGCCCCTATTGCCGCAAATACTATAGCGCCCGGCACTCTGAATAAGGACTCTTCCGTAACATAGAAATTAGATTCCTTATCGGGCCTGAAGCGCCGGCCATCCATGCTTATTTTTATATCGGAGACTTTCCATTTTCTGAATTCCGCGCCCTTGCCGGTGGCTATCGCGGAAACGCCTATCAAGAGCCCTTTTTGAGCGCTCTTGTAATGCACCCCAACGTCGCATGACGACTCTTCGAACTTAAATTTTTTATACTCTATCTCTTCATAAGAAAAGGCAGGGCTTGCCAGCAGGAGAACCAGGATAGACGCGGCCAAAAATTTATTCATGCGATTAGTTTTTGTATTCGACTTCCATTCCTGTCAGAATATGCTTTCCGGATCGATCATTATAATAACTTACCGTCACATAACTGCCTGTTTTTACATCGGATAATTGCATGTTAAAACCATCCGCGTTGGTTATGTTGGCGCCCGGCGACACGGAAAATTTCATATCTTCGGACGCATTAATCGTAACGCTTGAATCTTGAATATTCACAGAGACGACATGGCCGTCGAGAGTCTTCATGTTGTCCACAAGAGAGTCGCCATTGCAAGCAGCCGGAACAGCGGATACCGATATTATAAGCGAAGCAACGCATATAGACAAGATCGTCTTCATAAGAGCCTCCATCTGCCAACAGGCCCTGTACCGTTTATGGTGCAGGGCCGGCGGGCTTTTGTTAATAAAAAGAATTTGCCTCCTAAAAATAGTTATTGAATATCTCCGCCACTTTTTCCGATATGTCTTTGGCAAGGCCTTTTGTCTGAAACGGTTTCGGCCGATACTCTGCTTCGGCGTATCTAGCGAGCCCTATTGCGGTTACGCCGCGCAGGCTGTCGATACTCGATATATTGCCCTGTACGTTCTTAACTACACCCATTCTTACAGGATAAGATAATTTATCTTCCAGAATATCTACCGCCCCCTCCGAAAAAGTAAATCCGCCGGATATCACCGCCAGTTTTATATTCTGACCCTTGCTGGAGAATTCTTCGCATTTTGCCTTGACGCGGGAGATGATATTGTCAAATTCCGCGCTGGTCTTAATATCTCCTTTTATATCCGACGCGCCGGCAGGTATTACATTCATAGCGCTCAAGCATCCTCCGGAGAATATCGAGACCTCCGTAAGAGAGGCCCCCATATTCAGGAGCAGGACACCTTCATCGCCCCATCCTTCCTCTAAAAGTCCGGCCCCGTCCGCTATCCCCGAATATACGACTCCCTTGATATCGTATCCGGCGTTATCAACACATTTGTAGATATTCTGTATATGGTTAATGCACGCTGTTATCATATACATCTCGCATGAGAGCCTGGAAGCGTAAAGGCCAAGAGGATTCTTTATAACCGGCTGATCGTCTATGGAATAGTTAAGAACGATTCTGTGTATAATCTCCCTGTCGAACGATAATCTTATAGTGCCGGCCGCATTTACGCATTTGGCCATATCGGATCTCGTAACCTCTCTTCCCCGCGAGGAAAGAGGGACCATGCCGCGGGACTTCTCCCCGGTCACGGTATCTCCGCTGATATTGACATAGATATTGTCCGGGAACTTATTAATCTTCTCTTTGAGCTTCGTCAAGACTTTGGCAACGGAATTTGAGGCTTCATCGAGGCTCATTATAGAGCCCCTGAATACACCTTTTGACGACCCGCTCTCATAGGCCAGTATCCTGGACTGGGAAGAGTCGGATACCTCAAGCGCCGCCGCCGATATCTTTGACGAACCTATATCGAGGCCCGTTATTATATGGGGTTTTTTTATCATTTCGGTCTTATG
>JAQTPE010000076.1 GCA_028748925.1 Candidatus Omnitrophota bacterium
TCTTTAAAACGCGGCGCGTCCTTGACATCTTCGTTGGTGATATTTATTATCTTTGTTACATTAGCGGGGATCGGCATGCCGGGATTGACGCGCTTTATATAAGTCTCCCTGGTTCCGTCCGGCATTATCTTGATCATCCCTATCTCGACGATCCTGTCCTTCTCCACCCATGTGCCGGTCGTCTCGAGATCCAAAACCACTAAAGGCCGTGATAATTTCATATTATAGTCCCAGGCTCGCAAACCGGTTTTGAAATTCGTATATCTGTTTATCGAATATGATATCGCTATTTATAACGGGCCTCTTAAGCGTTATGCCTTCAAGGCTGCTGCATCTGCTCAGCGCTACATATACCTGTCCATGGGTAAAAGCGCCCCGGCCCAGATCGACTATGATCTTATCGAATGTCTGCCCCTGGCTCTTATGTATAGTTATAGCCCAGGCAAGTTTGATCGGGTACTGCTCGAACGCACCCACGACGTCTTCTTCTATCTTGTCGTCGTCTTCATTGTAACTGTATTCTATCTTCTGCCACTTCACCCTATTTACTTCGCAGATCTGCCCGTCGATATCCACTTTGATCGAAGTACGCGATAACGACGCTATCCTGGCTATCGTACCGTTCACCCATTGCTTATCAGGGTCGTTTTTAATAAGTATCACCTGGGCGCCTTTTTTAAGGCGGAGGGACGCATTCGTAGGATAAAACGACTCTTTAATATCTCCGGAGGCGTCTCCCTCATAGGAATACTCTTTACCCTGTAGCCCGGCCAACCGGTTCTCGTTTACCGCCGCCGCGATACTATTCGTCGTTGTAAGGATAACGGTGGCGTCGCCCGATTCAGGTATGCTCTTCAGGTATCGCCCATTCAGCAGGCCAAGATCATGATCCGTATGCTCCTTATTCCTCAGCCGGTTCAAGAGCTCGATAAATTTCTTATCTTTCTGCCTGTAGATCCTGGAGAGCTCTATATGCCTGAGATTCGAATTATGAAATACCTTTGCGCTGAAAAAGTATGGATTCGGATACCGCTCCGCCAAAAGCTCTCTCTCCGCAGGGTCCACAACCGGAGGCAATTGAAAAAGGTCGCCGAAGAATATCATCTGTACGCCGCCGAACGGTTTCTTCATCTGGCCGCGGTTAAGCCTGAGAGCGTAGTCGATCCCATCCATGAGATCGGCGCGGACCATAGAAACCTCATCGATGATCACGGTATCCAGCTTCTCGATAATATCGGTATCGCGCCGTTTACGTATCGTATCCTTCTGAAGAATGCGCGGCGGAAATTTGAAGAATGAATGGATCGTCTGCCCGCCTACATTGACGGCCGCGACACCCGTGGGCGCGAGGATCACTATCCTCTTTCCTGTGTATATCTTGAAATACTTCAGGAGCGTAGATTTACCCGTGCCGGCCTTGCCGGTAATAAACAGGTTATCGTCGGTCTTCTCCATCGAATTAAAAGCGGACCTGAACTCATCATTAAGATCGAGATCCCGCGGCAATTCATTCCTTGAGCTGTTCTTTTTGGCGATCATCTCTCTTCTTTCGTTTAAGCCGCCGCTATTCCGCTTTGCCTTCCACATCTATGACATCGTCTTTATCTATATTCAAACGCCCGGATCCGGTATGCCGGAACGAACCGCATTTTATATCGACTTTCGGCGTAAGCATAAAACTTAATAATGAGCTTATTATGCTGAATAACAGCGCCGCCCAGAACGCGTTCCAAAAACCGGCGACAACGAAGCCTTTGATAAATTTTGTGGCCAGATAAAAGAGGTACCCGTTTATGATGAGCGTAAAGAACCCGAACGTAAATATGGTCAGGGGTAATGTCAGGATCAATATGAACGGCCGTATGAACGCGTTCAAAAGCCCCAATATAAGGGCCGCGACGAATACGGTCTGCATATTATCGATGCTGACGCCCGCTATCACATGTATAACAACGAGCAGCGCTATTATATTGATAAACCACTTTATAAGGAATTTCATAATATCAGCTACCTCTCTCTTTTTAATAGTATATCACCTGGCAATAAAAAAGGGCAACGCGATTCTTGCTTCCAAACGATATGTAGCGCTCATAATACCTGCAAAGCGACGGTGAGAGCGGTGATGAGGATCTGGCCCGCGATACTGATAACATTCTTGGCATTATCACGTTTCTTTAATTCCGTAATGACGGAACTTACAGCAGTGAGGTAAATTATCCTGCTCGCGTTCTCCATTTCCGATAGCTCGGGCGCGGAGTCCATACGATAGACTTCGGCCTTGGGTATCAGGGCATCATATAATTTTTCCAGATCCTCATCTTTCATCTTGGAGACATTCACTTTGTCATACTTTATATTGAATATGCCGGATTTTTTAATATATGCCGACTTTCTCTTCTTCAGAAGCTTCAGATATTCTTCAAGAGCAATACTGCGGGCTATGCTGTCTTCCCATATATCGTTCTTCGAATTATATATGAGGACGACGGCTTTGAGGGCTTTGTCGTCATCGAGGTCTTTGAACTCCTTGACCTCTTTGCCTTCGACTTTATATGTGTTGGGATATCGCATGGTAGCGCAGCCGGACAGGATAATGGCGGCGCAAAAAAGCAGGACTAACGGTTTAACCAGGATCCGCATACTTACAGTGAAAACGGCAACGCCCTCTCTTTTTATCTTTTTGTCTTATTTTGCTTTCGCGGGATCCGCCGATACAGAATCCTCTGTATTCGCTTCCGGACGCTCCATCGACCTGTCGGCTTCCATAGCAATAACGCGCCATTCCGTTCCATACAGTCCGGCGGTATCCCATGCCGCTATTTTTTCAACAAGTTTCCTGTCTTTAAGCCCATCGATGTAAAAACTGTATGATCCCGCTCCTGTCTTTGACGACGCAACTGTCTTTGAGAATGAGATCAGGTCCCCGAACGGACTGAACATGGGATCGGAAAATACATTCTTCCCTATCTCTTCGGGATCCATATCATAAACAACGATGCCATTCTTCTGCATAACCCATACTTTGCATGGCTCATCCGCTACAAGCGGCTTCAGGAAATCCTCATGTCTTATCAGCATCCTGACGGCACCGCGGAATTCGCCCTTATCCGAAAATATCGGATACCCTATACTTATAGCATGGATACCTTCGGCTGACTCATATACATTGCTCATTACCGGTTTCTTGTTCTTCAAAAGCGACAGAACAGAAGGAAGATCGCTTCTATCCGCGCCTTCATACTGCCTGTACTCCGCGGGTTCAACGGTAATCTTTACGCCATCGGCGTCTATGATTGAACTGTCTATCACATATGGGCGGTATTTACGCAGATCGTTTAATACCTTTCGCGCGGCTTCGGATTTTAAATCGATATTAGAAAGAGCATTGGCTGCGGCCTTGAGGTCTTTGTCTATTTCCGATAACGTGGAGTTGATCGTCCGCGTCGCGGCCTTGAGAGACGGCATAACGTCACCCATATCGGCGGCAAATGCGTGCGCGGTAACAAAAAACGCCGTTCCAGCGATCAATATGACCAACCTCTTCATGGACTGCCTCCTTTTTAAAATGCGTTTTTTTGTATCCGACCTTCTATCCGTATACTCTCTTATTTTATTATGGTTAAATCTATGTTGCGTTTTTCCCCGGGTTTATCTGTGGGCACAACCAGAGTTATGCCTATCTTTCCTATTTTTTTCTTCAACCAGCCCATGACGCGATCGTTGTGAAAGACCTGATCCAGATACAATAATATCGCCAATGACGCGATCACGGCAAAAGAGATCGTCCTGGCAAGCGTCTTCCACAAAACATGGCTGTATATAGTAACTCTGGCGCGGCCGTGAGTCTTGGAAAAATACATCGCTTTGTCCGCCTTGTGAATAACCTCCTCGATTTTACGCCCGTCGGCCGGATATGTGGCGATACCGGCGCTGAAGAGCATTTTGTAGAGGTGCCCTCTGAGTAAGAAGGGTCTCTTCCTGAAGATTTTTATCATATTGCATGCTATACGGTATACGTCACGGGCGCCTTTCTCCGGAAAGACAATAATGAATTCATCCCCGCCGAACCTGAAGATGAGCGTCTGCTCCGTCTCAAGACCCGCACGAAGCGTTCCGGAAAAGTATTTAAGCATATTGTCCCCTTCAAGATGGCCGTATTTTTCGTTATACGTCTTAAAATGATCCATATCGAGGAGAAGCACTGTGAAAGGTTTATTATCTATATTGGACTCGGCCATTAACTTATCGAGCGCGATATGGATAGTCTCTTTGCTTAAAAAACCTGTGAGATAATCCGTCTTCTGCATATGTCGATCCTCTCCTTTGATTTCATGTAAGCATGGAAAGACAGCGCTTAATCTATTATAGGCGATCAGGTCTTGCTCTCCTGTATATTATACAGAATACCTGCCTGTAAGGCAAAGCAATTACAACCGTGAAATCAGCTTGACATACATGTTATAAAAACGTTATATTGATTCCGCGTACAGATAATATAAATAAACCGCTAAGATACAGAAAGCCCCGCAGGATATATGAAGATCTTGCACATATGCACAAATAATCGCGGCGGAGCGGGAAAGGCCGCCGGCAGGCTCCATTACGGATTAAAATCTATCGGCGTAGATTCCGGGATGCTCTTATTGCATGGAGACGTAACACATGACGGCTCTGAGGATATTATAGAATTCACGCGTAAGAGGAGCCCGATAAAACGGGTCATCGATAAAATATACTCTGAATATATTATCGCCGAATACGGCGCTTATAAGAAGACCCGCCCTCACGGTTTTGAACTATTTTCAAACGACAGGACCATATACGATATCGGCGCCCACCCGATGGTGAAAGCCTGCGATCTCGTCAATCTGCACTGGATAGCGGGAATGGTTAACCATAGTGAGTTCTTTTCAAAAATAGGGTCCAAACCCGTGGTCTGGACATTGCATGATTTTAATCCCATTACCGGAGGATGCCATATTCCGGTAGAATGTACGAAATATGAAACAGGATGCGGTTCATGTCCCCAGCTGGGTTCCAACGATCCTGACGATCTATCGAGAAGGATTTTTTTAAGAAAAGAGGGAGCCTATAAAGGACGCGAGATAGCTGTCGTAGCGCCAAGCGGATATATGGCGGACTGCGTAAAAAAAAGCGTGTTATTTAAAAATTTCAAAATATATACTATCCCCCACGGGCTGCCGGGATCCGTATTTAAAAAACGCGATAAAAACCTCTCGAGGGACCTCCTGGGCCTGCCACGGGATAAGACGCTTATTCTTATCAGGCCCAATCATACGATAGAAAATAAAGGCTTTAAATATCTTCTGGAAGCATTGCGGATCATTAAAGATAGAACGAGCCGTCCGGAGATAGCCTTAGTTGTGCTTGGCCCAAAAAAGGATCCGGATATCCTGTTAAAAGAGACGGGATATCCCGTATATCAACCCGGTTATATACAGGATGAGGACATGCTATTCGCGGCCTATTCAAGCTGCGACCTGACCGTGGTACCTTCATTACAGGAAATATTCGGTTTAACCTGCCTTGAATCCATGGCCTGCGGAACGCCGGTCGTAGGATCGAAAGCGGGTGAAATGATTGAAATGATAATGCCGTACAAAACAGGACTTCTCGCGGATCCAAAAGATATAAAAGATCTGGCCGATAAAATAGAATACATGATAACCCGCCCGAAAGAACGGGAAGCCATGGGCGAAGAAGCGAGAAATACGGCAGAACGCGCATATACCCTTGACGCGCAAGCCCGCAATTATCTCAATCTTTATGAGACGCTGCTTAAAAAATAAGGGCATAGGCAAATAATACAATGAACATCGGCATAGTGACAACATGGTTTGAACGAGGAGCCGCTTATGTGTCACGCGCCTACCTGGAAACCCTATCGCAACGGCATAACGTCTTTATCTATGCGCGCGCGGGAGAACGCTATGCCAAGGGCGACCCGTTATGGGACAAGCCGTATGTTACCTGGGGTAAAAAAATACCGGCCAGGCCCCTGACCCATGTAGACTGGAAAGATTTCAAGAAATGGATAGTTAAAAATAATATAGAGGTAGTTATATTCAATGAACAGCGGAGCTGGGAAGTGGTTGTCAGAGCCCTGAGGCTCGATATCAAGCTCGGTATGTACGTTGATTATTATACGCCCGAACTTATCCCATTTTTCCGGTTGTTCGATTTTTTGCTCTGCAATACTAAGCGTCATTACGGCGTCTTTAAAAAGAACCCTCAATCGGTCTATATTCCCTGGGGCACAGATATAGATATATTCAGACCGACCGTCCAAAAGGATTCGAAAAATTGTTTGCGTTTTTTTCACTCCTGCGGCATAGATCCCCAGCGCAAGGGGACCGACATAATGGTGCGGGCCTTTCAGAAAGTAAAGGGGGATGTAAAACTGATCATACATTCCCAGGGTAAACTCAACGAACATCCTTCGTGGTGCAGACTCGACGAAGCGACACACTCGTTGATTAAAGGAGACCCGAGGATCGAAGTTATCGAAAAAGAGGTAGCGGCGCCGGGACTGTATCATTTAGGGGATGTCTATGTCTATCCTTCACAGCTTGAAGGCATAGGGCTTACCGTGGCGGAAGCTCTCGCTTCCGGGTTGCCGGTCATCACAACCGACGCCCCTCCGATGAATGAGTTTGTAGTCGATAATCTGAACGGAAGACTCGTCAAAGTGGAACGCTATGAAAAGAGGAAGGATAATTACTATTGGCCGTTGAGTTTTTGTTCCGAAACCGCCTTACGGGAAGCGATGCAATTTTTCGTTGATAATCCGCGCTTGCTCGGCGATTATAAAAGACGCGCGCGTGAATATGCCGAGACCCGCCTCGATTGGAAAAAGAATTCCGCTATCCTCCCGGATTTCATAAATAATCTATCCCATACACGCAGGCAATTGGATCGAAATTTAATACGATCTATCATGCGATATGAAGATAGATTGTACCCCGAAACCGCTGTCTTAAGGAACTTAAAAGATCTTTTACGAAAGATGGGGGCCGGAAAGATCAAAAGGCTGCTTGAACGCTTTTGGGTCGGGATGATTTGAATCCTGATATGGCCGTGTCTTCCTGCCAAAGAGGAATTCTCCGAGGGCAGAACCGATATCTACATATCTGTTTGTCTTGTTCGTCTTCCATCCTTCATAGGCTACAACCTTCGCCAGCGCGCCCGCGCACGCTATGAAGAGAGTATTATTATATTTTTTCGCGAGCTCATGTATATCATTAATAAAGTTCTCCTCATGCTCTTCATAAAACAAGATGCCTTCGGGGGGTACTTTATAAAATTCCTTAACAGG
>JAQTPE010000077.1 GCA_028748925.1 Candidatus Omnitrophota bacterium
ATTTAGCTGTTGTCAAGCCTCTTTTATTATTTTTGGAACTAGACATTTTGAAACAGTAAAAGGGGTCAGGCGCTTTTTGGATAGGTGCCTGACCCCTTTTTGCGAATTTTTTGCTATACGTTGAATCTGATGGAGAGAATATCACCGTCTTCTACTATATAGTCTTTGCCTTTAAGATAGAACTTGCCCTGGGCCTTTACAGCCTCTTCGCTTCCTAACTCCTTCAGATCATTTAATTTAATGAGCTCCGCTCTTATAAATCCCTTCTGAAGATCGGAATGTATCGTGCCGGCGGCTTCAGCGGCTGTAGAGCCCGCTCTAACGTTCCACTGCCGCACCTCATCCTGGCCCACTGTAAAGAAAGATATCAGATTGAGCGTCTTCAGGCAAAGCCGTGTTAATATATTCATGGCCGGCTCCGTTATGCCGAGATCAACAAGAAATGCTTTTCTCTCCTCTTCGGAATCCAGAGCCGCTATCTCCGCCTCAACCTTGGCCGAGACCTGCATTATGTTATCGCCTTCCACCGGAGGCTTATTCTTGAGCTGATCCTCAGATACATTCAGGGCTATTATCATCTCTTTGCGGGTAAGGAATGGGTAGCTCGTCAACATCTTATTGTCATCCGCGGAGATATCAAGCGTTCTCAAAGGCAATTCCTTATCGAGATGAGCCTTTAACCTGGCGAGAAGGTCTCTCTCCTTTATAGACGCCTCTTCCCTGGTCTGCTTCACCTTCTTATCGAGCCTCTCGAAGCGTTTCTCGATAAATATCAGGTCATGTAACAATAGTTCCGAATTTATCGCGTCAATATCGCGCTTTGGGTCAACAGAGCCGCTGGCGTGATATATCGAATCGTCCTTGAACGCGCGCACCACATGGCAGAGAGCGTCGACCTCGGCTATATCTCCGAATATGTCGCCTTTCGATATCGCGTCCTTCTCTATCTTCGGCAATAGCTCCAGCTCTATCCTCGCCCTCACCTCTTTCTTCGGCTTGTACATAGCGACCAGCGCGTCGAACCGGCTGTCGCGTATCTCGGCCACCCCATGTATCGGCTTGCCCGAGGCAACTTCGTTCTCGGACGGCTTGTGGCCCGTGAGGAGCTCGAATAGCGCCTTCTTCCCCGTCTGCGGTAATCCTATCATTCCTATCTTCATATTTTTACCTTTATTTCTGCGTTATGGAAAACTCCATCCCCAGCACATCCAAAACTTTTTTCAGTGTACTCAAGGAGACATTAAAATATCCGTTTTCAAGAAACGAGACCAGTTGCTGTGACATACCTGCGGCCTGCGCCAGATCCTTTTGGTTTAATTGCTTCTTCCGCCTGGCAGTTTTTATTATTTCGCCGATATTTCGCGCCTCTTCGGAAACAGCCGACCTCTTCTCTTTTAATTGCCCTTTATCGACGCCTTTGGAAAGAACATCATAGACCTCATCCCAAAAAATTATCCGCATATCATTCCAGCTGTCTTTACGCATCCTTCTTTTTATTTTACGCCAATTTTTCAGGAACGTCATCTTGTCCATATACATATCAAAGACTTCTTTTGGCCTGCCTACACGCGAAAGAACCAATGAAGCAAATTCGGCGAATCTGGGGCCGGAGTCATCTTTTAATATCTCCTGCGCCTCTTTTTTCGTCGTCTTTCTGTCCCAGAAAATATCGGCGGCCATATTATTCGAATGCCTTCCTTACTAATTGTTCTATCTCCCGCTTGAAATGATTGTCCATTTCCCTGAAGGAGACGTTCTTATCGGTCTCGATATCCAATATCTCCATCTGCATAAAACTCCTGCTATATGACTTATACCATACCGCCAGGCTCTCTATCTGCGGATAAGAGCAGTACTCAAACGCGAACTTTGATAAAGGGCTGAAGGTCGTTGACAAAAAATATAGATCAAAAAAATCCCTTACCTGCTGTCTGCCGCCTGTAAATACTTCACGGCCTATTACATTAACCGTTCTGTCTGTGCCGCAGGCCGCGAATATCTTTCTCATATATATATCCTCTAAAGAAAGGACCGGGATGCCGTCTATTATCTTAACCGGTTTAACCAGCTCGTACACATCCTCCACAAAATCCATTTTTAGCGTCTCGTCTTTATTTAAGTATAGATAATAGATCATTATTGATGCTAAATCTTTTTTTTCCACGGCCTTCTCCAGCTCTATCTTGCGGCCGGTTGTTTTTGCAAGATCCGAAACGATCTTCTCTATTTTGGTTCTTGAAAATTCTTTTGTAAACAGATCCAGGTCATATGATTCCCTGTGATGAAAATAAAATGAAGACAAAGCGGTTCCGCCGGCTAAATATAGACCGTCTAATTTACCGGCCAAAGCCTTTAATACTCTGTCGCGCTCAGCAATTACATTTTTAGTATTGTTTTCCATGCCGTTTTAAGTATACATGATAAACTAAATTTTGTCAAGTATTTTACTAACTATATTAGTATATTGTATTTCTATATTTACTTTATTAAATACAATACAACTTATAAGTTGTTAATTGACAGCCTTTCCTTTTCGTGTTAAAATGCTGTTATGATTAAAATAGGCAACGTTAATATAGGTACAAATGTATTACTCGCACCGATGGCAGGATGCACCGACCTGCCCTTCCGGCTTATCGCCCGCGAACATGGCGCGAAATTCTGCTTCTACGAGATGGTCGATTCGAATTCTTTAATCTATGAACGCCATGAAACTTACGGCAATCTTAAAACGGATAAGAAAGATCTGCCCATAGCCGTACAACTTCTGGGCTCAGACCCATCGGGAATGCTCAAAGCGGCCCTGAGGCTTCTTGAACTGGTGAAAGTATCGTTCCTCGATATCAACTGCGCCTGCCCCGCGAAAAAAGTCATCAAGAAAAGGGCGGGCGCCCACCTATTGCGCGACGCACCGCGGCTCTACGGTATCCTGCAAAGGCTCATTCCGGAGTTGCCCCTTCCTGTAACAATAAAGATACGCTCGGGGTTCAATAAGAAAGATGACGACAATATCGTTGAGATGGTGAAGCGTTGCGAGGATATAGGCGTGTCGGCCGTCTTCGTACACGGGCGGTTAAAGACTCAAGGGTACGCCGGAGGTATTGATTACGAGGCTATAAAAAAGGTAAAGGACGCTGTGCGTATCCCCGTCTTCGGCTCCGGGAACATATTCTCGGGCGAGTCCGCTAAACTGATGCTCGATGAAACCGGCTGCGATGGCATCTTAGTCGCCCGCGGCGCTCTCGGCAACCCGTGGATATTCAAGGAGATCGAGGAATATATCAAGACAGGCAAACCCCCTAAAGAGATATCCTTACCGGAAAAAAAGAAGGTCCTGAAAAAACATCTCGATTATATCGACCGTTACAAATCTATAAGCGCGTCCGGCAAGGCCGGTTTTATGCGCAAAGTCGCTATCTGGTATCTGAAAAATATCCCCAGCGCCTCAAATCTCCGCGCCCGCATCACGAGAGAGACAAAGTCCTGCCAGGATATCTTAAAAATAATTATGGAAATTTAGAAAAAATATATTATAATGCCCGCTTATGTTTAAAAAAATATTCTCTTACATATTAGTTGTCTCATTCGCGCTCTGCCTTTCATCTATCCCCGCTACGGCGGATGATTATGATAAGTTCCTCGAAAAGGTGGAGAGGCAGGCATTCGACTATTTTTTGAATGAGACCGATAAGGAGAGCGGTTTAACGCTGAATACGACGGAGCCGGGATCGCCCGCCACAAATGCCGCTTCGGGCTTCACGCTTTCGGCTATGGTGATAGGCGCCGAGCGCGGATGGATCTCAAGAGATGAGGCATACAAGATGTGCCTGAAGATCCTCACCGCGTTTAAAAAGATAGAGAACTTCAACGGCTTCACCTACCATTATTTTAACGTAAATAAAGGTTCCCGCATGTGGGCAAGCGAGGTCAGCTGCATAGATACGGCGCTATTAATGGCGGGCGTGATCACAGCCGGAGAATATTTTAAAGGCACCCAGGTGAGCGCCCTTGCGGACGAATTATTCAGGAAAGTGAACTGGACATGGTTCCTGAATAAGGAACGCTGCCTGCAGATGTCCTGGAAGCCGGAAAAAGAATTTTCCGGACGCATCGATTCATTCTCCGAGGGTATCATCTGCTATATATTAGCCATGGGATCACCGACCCACCCCATACCAAAAGAGTGCTGGGATTCGTTCACCAGGCCCGTATCGCAATACGGAGGTTATAAATTAATATACGTCGCCGACGGCAGTTTATTCCAATATCAATTTCCGCTGGCGTGGCTCGACCTGCGCGATAAGCATGATAAATACGCCGACTACTGGCAAAACGCCATAAAAGCGGCTAAGACCAACAGGAAATACTGCCTCGACAATTCGGATTCTTTCGCGACCTACAGAGAAGGTTTCTGGGGACTGAGCGCTTCCCTCTCGCCGGACGGTTACAGGAATTTCGGGGCAAGGCCCGGAAGAAATAAACACAACGGGACCGTGGCGCCTTACGCGGTAGCCGGCTCCATACCGCTGGTTCCGAAATTCGCCATAGCCAATTATGAGTCTATGTATGAGAGGGTCAGCGCCGCCGTCAAAAAATACGGGCTCACGGACGCGTTCAATATAGACCGTAAATGGGCGTGTGAATATTATATCTCCATAGACCAGGGGTTGACCCTTCTAATGATAGAGAATTACCGGACGGGCCTTATATGGAAATATTTTATGCAAAACGGATATGTGAAAAAGGGCCTTGACGCGGCGGGATTTGTGCCGGGCTCTCTTGACGATCCGACAGCTTTAGCGGCCTGCACGGGCAACCCCAACGATAAGATCGGCGTGAAAAGGCTCAATAGAAAGATAACCATAGACGGCGATTATTCGGAATGGGCAAAGAGCGGATATACGGAAATATTCCTTACGGCAAAAAATAACAGGAATATCGAGATGACCATAGGCTCTGTGAGGGACGATTCCGATCTGAGCGCGGTATTTTATCTCGGCCATGACGACAAGAACCTCTATATAGCCGGCAGGATCAAAGATGACAGCTTAGTCACTACCGAAAAGAGGGATATGATCTATAAGGATGACTGCGTAGAGATATTTTTCGATACCAATAATGACGGTTATTATTTCGACAGGAACCCTTACGATTACCAGCTCGGGATAGCGCCATACGGCCCCGAAAAGAGAGCGCAGGCCTGGGCGTGGGGTTACGCTCAAAAATCTCCGGATAATATATCTTATGCGGCCAAGCTTACTAAGGATGGCTATATCGTGGAAGCTAAGATACCTTTTGAAAACATAAATAACTTCACACCCGATAAGAATAGATGCGTAGGATTTACCATATCCGTTCACGACAGGGACGCCGATGGAAAGACAAAGAAACTCACCTGGAGCATAGATTCCGCCAGCCAGCCGGGAAAGATCATTTTCGGCATCCTGCAGATAGAGGACTAAACCGCGGTTATAATTGAGAGGAGTCGAAAAAGAACTCCGGATCCGTCACTATAGGGGCGAAGTCTCCCGGGAAAGGAAACGGGAACGTAGCAGTCTCATAAAAACCGATCGCCGCACGCGCCACGGCCTTATATATACCCAGGCCGAGGCCGTATGTCGCCGCCAGTATAAATCCGTCGCTTTCGTTGACCTTCTTGATATTTGCGGGTATCTCGAGCGGGAATGTTATCGCGTTGGAGAGGCCCCGTCCGAGCTTCTTAACCGGCCCGTCCGAATACGCGGGGACGGCTATCAGTACGGCTACAACGGCTACCGCAACTATCCTCAAAACCATTCTTGGCATAAAATGGGCCCTTTCTTATTTTATTGAGACTTTATATTCCCGGCTCCATAATTCAAATATAGTTAAAGCGAGAATTCTTTCTGTATTCAAAAATCCTATATCCTGGTTTCGTAATAACTTCCTGATCTCGGATTGATTAAAAATATCTGAGCCGGCGTTGTTCAAGATTTCCTTTACAAGCCTCCCAAACCCGGCTTTCATCCAACTCGTCAATGGGACAGAGAAGCCCAGTTTCCGATTTAAATCCAGACTCGCGGGAAGTACACGCCCGGCAAAATGTTTTAACAGGATCTTCCTCTTCACACTATTGGCCCTTAAGGCGTTTGGAACCCGGGAGAACGCAAATTCAATGATCTTGTAATCGAGCATCGGAGAGCGGATCTCCAGAGAGTTTAACATACTGGCGCGATCCACTTTAACTAAAATATCGTCCGGCAGATACGTCATAAAATCCAATGCCATGACCATGCCCGGCAGACCATAAGCGGGATCGCAAAGTTTGATCCTTTTCTGTTCCGGCGATTCCAATTTTCCGTTTAATTTTTTGCCAAAAGGAATAATTAATTTGGAACGAAAGTCTTTATCGAAGAAGACGTTCATTTGCGAACATGCATGAGGCAGATCGAGACGCAACCCGAGCAGAAAATTCCGTCCGCATGTCCCCTGCGGCATAAAACGCCGCGTCATCCAGGAAATCATCTGTCTGGAATATGCCGGCATATACTTTCTGGCGAATTCATGTTTAAATATCCAATTGTACGCATGGTACCCGCCAAACAGCTCATCTCCGCCGTCCCCTCCCAAAGCGACCTTAGCATGCCGGCTGATAAGTTTCGAAACCAAAAACATCGGGATCATGGAAGAATCGCAAAACGGCTCATCATATTGGCGGGCCAGCTCGGCGAGAAGATTTGCGGATATAGGTTCCGCGGCAAGCTCGGTATGCTGAGTACCGAAATGTTCCGCTACGATCTTCGCGAAAGGGCCCTCATTATGGGAAGTGTGCCCCGGAAATGTCACCGTAAAAGTCTTGACCGGCTTATTCGATACGCGAGCCGCCATAGCTGTGATCAAACTTGAGTCGACGCCTCCGCTCAAAAGAATTCCCACGGGAACATCGGAGGAGGCTATCTGCCTGCGCACAGAGCCTTCAAGAAGAGATTCCAGTTCGCTAGAGAGCTCTGCTATACCGGTATCCTGTTTTATTCGCGATTGGGGAAGCTTCCAATAACGCCATATCTTTAACTCGCCTGTGGGAATATCGAGGCTCAACGCATGAGCCGGAGGAAGTTTATGTACACCCTCTAATATACAATTTTCCCCGGATATATAACCATAAGTGAAGTAGGATTCCAAAGCGGCCAAATTGACCGTTCGTGTGATTTCCGGATTTCGCATTAAGGCTTTTAATTCGGAAGCAAAAGCAAAGATCCCGATTTTATCGGTATAAAAGAGCGGTTTCTCCCC
>JAQTPE010000078.1 GCA_028748925.1 Candidatus Omnitrophota bacterium
AACTTACCCTTGGATAATCTGGCACCCTTGTTCCTAGCCTGCGCGGGAATCCCTGTATTGGACTGGTAGTGATATTTAATCCTATCATCATTTATAGATTTTACAATTTTCGCAGTATCATCGGTCGAACCGTCATCAATAATTATTATCTCAAGGTTCGAATATGTTTGCTCTGTGACCGAACCAATAGTTTCTTTTATTACCTCGCCGGGATTATAAACCGGGATTATGACACTTGCTAAAGATTGACTTTTATACATTTATTTTAAGACACCTTATGGAATATTAACGCTTCGGCCATATGCGCAAAAAGGCAAACATAAGTTTTAATTTGTATCTCATACCCTTATTTCCTGTCTCAAAAAGAAGCTCCGCGCCTCTACGCAAATAATACAGGGGATTTGAGTTGATCTTTGATTTGAATCTCAAAGCTCTTATTTCAATAAGAAAGTCGTCAATCTCCTTGGATGTTAATTTATCGATGAATACCGGGATATCCGGGTATGCCGTCAATTCGCCTGCAATATCGGAGTGGAATGGTTGACTCCAGGAAAACGTGTTTTCTAAAATTTTATTTTCCCGCGCGATCTTCTCCAGCCTGGTCCCGGGATAGATGCTTGTTGCCGACATGGTTATGTCCTTAGTATGCGGAAGCAGCTCATTAATAAGGTTTTTGGTTAAGCGCAGATCCTCCTTTGTTTCATCGGGAAAGGAGACCATGAAAAATAATGAAGGCCGTATTCCAACCGACTTGCACTTTTCGGTAAACTCTTTCACCTGCGGTATCGTGATCGCTTTCGATATCCGCTGTAAGACGCGAGGCGAGCCGGACTCTACACCCGCGCTCAACGCTACGCATCCGGACCGCTTCATCAGCTTTAAAAGTTCAAGGTCTATATTAACCCTGCTTTCCGCCCACCACATGATCTTAAGATTTCTCTCGATTATTTCATTACAAATATTTTTGGCGTGCTGAGCGTTTGCGGTAAACGTAAGATCAAAAAAATTTATTCCTTTTATAAAAGGGAATTTACCGGTCCAAAGCTCTATTTCATCGACTACTTTTTCAGGGGAACGGAAACGATATCCCGAATTATTTACCGAGCAAAAAATGCATTGATATGGGCAGCCCCGTGAAGTAAGAATACTTATGGCGGGGACCTTCTTTTCAAGCACAAATAATGTTTCGCGATATTCCTGGTAATCAAAATCCTGATATACCGGCAACGCGTCAAGATCTGTTATGGGCGGCGCGTCAGGGTTATGCAATATGGTACTATTCTCGCGAAAAGATATTCCCGCCACTTCTGAAAACGGAACATTTGATTCAAAAACGCGCAATAATTCTACGAGAATATAATCTCCTTCGCCCCTTACCACAATATCTATTTCCGGAATAGTGCGTAATGAATCTTCCGCACAGGTCGAAAAGTGCGGACCTCCCGCTATTACTTTCGAGTCGGGATAAAGCCTTTTGATCGCCCTTGCCGCTTCAATGGCGCCGAACCGCGTAGCGGTCGTAGCGGTGACTCCGTATACCGGGGCCCGATTCCTCTTTAAGAATAACTCTATATGCTCAATCCCTTCCCCGTCTTTTTCAAAGTCTTTGATACGCACCTTGTGCCCCGCGTCATTTAACGCGGAGGCGAGACAAAATATCCCTATGGGCCTTGTCATATCAAATCCCTTGCGCGCATCCTGATTACCAAATGGAGGTATTATTAGGACTATATCCATATTATGGCCTGCCCCGGCTTCTTATATATCGTTTAAACCGTCTCGCGTTGTATGAAATCCTTTTCCCCGCAAGCGTCCTTAGAAACGTCCAGATAAAACGCCCGTTAAATATGTGCCGCGGCCTGAAACGTAACGCATCCTTAAGCCTGTTGCGAGCGGTCTTCATGTCGCCCGAACCATAATAATTTATCGCGGCAAGGGTATTCACCTCCGCATAGGCACTGCGGTAAAACGGCTTCACTATCGGCGATATGCCATCATGACAAAATATAGAGTCGAGTGCGGTCTTTGTCGATCTTTCGATGTTTTCGGCATTCAATGTAAGATTATCCCCATGCACCCTCAATATTACCGTGGCCGCGGGGACCACGGCAAAAGCATATTTCCAGGCGATTCGCACCCACATATGCCAATCCTCAGACCCTGCCATATCTTTATTTTCATCAAAATATCCCACCGTATTAAAAACATCTCTGCGCACCATCACATTCGACGCGGCCCCTATTGAAGAAAACTTCGATACCATATCTATCAGAGTGGAAGAATTGTATTTGGTCTTTGTGGCTCTTTGCGAAATGAGGTTATTATTATATAATTTATAAAAATCCGTAAAGACTCCTCCGGCGCCGATATTATCGCAAAAAGCTTTTTGACAATGCTCCAAATGGGCCGGCAGCCACGTATCATCGGAATCCAAAAAAGCGATATACTTCCCCTTTGATAATTCAATCCCCCTGTTGCGAGGGTACGCGGGAAATCCCATATGCTTAAAACGATGGTAATAAACCCTGGGATCTTCAAAGGTTTTAATAACATCTTCGGTATGATCGGAAGACCCGTCATCGACCACAAATATCTCAAAATCCTTAATAGTTTGGTTGAGTACCGACTGAATGGCATCTTTAATAAATTCCGCTCTATTAAACGTGGGAATTACTACGCTGATTAAAGGTTGTTTTTGATCCACTTATTTCAGCCTCCCGCCAAAACGATTATCTCGCCATATTAATTCCGAATCTAACGGCTTTTGATCCCGAACATACGAAATTATAGAGAATTATCAGGAATTATAGACAATATACGCATCGATTGTCTTCTTCAGGCCTTCTTCAAATTTGGTCTTCGCCTTGAATCCGAACTCTTTTGCGGCTTTTGAGGTATCCAGGCATCTGCGCGGCTGGCCGTCCGGCTTGCTCCTGTCCCAGACGATCTTGCCCTTGAAACCGGTAAGTTTGACAATAAGATCGGTCAGGTCTTTTATGGATATTTCAAAACCGGATCCGATATTAACCGGATCCGGCTTATCATATTTTTCAGCGGCTAAGATAATAGCTTCCGCGGCGTCTTCCACATAGAGAAATTCGCGGGTCACTTTGCCTGTGCCCCATACGGTTATACTTGAAGAGGAATCTCTTTGCGCGTCTATACACTTCTTGATCAACGCGGGAATGACATGAGATGAACCGGGATCAAAATTGTCTCCGGGACCATAGAGATTGACCGGCAAAAGGAATATACCGTTAAAACCGTATTGCTGACGATAACCCTGGGATTGCACCAATAACATCTTTTTGGCCAGGCCATAAGAAGCATTCGTCTCTTCCGGATAGCCGTTCCAAAGATCTTCTTCTTTAAAAGGTATCGGGGTAAATTTAGGATACGCGCATACCGTTCCCAATGCCACAAACTTCTCTACACCGGCCTGCCGGCCTATCTCCATCACCTGCGCGCCCATCATGAGATTATCGTAAAAGAACCTGCCCGCATTATCGCGATTGGCGCCTATCCCCCCTACCTTGGCGGCAAGGTGGATAACGATATCCGGTTTTGCGTCGGCATAAAGCTTCTTAACCGCTCCCATATCGGTTAGATCGTAATTCTCAATAAGCGGTATAAAGACATCTTTGCAGCCGCGTCCTTTCAATCCGGCAACAAGATGTTTACCCAGAAAGCCCGCGCCGCCCGTAACTAAGATTCGTCTATTCTTTAAATCGGTCATTCCGCACCCCGTCTCTTTGCCCAATAATCGCAAATATCAGCGATACTCTTCTCTAAGGTTATCTCCGGACGCCAACCTAATTCATCCTTGATTTTTTTATTACTTCCGACCAATATCGGGTTATCATTCGGCCTGATCAGCAGCCGGTCCACTCTGGGTTCAATCTTTATCGTCAGGTAATCGGCCATATAATCGACCAATTCCTTGAGAGCCATTCCCTTGCCTGAACATACATTATATATTTCACCACGCTTGCCTTTATGCAAAAGCATATGATAGGCTCTTACCACATCCCGCACATCTAAGAAATCACGCTCGATCCCAAGATCGCCCGTCCGTAACACCCCTTTGCTTTTCTTCCCTCTCTTTATCTTTACCATCTGTTTCGCAAAAGAGGATACGGCAAATGCGTCATTTTGCCGGGGGCCGATATGATTAAATGATCTTGTCATAATAATGTCGAGCCCGTATCCATCAACATATATCTTTGAAAGCAGCTCCTGAGAAACCCTGGCTACCGCATAAGGGCTTATAGGATTCAACTGAATTGATTCGGAAATAGGAAGGTCTCTTTTTCTCACAATGCCATACTCTTCGGAAGAACCTACCGACAACACTCTGCATCTTATACCGGTTTCCCTGACCGCTTCGATGAGATTCAAAAATAGATTTGTATTATTGTTAAAACTCAAGACAGGTTTCCGCCAGCTTAAAGCCACACTGCTAAAAGAAGCTAAATGTAAAATAAAATCCGGACGGGATTTCAGTATCGTCTCCTTAACTTTACTCCTATCCAAAAGATCAACCTTAAAAAACCTTGTATTAACACTACAGTTGTTTTTTAGGTCAAAAGATGGTTCCGAAACATCTACGCCGAAGAGATCGGCTCTTTCCCGTATCTGATTAAGATATTCAAAAAAATATCTGCCTACAAAACCGGAAAACCCCGTAATTAAATACCTCTTCCTGTCCTTAGCCATTTAATTTATTCCCAATCCCTAATCAACCTTCCACCATCTGCGGGGGAATTTCTTCCGGAGAATCTTATCGCCTTCCCCTATGGCTCCCAGCCCGGAAGCTCTCATATCGGCGTCGACCATTATCTTCACCAAATCATGAAAAGTTATCTTCGGATGCCACTTGAATATCTTCTTCACCTTCTTGGTATCGGCAACCAGATTATTCACTTCTTTGGGCCTGAAATAACGAGGATCGATCTTTACATGTCTTTTCCACTTCAGGCCCGCGTAATTAAAAGCCTCTTCCACTAACTCTTGCACAGAATGAGATTCGCCTGTGCCCGTAACATAATCATCGGGCTTATCCTGCTGTAATATAGACCACATCACTTCTACGTATTCAGGCGCGTATCCCCAGTCTCTCTTTGCGTTAAGATTGCCCAGATAAAGGCTATCCTGCTTCCCCGCTAAAATATCCGCTACCGCACGGGTAATCTTCCTTGTTACAAAAGTCTCGCCTCTTCTGGGCGATTCGTGGTTGAAGAGTATGCCGTTACAGGCAAACATATTATAGCCATCACGATAGTTTTTGGTGAGCCAGTACGAATAGAGCTTTGCACAGGCATAAGGGCTTTGCGGCTGAAATCCGGTTGTTTCCGATTGCGGAGGAAGCGCGGAACCGAACATTTCACTTGAGCTGGCCTGGTAAAACTTTATCGATCTGCCGCTGCGGCGGATCGACTCAAGAATACGTGTCGTACCCAAGCCGGTGATATTGCCCGTATATTCAGGAATATCGAAACTCACCCTTACATGGCTTTGCGCGGCCAGGTGATACACTTCGTCGGGCTCTATATTGAATACAATGTTATTGATCTGTTCGGCATCAGAGATATCTCCGTAGTGCAGGAACAATTTGGCCCGCTTAGAATGTGGATCGACATAAATATGGTCTATTCTACCGGTATTAAAAGTACTCGCCCTTCTTATAATGCCATGAACTTCATACCCTTTTGATAACAATAACTCCGTCAAATATGAACCATCCTGACCTGTTATGCCTGTTATAAGAGCTTTCTTTGTCATTTTAATATCCCCTCCCCCTGAGATTTCTCCCACTCTTCTTTCAGAAGATTATATTCCGCTTCTTTTATCTTAAGAAAATGATATGTAAGGCGCAGTTTTGCCTCAAAGCCTTTCGGCGTAAGGAGATAACTGATCTTTTTCACCTTCCCGGGATTGGCGGAAAAAGATCCTCCTTTTATTATGCCCCTATGGATAAGTTCCCTTAGAAGATAGTTGGTCTTGCCAAGCGATATGCCCAGTTTCTCAGATACGGCACGCTGGGTAGCCGAGGGATTGGCTTCAATCTCTTTTATGATGGATAATGCTTCTTCTTGTGACTGTTCAATCATTGAACATCATTGTAGCAAATCATATAAATTTGTCAAGCTATGTTACGGAAATTATGTCCCTATTTTTCTGAACAATGACATCCAGCCATATGCCGAAATAATAGCTATAAAAGGCATCATCGGCACACGTAGCCTTTCAGAGACATCCCACATAAGCGCGCATATCGAAGCGGCTATAAAATATGCGATGATAAAAAGCATAAACTGCGCGTATATATTATTTCTTGTTTTGACAATGCCCCATATAAATCCCGCCAACCATAATACCATCCATGGATACGCCAACACTTTGCCTATAACGGTTAATATATGCGATTTAAAATATTTCAAACTACCCGGGCGGGTCATGACAGACAAAAAGCACCTGGTCGATACATTTATATAATAAGGCAGCGGCGCCATCCCCTTGGTATGCGGGTCGGTATTTCTAACATAGCTTTTAAATAAACCTTTAACGCTATTCTCGTTTTCTACGCTGCTAAAAACAAAATTATTACATCTCATATGATTCCGGATATGCCAGGCGCCAAGAAGGCCGCATACTACTAATATGAAGATGAGCGCGTGAGTAAATACTTTTTTAAATCTCTCTTTCCTGTTCGCATAAAAGATAAAAAAGAAGAGGGCAAATCCAAGGTAATAAGCTACCGGCCGCACATAAGCGGATACGGCCAAAACAAAGGCAGAAAAAATAAGATGGCCGGCTCTTTTACTCTTAATATAGAGCACAAAAAAGAACATAAACAGGGATATGAAGAGTAAGAATAACGCTTCCGTCAGGATGGTTAATGAGAATATAGTAATTGGAGGATCGTATAAAATAATAACCGCGCTCAGGAAGGCGATTTTGGGTTCTATCATAATAGCTGTCTTATAGGTTATGAAAGCGGTTAATAGAGTCATTGCTATCTGGATAAGAATAATGCCATTTAATGGGATCTTCATCAAACCATGAAAAATGGCAAGGAAGCAGGAATAACCGGGCGTCCTGAGAGTTTCGTAGATCAACTTGCCATTACCATCCTGTAAAGCAAAAACGCCCTTGGACGCCAGAAGGCCGGAAAGCTCTAAATAGCGAT
>JAQTPE010000079.1 GCA_028748925.1 Candidatus Omnitrophota bacterium
GGGGTCGATGGCAGAAAGATAGACAGCGTACTTTTAAATTATAATGATCTGGAAATTACCCGGAGGCTTAAGTAGCGAGACTTCGTAGGGATTTCACCAACGGTTAATAGAAAGCTTCATCCTCCTTCGCATTCACTTTGAAATAGACTAATTGCTTCGGAGGGATTTCGCCAACGGTTAATAGAAAGCTTCATCCTCCTTCGCATTCACTTTGAAATAGACTAATTGCTTCGGAGGGATTTCGCCAACGGTTAATAGAAAGCTTCATATCTTAAATTCAAGATTGTGTATCTTGAATCCCGCGACATCCAATGCCTCTATCTCTTTAAAGCCTTTGCCGATGCATAGATTCATAGCGTCTTTCATTCTGTCGGTGCATCTGAAGGCTATGCGCTTGTAACCTTTCTCTCTACAGAACTCTATCGCTTTATTGAGAAGCTCCGTACCGTAGCCGAGTTTACGGTGCTTAATGTCAACGAAGAGCCTTCTTAAAAGAGCGCTATCTCCGGAATCTTCTTTTATCCCCACCGTACCTACGATATCACCGCCATCTTCTATTACCATAAAGGAGTCTTTTTTCCCGCCGTAAATTTCATCTATCCTGTCGAGATCGCTGTCGGAATATGCGTTCTTTTCAAACGGATATTCCTGTGTGAGTATCGACAATATAAGATCTCTTACGCCTTTAGCGTCAGCCTTTGAAAAAACTCTTAAGGTATGCATAAATATAGACCTCTCTTTAATTGAACAAGCGTTTTTTTACGGCCTCTGTTATCACGCGGTCCGGTATCGCTTCCACTATGCCGGCAATTCCCACGATCAATGGAAGTACAAATCTGTTTCTATCCTGCATGAATTTTTTATCGTGCAGATGGGCTTCGTATATCTTGCTGAATTTCAGGCCTCTTATCCTGGTCGGCAGGCCGCATTTTTTTATGAGACGTTCGATTCTTTCAGCGCCGTCTCTTTTTAACAGGTTGAGCTTGCAGGCAATATCTGCCGCCGCACACATGCCTATGGCTATCGCCTCTCCGTGATTATATCTGTTTGAGTAAGAGGAAGCGGCCTCTATTGCATGGCCTATAGTGTGCCCGTAATTTAAGACTATCCTCTTCCCTCTTCTGTCGAATTCGTCGTTTGCGACGAGACGGGCCTTTATCCTGACCGATCGCATTATAATATGCGCAAGCACTCTCTTATCCAGATGGACGGCTTTTTTATAGTTTTTTTCGAGATAAGCGAAGAGAGCCTTATCTTTAATGGCGCCGTACTTTATTATCTCGGCCAGGCCGTTGCGTATCTGTCTGGGAGATAACGACATCAAGACATCTATATCGGATATGACAACTTTTGGCTGATAGAATGCTCCGGCGAGATTTTTCGCCGCGGGGAGATCGATGGCAACTTTGCCGCCTATACCGGAATCCACCTGGGCCAATAAAGTCGTGGGGATCTGTATATAGGGTATTCCTCTTTTGTATACGGCGGAGGCAAAACCGGCCAGATCCCCTACCACGCCGCCGCCAAGAGCCGCGATAAATATGGATCTCTTTTTATCATAGGCAGCGATATGATTTAGGACTTTCAGAAGAGTATGGGAGGACTTGGCTTTCTCAGAGTCCGGAAGGAACTCGGGTTTTACGCTGATCCCGGACCTATTGAATGAACGCTTCAGGGTTTTACCGTAAACGCGCCAAAGAGCCCTATTTGTTATTACTACGGCATCCCTGCCTATATTAAGTCTTTTGACGATAGCGCCGCTCTTAGATAGAAGTCCGTCTCCTATTAGAACGTCATAAGACCTGTCGCCTAAAGAAACTCTGACGCTATTCACCTTTTAATGGGTTTATCACGTTAGAGAACAGCTAAGTTCGCTAACATGACAGATTTCCTATTTTTTTGTTTCCTTCTTCGCTTCCGCCGCCGCAGCCTTGGTTCCTTCTTTTCCCGCGGCCTTCGACGCTTCTTTACCCGGTGCTGCCGGAGCCGCCGCCGGCGCTCCTGCCGCCGCCCCTTCCGCGGTCTCAGCGCCTTCAGCCGCCGCGGCCTTCTCTTTCTTTATCTTAAATCTGGTCACTTTAACCTTGGGTAGTCCAAAGACAGAGTCGTTCTTTTCGTCCCACTTCTCTTTGTCCTGAAGCATTTTTATTCTCTCATAACGCTTTAGAACCGATCTCTGCTTCTTGTCTTTATCCGATGAACGTAGACTCGGGTGCTGTGACATTATTCATTACCTCCTTAAGTGTTATCTAGACCTGACGTATGCATCCCGATGCATCTGTCTAACCTTGTTTAAGGTCCTTCTGGCAGCGTCTTTGTTAGGAAAAGAACCGACGCATGCCAGATAATAAGGCTCTCCATAGTATACGAAAGCCTCTAAGCCGGCCGCCTTTAGTTTACCGACTTCTTTTAACGCAAAATCTTCCCGCGAGAACGCGCCCGCTACCACCATATATGGCCTTGTCTTATCAAATACCGCACGGGGCTTAACCGCCGATACCGGCGTTTTAGTCCTTGGTGTTATGTTTGTCGCCGCAACGCTCTTGGTAACGACGATAGGCGCCGGGACCGGATTTACCGGCAAGACCTGTTCCGCGGCGGTATTCTTAGCCGTCGTTTTCGTCGTTGTAAATTCGGTATAATTGGACGATTTGCCCTTTTCTACGCCAAGCGCGAAGAATATCACCATAAGCATTATGATGCCTATGGCGGCAAATACCATCTTCTCCGGCGTTAGTGTTATCGCAAAGTCGGCTCTGGGAAATATGTTCCCGAATCTGGCCTGAACTTTCTTTGGAGATTCGAATTCAAACAGCTCTTTTTGATATTTTTCGCTTTCCATGTTGCGTTATCGGCCCTCATCATTACATCGGTCCAATATCTCATTACGACGGCACATTATAACATTCATTTTTAACCGTGTCAACCTGCTATGGTTAAGTGAGCAGGCTATTCTTTCACTGTGATCGTCCCGAAATTAAGCCGGAATATTTTGCCTATTATTTGAATGGACGGCGAGTTTAAATCCCCCTTTATCTTGACCGAAAAACTCTTCCATTCGTTAGGTTCATCCTGCATTACAACGGAATAAAGTTCGGGCGGGATCTCTTTGAGCACATCTTTAGAAAAATATAACGTCGTATCCATATCAACTATATTATTATAATACAGATCGCCTTTGAGGACGATCCTCATCTCTTTTCCGTCCGCATAAAATCTCTTTATCGTTATTCCGTTGGAGAATATTTCCACTATGCCCGACACCTCCTTATACTTCCAGCGCCCTTCAAACGGCATAGCGATAATCTGTGAAAGCGTATCGTAAGTCGCCCTGCTCTCGCTGCCTTTCTTCTTTAAGAAGTGAACGTCTTTGAATTTGAAATCCAATAATACGCTCTTAAGCCAG
This sequence comes from Candidatus Omnitrophota bacterium, assembly GCA_028748925.1. Classification (GTDB taxonomy): domain Bacteria; phylum Omnitrophota; class Gorgyraeia; order 2-01-FULL-45-10; family 2-01-FULL-45-10; genus 2-01-FULL-45-10. Next base: position 3,407 of record JAQTPE010000079.1, read on the forward strand.
CCGGTGCCCCATGAGGGCTTTATAGCCGCGCGCTGTGAGAAGAATCCGATTCCCATTTTACCGTTTATTATCTTGAAGCCTTCAAATACCAGCCCCGCGCCTTTTCGATCCTTAGCCAGATGTTTATATGATATATCCTGAGAATAGAGCTTCGAGACCGTAAAGACCGCGATCCTGTCGAAATTCAGATAAATGATAAAAAGGCCCGCGCAGGCTATTAAGATGCCCAGCAGATATCGTCGTAGTCGCATCTTCCGCATTTCTCCTCGTCGCGTTTGGTAAGCTTTTCGAACCTGAGGCTCTTTATCTCTTTCCACGCATCCTTTATTATCTCTTCCATTTCGGCTACCATCTCTTCCGAGATGTGTATGGGCAGAGAGACATAGCTTCCTTTCTTCATATCCATCTTTCTAATATCCGCCGAGAGGGGCTCTATGAATACGAGAACGCCATGGCTGGCGGTCTTGCCGCGCGACTGAGTCCTGTCCTTTTCATAAAGAAGCTTGTAACATACGAGCTGCCTTAAATATCCGTCGCACTCCCCGCTTCTTAAATCACGGCATTCGTTTATCTTTTTAAGATGATCGTCCGGCTTCCCGGTCTTGTAGTCTATTATACGCACCGTATTCTTCTTCTGATCCTGCCATTCCACCCTGTCATATTTACCGGTAAATATGATATTACCTGCTACCGTTATCGTGAGTTTCTTCTCGAGATCTATAGGCATGACAGGGTCTTTTGCGGCGTTCTCGAACCACTCTCTTAATACCGGGCCGTTCGCCTTATTGAGGCAGTCGGTCTCTATTGAGCTATCCGCGCCCTGCATCTTCAATTCGTCTTCGAATGCTTTAAGGAAAAATTTAAAAACCGGGAAATTACCCGTCCTTTTGAATTCTCTGTACGTATCTTCCAGGGCTTTATGGACGGAATTACCGAATACGAGGCTCCTCTTCTTTGCCGCGGGAAGTTTCAAGACATCATTGTATAAAAACTTTCTGCGGCAGGAGAGATAATTATTTATCCGTGTAGGGTTTAGAGAGAGATTACTTATCAGGTCATTTAATACAGCCTCGGTTCCTATAAAAGGATCTTCCGTCTCCGTCAGGTCGATAGATCTCTCCAAAAGTTCTTCTTCGTTCGCATATTCGGAATATTCCCTCGATATACCCAGATGGTTCAGGTATGAGCTCGATATCGTATTCTCGCTCGGGCTGGCCGTGAAGAGGAGGGTCGATTTAGATCTGGTTATCGCCACGTAAAATAGCCGCGTCTCATCATAGCCGGCCAGCCTCTTTAACGATTCCTTCTCTTTTATCTTCTCCCTGGTCTTAAAGAGCGTTGGCGGCAGAGGTATCTTTTCAGGGATTGCGCGCGCGGGCCAATTCTTCTTCTCCAGACAGAATGGTATTATAACAGAATGGAATTCCTGCCCTTTCGAACCATGTGCCGTATATATCCTTACACCGTCCTGTGTCATAGTTACGAGCTTTCCCTGTATCGGGAGATCGTGGTCGGCCCTCGTCTTCATCTCGAGCATAAGATCGCCCAGACGGATACCGGGATTCGCAAGGTCGGCGCTCTTTATCATATTTATGAAAGATGTAACGCTTCTTAAGTCCCTTATTCTCAGCATATCCTTATTGGCATACTCCTTGAGTATAAACCTGAAGAGCCCGGAATCTTTTATATAATTAAGGAGTATCGTGTGCACGGTCTTCGTCTCTGCGTCATCGAGGAGCCTCTTGATCGCGTATGAGGCCTTATGAGACGAAAAATAATCGAAGAATTCGCTCATGAGCGACGCTTTCCTGACACGCTTCTCTTTCTTTTCGTTTACGCGGCATAAGAACTTAAGTATTTCAGATTGAGATATCTCGAGATAGTCCGATATGAGTACCCTGTAGAGCGCCATATCTTTCTCATCCATATCATCCGGCCCCGCATGGGCGAGTCGCAGAACATCTATAAGCTGTTTTACGCGTTTTTCACCGCTTATATCCTCTTTTCCATCCGTAGCATACGGTATGCCTGCCTGCAGGAAAGCGTCTATTATCTTTAATATGCTTTTTCTCTTCCGCACGAGTATGGCTATATTATTATAGGGATGAGCTCTCTCTTCGACGCTCAGCTCTTTGGAGGAAGCGATCCTCTCTTTAAGCTCCCTGACTTTATCTACGATAAAGAGCAGTTCCTCATCTTCGGTAGTGAATTCCCTGAACCCTATCTCTTTATCAGCGTGGTCTTTTATGCAGATGAGATCCTTTTCGGCCATCCTCTCTCCGGTGGGTATAAGTCCTATGATATTTTTGGAAATATTCAACAGGTCTTCGGTGGAGCGGTAATTGTCCCTTAACGATATCTCTTTAAGACGGGGAAAACGCTCTTTGAATAGTTTAAAATTTCCTACGCTCGCGCCCTGGAACCTGTATATCGACTGGTCATCGTCGCCTACGCAGCATAAATTGGGACTCTTGTAGTCGAGAAGCGCGAACAATAGCTCCAACTGCGCGCCGTTAGTATCCTGGAATTCGTCTACCATGACATATTTGAACTGCTCCTGATATTTCTCTTTCAAAGAACTCTCTCTCTTGAGGGCCTCTGTCGCGAGCAGTATCATGTCATCATAGTCGTATCTTCCGCGTTCATCGAATATATCTTTATTCTTCCCCTCTTTCAATTTCTCATAAATATCATAGACCGCCGACAGGGCTTTCAATCTCTTCAGATGCTTCTCGTCGAGATGGACATCCGGCCCCTTTTTAGAAATATAGTCATAAAGGTCCCCGGGCTTTATACCGTCCTTCTTGAGGTCTCCTATTTTTTGCAGCAGTTCCTTTATATATATGTAGGGCGCGCCGAACGGCCGTATATCATCGAGGCCCTTTGTATTATCCAATATATATTTTATGGCTTTCACTTGCTCCACATCATCCATCTGGATCCGGTCGCCTATATATTCGACCGCCTCTTCCGATTCCTGCAGTATGGAATTTGCGAATCCGTGGAAAGTAGCCACTTCTACATCATAACCATCCGCGCCTATCACTTTGGCAAGGCGTTCTTTCATGGTCTTGGCCGCGGAATTTGTATAAGTCAGTATAAGGATATTTTCCGGCAGGAGATGTTTCTCTTCTTTAAGTATATGGCAAGCGCGGATCGATAAGAGCTGGGTCTTGCCCGTCCCGGGCCCGGCGAGGACCAGGACAGGTCCTTTTATGGAATTTACGGCCAGCGCCTGTTCTTCATTCAGACCGGAGAGTGTATCAGGCAGCTCTTCTTTTTTTAAGGAGTTTTTCAATTTTTGAGATAATCTTAGCGTTACGGGTATAGCTGTAGCCCGTCGTGGATGTGGAGCGGTGGGCCACCAATATCTTCATACATACCAATTCTTCGAGGGCCTTCTTTACTTTTACCCTATCTTCGCGTACCCACGTCGATACGCCGCGGGGCGTATCTATAGACGCCTGGTTTTCGTGAAAGAATTTCGTTATATTAAAATACAAGTCCGACTGAAGCGCTTTATTTATGTCTGCCATATCTTTCCTTTGCCAGCATGGCTCTTACATCCTGCCTGCCGACTACATCCAGCAGCGCCTGGACGATTTTAGGATCGAATTGTGTACCTGAGTTTGCTTTCATCTCCGATAAGGCCGTATTCATCGATTTCGCGGTCCTGTAAGGCCTTCTGGCTATCATAGCTTCGAATGCGCTCACTACAGCCATGATCCTGGCGCCAAGCGGTATCTGATCTTTCTT
>JAQTPE010000080.1 GCA_028748925.1 Candidatus Omnitrophota bacterium
AGAGGATATTCGGGCCCACTAAGGACTATGAATGTAATTGCGGAAAATATAAGAGAATAAAGCATAAAGGCATAGTCTGCGACAGATGCGGTGTGGAAGTTACGCGTTCGAGCGTACGCAGGGAGAGGATGGGCCATATCGACCTCGCCTGTCCGGTGTCGCATATATGGTTCTTTAAGGTGATCCCTTCGAGGATAGGTATATTGATAGGCATGACCTCGAGAGAGCTTGAAAAGGTATTATATTATGAAGAATATATCGTTACCGATCCCGGGGATACGCCGTTAAAGAAGGCGGAGCTTCTGCCCGAAGAGAGGTATAAAGAATACAGGGAGAAATACGGCAATAAGTTCACCGCCAAGATGGGCGCGGAGGCCATGAGAGATCTTCTGAAAGACGTCGATCTTAATAAGCTGACCGATGAGATCAGGAAAGAGATAAAAGATTCAAAATCCGATAATACCCAGAAGAAGAGCACAAAGATGTTGAGGATCATAGAGATGCTGAAGGCTTCCGGCAACAAGCCCGAGTGGATGATCCTGACCACGCTTCCGGTGATACCACCCGATCTGAGGCCGCTCGTTCCGCTGGACGGCGGGAGGTTCGCTACAAGCGATCTCAACGACCTTTACAGAAGGGTTATTAACAGGAATAACAGATTAAAGAAGCTCATGGAATTAAAGGCGCCCGAGATCATCATACGCAATGAGAAGAGGATGCTCCAGGAGGCGGTTGATGCGTTATTCGATAACGGAAGGCATGGCCGTCCGGTCCTTGGCCCCGGTAACAGGCCCCTCAAATCATTGAGCGATATGTTGAAAGGCAAGCAGGGACGTTTCAGGCAGAACCTTCTCGGTAAGCGTGTAGACTATTCGGGCAGATCCGTTATCGTCATAGGTCCGGAATTAAAATTAAATGAATGCGGATTGCCGAAGAAGATGGCTCTGGAGCTCTTCGAGCCTTTTATAATAAAGAAACTCAGGGAAAAGGGATTCGTTCATAGCATAAAGAGCGCCAAAAAGATGGTGGAAAAAGCCAAGCTGGAAGTATGGGACATACTCGATGAGGTTATAAAGGAACATCCTGTTATGCTGAACAGGGCTCCCACGCTTCATCGTTTAAGCATTCAGGCTTTCCAGCCTGTATTAATAGAAGGTAAGGCGATACGGATACATCCTCTGGTCTGTACGGCATTCAACGCCGACTTCGATGGCGACCAGATGGCGGTGCATGTCCCTCTATCGGTAGAAGCCCAGATGGAAACGCGATTGATGATGATGTCTTCCAATAACATATTCTCTCCGGCAGACGGCAGGCCTATAACGACGCCAACACAGGATATAGTATTGGGTTGTTACTATCTTACCAAAGAGAGGCCGGGCGCCAAAGGCGAGGGCATATCATTCTCTTCGCCCGAAGAAGTTATAGTAGCGTATCAGGATGATGAAGTAGATATACATGCAAAGATAAAAGTCGCGATAGACGGTAACACGGTAGATACCACGGTGGGCAGAGTTCTATTTAACCAGTATCTGCCCAAAGGCGTAAAGTTCTTTAATGATACCATGAGCAAATCCAGGCTCAGCGGGGTTATAAACGAATGTTATAAGATGAAGGGCCACCAGGCTGTAATAAAATTATTGGACGATCTGAAGAAAGCCGGCTTCGAAGAAGCGACGAAGGCCGGCCTTTCCATATCTGTTGACGATCTGAAGATACCGCTGAAGAAGCAGGAGTATCTTGACAGGACAAAGACGGATGTCGCGCATATAGACGATCAATACAGGAAGGGTCTTATAACGGACAGAGAGAGATACAATAAGATCATAGACTTATGGACGCATGCCACGGATGACGTATCCGATCTCATCTTTCAGGAGCTCGATTCGTTCAATCCTGTATTCATGATGGCGGATTCAGGCGCGCGAGGTTCAAAGCTTCAGATAAGACAGCTTGCGGGTATGAGAGGCTTGATGGCCAAACCTTCCGGCGAGATCATCGAAACACCGATCACGGCTAACTTCAGGGAGGGGCTCACGGTTCTCGAATACTTTATATCGACGCACGGAGCGCGTAAAGGATTGGCGGATACAGCTTTGAAGACCGCGGATTCCGGTTATATGACGAGACGCTTAGTCGACGTGGCGCAGGATGTCATAATCAGCATAGATGACTGCGACACCGTTAACGGTATTTTGATAAGCGCGATAATAGAGGGCGATGAAGTGGTCGTTCCGCTTTCGGAAAGAATAATCGGCAGGGTTGCCTTAGACAATATAGTCGACGTTATTACGGACACGGTGCTGGTCGAGGCCGGAAGCGAGATAACGGAAGAGAAAGCCAAAAAGATAGAAGAGGCCGGTATAGAGAAGATAAGGATAAGAAGCGTTCTTACATGCGAAGCCAAGCGCGGTGTGTGCGCGAAGTGCTATGGCAGGGATCTTGCTACAGGCAGAGTGGTCGATCTTGGTACCGCGGTCGGTATAATAGCCGCGCAGTCTATCGGCGAGCCCGGGACCCAGCTTACGATGAGAACATTCCACATCGGCGGCACGGCGTCGAGAATAGTAGAACAGTCTTATATAGAATCCAAGAACGAAGGCGACGTAAAGTATCATAATTTAAGAGTTGTAAAGACGAGAAAAGAGGGCGAGTTCGTCGTATTGAACAGGAACGGCCAGGTCAGTATAAACGACGGCGATGGCAGGGAGCTGGAAAGGCATACATTGCCCCAGGGCGCCCTGGTACGCGCGGGCGACGGAGAAAAAGTTAAAGCGGGAACCATATTTGTTAAATGGGATCCTTATACAGTGCCGATATTGACCGAAGTTTCGGGCCGCCTCAAGTTTGAAGACATCAAAGAAGGCGTGACCATGAAGGAGGAGCTCGACCCCGCAACCAGGCTTAAGAATAGAGTTATAGTGGAACATAAAGGGGATTACCATCCCCAGATACTTGTCATAGATCCGAAAGATGAAGTTTTGGCTATATATCCGATACCGGCAGGCGCTCACATTATAATCCATGATAAATCCACTGTTACGGCCGGTGATATATTAGCGAAGACTCCCCGCGTCGTTACAAAGACAAAGGATATCACGGGAGGTCTCCCCAGGGTTGCGGAGTTATTCGAAGCGAGGCGCCCCAGGGATCCGGCGATCATAAGCGAGATAGACGGTACGGTTGAGTTCGGCGAATCTAAAAAAGGACAGAAGAGGGTGGTAATAACATCGACTACGGGAATGAAGAAAGAATATCTTATACCGCACGGGAAACATCTGAACGTCTATAAAGGCGACAAGATACTCGCCGGCGAACAGATCATAGACGGTCCGGTGGTCCCGCAGGATATATTGAAAGTTTCCGGGGATAAGAAATTGCAGGAGTATCTCGTCAATGAAGTCCAGGAAGTTTACAGGCTGCAGGGTGTAAAGATAAACGATAAGCATATAGAAGTCATAGTGAGACAGATGCTGGGCAAGGTCAGGATAGAGGAGCCCGGCGACACGATATTCCTTTCGGGCCAACAGGTGGACAGGAACGTATATCTGGATGAGAACAAGAGAGTCGTTAAAAAGAAAGGCAAGCCCGCGAGCGCGACGCCGGTACTCTTAGGTATAACCAAAGCGTCTCTTAATACGGAGAGTTTTATCTCCGCCGCGAGTTTCCAGGAGACTACCAGAGTATTGACCGAAGCCGCCGCCAATGGCAAGATAGACTACTTGAGAGGATTAAAAGAGAATGTGATAATGGGGCATCTGATTCCCGCCGGAACAGGTTTTGATGTTCACAGGAATATAGATATGGTGAAGAAGGTCTTCGACGAGGATAAAAAGGAAGAGAAGAAAGAAGAAAATAAGGAAGAAAAGAAATAATTATGCCTACGATAAACCAGCTTATAAGGCTCGGAAGAGAGAAGTTCACAAAGAAGAGTAAATCGCCTGCGCTCAAGGGTTGTGCCCAGAGGCGCGGGGTATGTCTGCAGGTTAAGACCCAGACTCCCAAGAAACCTAACTCAGCATTGAGAAAAGTCGCCAGGGTCAGGCTCACGAATGCTATCGAAGTCACCTCTTATATACCGGGAGAAGGGCACAATCTTCAGGAGCATTCTATAGTTCTGGTAAGGGGCGGGAGAGTAAAAGACCTTCCGGGAGTCAGATATCATATTGTAAGAGGTGTTCTTGATACGGCCGGCGTGGCTAACAGGAAGAAATCGCGTTCAAAATACGGAGCCAAAAGGCCGAAAGACGCAAAAGCGCCCGCTTCGCCCAAGGCGGCCAAAAGTTAAGGAAAAGACATGAGAAGACGCAGAGCCGAAAAGAGAGAGATAATCCCGGATCCTAAATATAAGAACGTTACGGTAGCCAAGTTCATCAACATGGTTATGGAGAGAGGTAAAAAAGCCGTGGCTGAAAGAATAGTATACAAATCTTTTGATATATTGGCCCAGAAGACCGGGAAGGGGTCTCTGGAAGTATTCCTGAAAGCGCTCGATAACGCCAGGCCGCTGTTAGAAGTTAAGCCCAGGCGTATAGGCGGCGCAACTTATCAGATACCTATAGAGGTCAGGAGCGAACGCGGCATATCGATAGCGATGAGATGGGTGCGTAATTTCGCGAGAGTCAAAAAAGGTAAGCCCATGGAGATAAAACTATCCGATGAGATACTCGACGCGTATAAGGGCGAAGGAAGCAGCATGAAGAAGAGAGAAGATATGCATAAGATGGCGGAGGCGAATAAGGCATTCGCCCATTACAGATGGTAACCCAAATGACCAAAGAGTTAACGAGAATAGAGAAGCTGCGCAATATAGGTATCATCGCGCATATAGACGCCGGTAAGACGACCACTACCGAAAGAATACTTTATTGCACAGGGATAATCCATAAGATCGGCGAGGTGGATGACGGCACGACTTCCATGGACTTCATGGTGCAGGAGCAGGAACGAGGCATAACTATAATGAGCGCCGCGACGACATGCTTCTGGAAAGATAAGAATATAAATATTATCGATACTCCGGGACACGTTGATTTTACCGTGGAAGTCGAGAGATCGCTTAAAGTATTGGATGGCGCGGTGGTCGTATTCTGCGCGGTCGGGGGAGTGCAGCCTCAATCTGAAACTGTGTGGAGGCAGGCGGATAAGTATAATGTCCCCAGGATAGCTTTTGTAAATAAGATGGACAGGACCGGCGCCAATTTCTTTTCGGTCGTGGAGAGTATGCGCAGAAGACTTGGAGCAAAACCTTTGATATTGCAGGTTCCTATAGGCGCGGAAGCTAATTTTGCCGGAGTGATCGATTTGATCTCGATGAAAGCTTTTGTTTATAAGGGAGAGGATGAAAGATCGACGTTTGATATTCAGGAGATACCGTCCGAGTCGAGGCCGTTGGCGAGCGAGTATCGCCATAAGCTTATTGAGACATTGGGCGAAGCGAATGAGATAGTAATGGAAAAGTATATAAACGAGCAGGGCATATATCCGCATGAACTGGTAGGTCACATAAGACATGCTACAGTATGCGGCAAGATAATTCCTGTACTATGCGGAGCGTCCGCCAAGAACAGGGGCATACAGCCATTACTCGACGCGATAGTCGACTATCTGCCTTCGCCGGCGGATATACCGCCCATTAAAGGTATTAACCCCGAGACAAAAGAGGAAGTAATCCGTAAACCATCGGACGATGAGAAATTAAGCGGCCTCATATTCAAAATAAAAGCGGATCCGTTCGTAGGAAAGCTCGCTTATTTGAGAGTATATTCCGGCGTATTAAATTCAGGAGAATACGCTTACAATTCCACCAAGGATGTGAAGGAGCGCGTGGGAAAATTAGTGAAGATGCATGCCAACAAACAGGAGATAGTCGAAGCGGCGCGGGCCGGAGATATAGTGGCGGCCGTAGGATTGAAGAACACAAAGACCGGCGATACTATATGCGATGAAGAGAATCCCATAGTTCTCGGAGCCATAAGTTTCCCGGAGCCTGTTATATCGATGTCGATAGAACCTAAGACCAAAGCCGACGAAGAGAAGCTCGGGTTGGCGTTAAATAAGCTGGAAGAGGAAGACCCTACTTTTAAGGTCACATATAATAAAGAGACCGGCCAGACTATCATAAGCGGTATGGGTGAACTGCACCTGGAAATTATTATAGATAGAATGCTGCGTGAGTTCAATGTCGCCGCGAATGTAGATAAGCCGCAGGTCGCTTATAAAGAGACTATTACCAGGGGCTCGAGGGCGGTGGGTAAATTTATACAGCAGTCGGGCGGGCGCGGCCAATACGGACACGTCGTTTTTGATATAGCTCCCGCGCCAAAAGGCTCGGGTATAATATTCAACAATAAGATAATCGGCGGCGCCATACCGAGAGAATATATATCGTCGGTCGAGGAGGGCGTTATAGACGCCGCTTTAAACGGATATCTTGCCGGATATCCGGTAACCGATGTAGAAGTGACGCTTGTCGACGGGTCGTTCCATGAAGTGGATTCATCGGATATAGCTTTCAAGATGGCCGCCAGGATAGGTTTTAATGAAGGGTTAAAGAACGGCGGTTCGGTGCTGTTGGAGCCTATAATGAATCTCGAAGTTGAGACGCCCGAGAATTATCTCGGAGATGTTATAGGAGACTTGAGTTCGCGCCGTGTGCGTATTTCGGAGATGTTTGACAGGGGACACCTGAAGGTTGTACGGGGTCACGCGCCTCTGAGTGAAATGTTCGGCTATTCTACAATAGTGAGGAGCCTTTCACAGGGCAGAGCGACCTACACAATGGAGCCTTCCTCTTTCCAGGAAGTGCCTAAAAATATATCGGAAAAGATAGTTCAGGCAAATAGCGGTAACGATCAGCGCAAAAAGATGTAGTTCTTACAGCGCGCAGCGTATCGCGTACAGTGTTACGCATAACGCGGCACGCATAATGCAGTACAGGATATCCTAATTAAGGGGGCTAAAAATGGCAAAAGAAGCGTTTGTTAGAAGTAAACCTCATGTGAACGTAGGAACGATCGGTCACATCGACCATGGCAAGACCACGCTTACCGCGTCGATACTCGCGACTTTAGCCAAGAAAGGCAAAGCGACGGCCAAGTCATACGCGGATATCGCCAAGGGCGGCACCGTAAGAGACGACTCCAAGATATTGACTA
>JAQTPE010000081.1 GCA_028748925.1 Candidatus Omnitrophota bacterium
GAACACCCGACTTGTCCATGGTAAGGCCAATGACCTGTGCGTTGTATCTTCTGGCAAGGCCAAAAATGATATCCATCTTATCCGCATCCGCGCTCGTAGAATTTATAACGGCTCTCTTCTTGACGATCTTTAGCCCCGCTTCGATAATATCGGCCTTTGTAGAATCGAGCGAAAGCGGCACATCGACCACCGCCTGGATCATCTCAACAAGCCATTTCATCTCTACGGCGGGTTCTTTCGAATAAGGCCCCAGGTTGACATCGAGCATGGACGCGCCTTCCTTCACCTGCTCCAGAGCCAGATGCTGGATTATATCGGCTTCTCTATTGGCGATAGCACGGGCAACATCTTTGAACATTCCGTTAATAAGTTCGCCTATAATTATCACTTGCCCTCCTCCTTCATCATCTCTTTTATATAATTCGTGATCGCTTTGGCCGAATCGGGGTGCCTCACCACCAGTATATCGGCACCCGCCTGCAGCATAGAGACAGAAGTCGCTATCTCCCAATTCACGCCCTGACGCAACCCGAGCTCTTTTGCCTCTTTGACTTTCCAGGTCTCCTGCCCTACAAATAGTATGAACGGCATGGAAAGCATCTTATCACCCATGAACGCGGCGAGCCTCGAACGCTCCATTATGGAATATACGTATTCCATACCGTATCCAAGCGCCGTCATCGTAGTATGCATCACTATTCTTTTTGAATCGAATCCCATATCGCTTATCAGGATATTCACCTGTTTGGCTATATTCACGTCTATGGGCGATTCGGAAATTATCGAATGTCCGTCCGCAAGGCACGTCGCGGTCAACGTCTTATAATTTTCCTGCGTCGCTATGCCGAACAGGCAATTTTCGCCTTTCAGCGCCTGGCTCGCTTTCGGCAATAGATCGCTATCTTTTTCATCGTCACCGCATCCTATAACGATAAGAGGTACCTTAATTTCTTTAACTATGGCTTTCAACACGGAGACCGACTCCCCGGAAGACCTGTTGCCGTAATCCGGATGGACGCTCTGCAACCTGACGCATAGCAGTCTCGATCCGAATTTTTCAACGGCCGTCTTCGCCCATTTCACAGGATCTTTTATCGCCTCACCGAATGGCTCCCGCAAGATATCCGGCCAGTCCACAGGATCGCTATCCAGTATCTCGAGCGCGGCGACGGGCTCGTTAGGCATACTGCCTTCCCTGAAAAGGAACGGCAGCGTCGTCTCGCCCCCAATCTTTATAGAGGAGCTGCCGGCACGGCCAATCTCCACGATATTTATAGCGTTACCGTATTTTTCTTTTACAAGTTCTATAGCCATGATCATCTCTCCACTATATTGCCGAATAGCTCTTTTATCTTATCTCTGATAAGCGGACTTTCAAATTCGAATATAGATTTATTTGAAACACTCCATTTATCGATACCCTCATCATAAGGCACCGCTCCGGCAAATCTTATTCCCGTAGCGCGTATATCGTCCTGCAATGGCTCTAAGAATCCTGCCACTTTATTGATCACCAGATAGGACGCGCCCACTTTTATACCGAGCTCTTTCACAAGCTCCGATATTCTTCCGGCGGACCTTATGCCTATGATAGAATAATCGCTTATGAGGAGCAGCGCATCTATCGCCCTCATGGTCCGGCGGGATATATGCTCCATGCCGGCCGCGTTATCGATCACAACAAAATCGTAGTTCTTCATTACGCGAGCCGTAAGGTCGCGCAGGAGATTATTAACGTAACAATAACAGCCGGGACCCTCGGGCCCGCCCATTACGAGAAGATCGAAACCTTTCTCCTCTACAATAGCCTCCTGTATCCGCATCTCAATAAAACGCTCTTTGGTCATGCCGGCGGGAATAGAGTCCATATGCTTTGAGACATCATCGCATATGCCGGCTATCGAATCATGGTTCTCTGTTCCCAACGCCTGGGGTAATGTCGAATTCGGATCGGCGTCTATAGCAAGTATCGAGCCCTTCTTATCTGCGATCAGATGGTCTATTAAAAGCGCCGCGATAGTCGTCTTACCCGTGCCGCCCTTACCGTTAACGGCTATAACCGTACTGATGGGAACCTCCCCAGATCGGTATGCGGAAAGAATAATGACGCTACATATTCGTCCATGTATTTCGGCTCCGAGCTAAGATCGACATACGTAATATTTTTATATATATCGTTCGCTTTCATGAACGCGTCGCGTGACAATAATGACATCCTCGCTCCCGCAAGCGATGAATTCCCTATAAATTCATATATCGACCTGTCGGTATCCGGCAAAAGTCCTATAAATACAGCGTTCTCTATATTCAGATAATTGCCGAATCCGCCGGCAATATAAATCTTTTTTATGTCGGCAATAGACTTTTCCACTTTATTTAAAAGCGAGATTATCGCGCTGTATATAGCGCCCTTGGACCTTTTCAGGTTCTCGATATCATCCTCTGTGATAACTATATCTTCAGCCACTGTGAATTCATATCCAGACCCGGTCTTTCTGATATTTTTAGATTTCAGAGTGCCGTCTATCTTTCCGTTCTTACCAATAACGCCCCTCTTGAGCATCTGGCATAAGAGGTCTATATAACCGGAACCGCATATACCTTTTGGTTTACCGCCATCTACGGTAACCGCCTTAACGTTAATATCTCCGTCTATCTCTGCTCCCTGTATCGCGCCTTTAACGGCTTTCATGCCGCATTCGAGACCGCTCCCCTCAAACGCCGGCCCCGCGCTCGCCGCGGCACCTATCATCCATTCTCTATTTCCGAGAACTATCTCACCATTGGTCCCAATGTCTATAAGTAATGACAACTCATCGCTCTCCGCCAGGCCGCAGGCGATAACTCCTGAAACCGTGTCACCGCCTATATAGGTGGTAACTCCCGGCAAAAATGCCGCTATACCCTTAGGGTTTATCTCTACCCCCACTTCAGGCGCATGGATCGTCTCGAATACAGTGGTTGTGGGAATATAAGGAGCCTTCCTTATATTCGCGGGATCTATCTTCAGCAAGAGATGCATCATCGTCATATTTCCGGCCAATACAACAGAATAGACATCGCTCAATGCTATATTTTGCGCGCCGGAGAGATCCAGTATTATCTCGTTAATATTATCGAGCACCGCTTCGCTCAATCCTGCGAGGCCTCCGGGATTGGAGGCGTAGATTATCCTGGTGATCACATCCGAGCCATAGAGAGCTTGTTTATTAAACGCGATTCTTGTCCCGAGTATATTTTTATTATTCAGGTCGATGAGTTGGCCCGCAATCGTTGTCGTTCCGATATCGAAAGCAAAACCGTAATTGGTCTTTGTGGTGTCACCGGGTTCTACAGTTATTATATCGAGCGCGTCATCTTTACAAGCAATCGTCACAGTTACCTTAAAGTCGCTGTCACGCAGTATCTCGCTCAAATGTTTCAGGTTGGATAGGGAGGTCGATATACGAAGATTATCAAACTTATGCGATATCTCTCTGTATATCCTGTCGAGATCGCTTAAGTTATCATCCTGCGCGGGGCCGGAAAGCTCGAGATATATTTTTCTTACAAGAGGAGAGAATTTAAACGCGTCTTCCCTCTTTAAGACCACTCCTTTGGTAAATTCCTCCGACTCATGAGCAAGCTTTGTGTGTATTTCCAAAGATTCTTTCGGGATATTTACATTGAGATCGGACTCAACTATAGTCTGGCAGGCGAGCACCTCTTTTTTATCAATTACAACCTTACACTTACCGCACAGGCCTTCCCCGCCGCAGGCGGCATGCATCATTATACCGGATTTGATCGCCGCGGTAAGCAGATCCGTGCCCTGAGAGACCTTTATCTTCTTATTTTGAGCCGTAAAATTTATCGTAAATTCTTTCATAACTTTAAACTTCTCAAATAATTCGGGATCCCCGACGCTTCACGCGGCCCCACGAAGATCTTCCAGCCGGTTATCTCTTCCAGTTTTCCGCTCATGACGGAGACGTATCCCGGAATGATCAGCTTTTTGTGTCCTACTATCTTATCCACTCCCATGCTCTCAATCGTTTCGCATATCGATTCCGGAGTGAATTTTTCAGCCGCCCAGGCGGTCAGAACCGACATACCCTCGGCGTCACAGCATACTATATATGCCGGCACCTTGCTCGCCTCGACTTCGCCGGCCACCGTAAAATATGTTATCGAAAAATTAGTTGTAACTATGACAGGCGAAGCCCTTCCAACCTTGCCCACCTCATAAACTTTAGGCTCCACCTGGACCGGTTTTTGCGGATCCGAATATATATCCTGCCTGGCTACCAATAACGGCAAAATAAAATCTTTATCTACATTCTTCACGATGACAAGGCTCGCGTATTTTAATACGTAAGAGACGGCCTCGGCCAGTTCGGCATAGGGCTCAACGGCATCCGTAAACGCCAATAGCGGGTAACCGAGCGATCTGGCATTATTCTTTAATGCCGTCCTGCGGATAAATGTAAAACCCTGTATCTTATCCGATATGCCTTTGCCCTTGAGGCTTATGACTATCTCTTCAACGCCTGCCTGCCTGACTCTATTCGTAATATCGGCCGCGTCTTGCGCGCCGGAACAGGTTATTGCCAGCGGCACATTGTATTTTTTCGCGATTTCAGCGAATGAATCCGCGGCCGAACCCTCTTCGCATATTATAAGAGGCCTTCGTGAACCGTAGTGAAGATTTTCCCGCTTTTGGCGGGACCCCGCTTCGGCGGGGAAACCCGGCTTACGATCGCCGGAAACCTTAAAAACTTCCTCTATAGCCGACGATGATTTTGATGACAGGGCAAGATTCATATCCGTCTGACCCGCGACTTTTATGGCAACATCAGCGAACCTGGCAAGGTCTCCGGAAGAATTTTTAATACAGATCAGATCTATCGAGATCTGCCGGCCCACTCTTTCGAATTTAAGGGCATTTATCTTTGAAAGCCTGTCGTCAAGTTCGGCGTCTTTTAATGTATCCTCTACCAGTATACCTATCCCGGCAGGATGATAAAACTTCTGTTCATGGCGATACATGACAGTCTCATTACCCATCTCTAATTTCTTCTCGCCCGCGCCTATAGTTACAAGTTTTATCGGTGGCTGGCTTGCGCTCTCCAGTATTTCCCTGGCCTCTTTCGTCACGTGGGGACATTTATCGAGAGAGGCCTTCTTCTGGGCAAGCGCCATTGCAAAAGCAAGGCAAGTCGCGAATCCGCAGTCCTTGCAGTTCGTCTTGGGTAGAAGCTTATATATATCTAAACCGGTTAGCGCCATCAAATACTCCCTACATCAACGGCGGCATAGAGAACGCCGGATGTTTTACTTTCTCCAGATACTGAACTAACCCTACCGATTCCGTAGTTACCGTCTCATCGGCTATCTTTTCCGATAAGTCCGCCACACCTGCCTCTTCACAGCGCTTCTTTAATTTATCACCAAGGGCCTCTTTCAGTTCCTTAGGCATCCATACGATACGCTTCAATCCGCCTTCCGCGGAAATAAATTTTTTACTTACGATATACAGACGCCCTACGCCTAAAAATCCCGGGGTCTGGTTACCGCCGCCGACCATATTTGCCAATGTAGTGAACTTCATTCCCGCGGGAGTCTCACCCGCGTATTCCCTGCTCACAACTATCACGCCGTTCGCCTCGGGCGCGATAGCCACTATGCATTCAAAACATCCGCACGAGGTCATGGGCGCATCGATCAACGAATAGATCGACATGCGGCTCACACGATGATGCGATTCATTATAGACAAATGTATTTATGCCATCCCATATACCCTTTACCGCGTCCACTATCTTCCCTTTTTTTATCGGTTTATTCCCGCCCGTTGGAGTGATCTCATGCGCCGCTTTAGCGTCGAGCCATGAATACGCGCCGCAAAGACCGAGCCTCTCCGGGCTCACCACACAGACATGGTCGGGAGCAAAGCTCTGGCATAATGTACAGCTGTAAAACGTATCTACAGATTCGTCGGTCATTCCCGCAAGCCGCTCATCGCGCGCCGCATAGGCTTTGCGCGCTTCCGGCAAGAGCTTATTCACTTCCTTCTCGTCGGTGATCAGCCTTACCTGGACTTTATCGACTATCGCGCCGTATTCGTCATGGAACTTTGCCGCCAGAAGAACGCCTAAATGCCGGATCATGAAACCCGCTTTCCCGGCGTCTTTGGATATTCTCAGCCAATTCATATCGCGCTGACCCATGTGGAATATGCCCATCGCGTAATTTATGAACTTGTGTACCTGTCTTTCAAGAATAGGCTCGTAATCCTGCAGCATCTTTCTGCCGGCGACTTCGATAACTATGCCGAGCGGCATGTCCGAGCCCTCCCGTATCGAATCTATCTCCGGCCCTATGACATCGACCCTGCCGTCTTCGATCTCCGCCATCTTTCTCATCTTCAGATATTCAAACGCCGGAGAATACTTGCCGCCAAACTGGACAAATGTATTCTCTTTTCTCACACGCTCGCCTTCGAACGCGGCCGAGCAAGGCACCGGTATCGGGATCTGGGTGACTTTAACTTTTATACCGCGGGCTTCAATCGCTCTTTGCACTATCTTGTTGTGATCAGGTTCTTTCACCAGACATTCCTCGTGAGCGCAAACGCCGGGCACTATTATCTCCGGAAGATCGAGATCCGTTATTATCGGTACTCCTGCCGCTAGAACACCTGCGCCCGTAGCGGCCTTAACCTCATCGGCTCCTCCCAGCAAAAGTACAAATGCCGGCACTCTTTCGCGCACATAATCGACGCAAGCCTTCGCGTTGCCCGCTTTTATTCCGCCGAATGTCAACGCCGCTCTTATCGCAAAGTTCAGCACATATATCACCGATACCGTATCGCGGCCAAAAGGAACTACATAAGATTCCAGTCCCATATGGAGACCGCCGTCTTTCAACTGATCCACTATACTTACGCCGCCGACACTACCGCCTGCAAGCGTCAGGATATTGCGCTTCTG
>JAQTPE010000082.1 GCA_028748925.1 Candidatus Omnitrophota bacterium
ACTGTAGAGTCTTAGCTCCTTATTCAAATTTACGTAATCTTTATACGGATCCCTGCCTTCGAAACCCGATATATCTACCAGATGTATCAGCGTCTTGGTCCTTTCGACATGTCTTAAGAACCTGTCGCCCAAGCCCCTGCCGAGATGCGCGCCTTCTATCAGGCCCGGCACTTCGGCAAAGACGAGATGCTCATCGCCGTGTATCTTAACGACGCCGAGGACGGGCACCTTCGTCGTAAAAGGATAGTTCGCTATCTTGGGCTTGGCGCTCGATATCTTTGATATAAGGGTAGATTTTCCGGCGTTGGGATAGCCCACTATACCCACATCGGCAATAAGCTTTAACTCCAGGAGAACCTTCTTCTCTTCTCCCGGCATGCCGCCGGTGGCCGGACGGTTCCTTGAGTTCCCCCTGCCGCCGGCGCCACCGGTGGCAATCACAACCGAATCGCCGGTCTTTATTAGCTCCCTTAATACGAGGCCCGTCGCCTCATCCTTTATGATAGTACCGGGAGGGACCTTTATATAAAGATCCTTGCCATATCTTCCTTTTTTATGATTGGAACTTCCGTGAGTGCCTGAGTCGGCTTCGAAATGCTGGCGGTATTGAAAATCGAGGAGCGTCTGTATATTATCGTCGGCTAAGAATACAACATCGGCGCCTTTGCCGCCTTCTCCGCCGTCAGGCTGGCCATATTTGTGATACCTGTCATGAAATATACTATGGCAGCCATTGCCGCCGGCGCCGGCCTTGAGATAGATTTTGGCCTGGTCTACAAACACTGTCTAGTTTCCGATTGTGATATTAATTCTTGGATATGACGCTCACGATCCGTCTTGGATCGAATTTAACTTTGCCGTCGGCAAGGGCGAATAATGTGTGATCCTTGCCTACGCCTACATTCACGCCAGCCTTGAAGCTCATGCCACGCTGTTTCAATATTATCCCGCCGGTCTTAATGGACTGGCCTTCGTATCTCTTCACTCCGAGCTTCTTCGGTTGGCCGTCGCGGCCGTTAACTACATGTGCCATGGTATTATCCTTCTTTCAGTTCGATAGATTTTATTTTCAATTTCAACAGGTTCTGCCTGTGGCCGATCTTCTTCTTCTCGCTCTTTCGCTTTTTATACTTATAAGCTATCAGCTTATCGCCGCGCACTTCCGCCAACACTTCACATGTAACCCGGGCGCCTTTAAGATACGGCGATCCTACATGGACCGAGTTGCCTTCCTTTATGAGAAGAACGTCGCGCAGGCTTAAAGTCTTACCGTCTTTAGCCTCAAGCCTTTCGACCAGGATTATATCGTCCTTTGCCACCTTATATTGTTTACTGCCCGTTTCAATTACCGCGTACATCTCTTACCTCCATATAGTTACTTTGAACGGTAGAGTATATCATACTACCCGCTTTACGTCAAGCATGCTTTTTTATCGCGGAAAACGCATTAAAAGGAGATTATGCCTCTCGATTCCATATCTTTAGTATCTTCTGCGGATGGCAATTCGATATCTTTTTTTGACGGGATAGCTTTAGCCTCCTGAGCCCCGGCATGCATCAGCGAGGCCTCCAATTCCTTCTGAAGCATAAATGCCTCCGCCCTTCTTATGCTCCTGGCGCGCGCCGCTTCCAACTCCTGTTCTATCAGGGCCTTCCGTCTTTCCATAACCCCGGTAACGGTGTCCGCATCTATTTGACCGCTCGTTATCGAGTTAGACGGTATAGCATAGTTCAACTCGGGCATCTCCTGAACCACACGGGGCATCTCTTTCGATTCCGAAGAGACGCGGGAGATCTCTCTGAAAAGGTTAATATTTATGGCTATCAAGAGCGCCACCGTAAATAACAGAACCGCGATAAGAATGATCATTATGATCTTTTTAACGCTCATTAGAGCTCCTGCCAAAATATTTTTAAATACATTATTCTGCCATTCACGTCTTTTGCCGGCGGAAAATACGCGGGTGCGACATCTTTAAAACGTTCGTCGTAATTATAATCTTTTTTGTAACCGCTTGATCTCAGGCCTGTATTGATATTGAATGTTCCCACAGCCCCTCTTTCAACCTGAGTGATACCTCCATACAGGGTTAATGTACCTTTAAGTCCATATGTATAGTTCTCCAGATAGAATGAAGTGTTCAGCGCGAGGATATAAGCGTCGATCTCCAGATTATATGGCGCCGCGGAATCTACGATCACGTTATTTTGCGAAACGAGCCCCAGCATGTCGGTGCTGTTTGGATCGGTTCTGGGGTCGTTATTATATAATATATTATTCACTATATAGATGTTGCTGTTTGTAGCTACCGTCAGCTGGCCCGCCAATATCCCGGACATATCCACATTTCCATTATTAACAAAGAGCGCTCCGTTGGCCGGCAGCGGTATATTATGGTTAACCCAATATTGGCCGGCATTGGTAACACCGGTCAGATATCGGCCGTCATTGGTTATGTTCACTGTGCCATTCGACATAAGCGTCACGGTCGTATTGCCGATAAAATAAGATCCTCCCGTTTGCTGCGCCGCGGTTTTTATGCTGGCTATTATGTCGGTGCTCACAGGCAACTGTATTCGGGGGGCGCCCAACGTTAACGTGCTCTGGAAATCGGGATTATCGAGCGGCGGCGGCCCATGATAGTAATTTATGGAATCGCTCACGCTGCTGACGGGGCCTTCGAACACAGGATCATCATATATATTGATCTGGCCATTGGTGTGCATGGGACCCCTGACAATATCGCCGCCTATAAACCAGATATTCGAACCGCTACGCGTTTCTAAATTGGTAAGATATATGTATCTGGCTATTGTGATCTGGCGTACGGTTAATCGCAAAGTTTTACTTACACCGTTGGTGACGGGATAGATCCCTGTGGAAGTCAGGGTAAATGTGGGAAATACGCCCGCGCCGACTTGTTCTACGTCTACGCTGAAGCTTCCTGAATTTCCTGTTGGAAAATTTACCACGGCGTTGTTAATATCCGACGCATGACCTGCGGTATCAGCGCGCAGTTCCGCAAATTTTCTCGCTAATCCCGCTTCAGCCAGATAATAGGCGCGCATGGTATCGGTAGTTCTTTTTGCAAGCGACAAATCGCCGGAGGATATCGCGGTAATGCTGACTATTATCGCTATTATAAGAGACGCTATCATCAGCGTAAATATAAGAGCGAATCCTTTTTTTATCTTCATATCCGCCTTCATTTGGGCATATTCCGTAAATTCACGTTTGTTATAATGGATCCTGCGGCTGAGGCCCTGTTGGCATTCTGCTGAATCACAGAAATATACACATTGACCACCTGCTGATCCGCGGAAGCGGCCGAAAAACGCATTATAATGGTTGAGTTACCGGGAGCTGTATAGATTATACGCTGATTGGGATTCTGCGTAGGGCTGTCATAAATCACTGTATTATTATTCAAAAAATATCTCCTGACATTATCATCCTTATCCGTGAAGTATATCGTACTCTGTCCGGGCCAGGCAGGGAGAGGAGTAACGGGAGGAGGTGTAGCAGCGGAAACGGCGAAAGAGGATCGCAGTCCGAACGCTTTCCCTCCCTGCTCCACAGGACCTTTAATTATAGTTGCGAGCAGAATATCGACGTCTCTTTGAAGATTGCAGCCGGCTATACTATTGAATGATATACCTTTTACCATAATATAAGCGCCGAGCGCGGAGGCAAAGAGCAGGACTATTATGACGCTTGCCGAAAGAAACTCCGTTATGGTATAAGCGCTCTTTCTTGTCATTAAATTTCTCATATTAATTTATCTGAGGCTCATTGGCTATATACGTAATACAATATTCGCTTACCTGCCTGACCCTGCCAAAGAACATTTCGTTCCAGCGTATATTAACCGCTACTCTCTTGTAATAAGTGCCGGACGCTTCGGCGTCTACGGTTATTGTCTGTATGCCGTTAAAGTTATCGTTATTATTATCGGGCGTGCCTCTGCTATCTATAACGACCGCCGTGGGACCGCTAGACGCCATAGCGCCATAAGGTATCTTACGCAGATTTTCAATCGCCTGCTGCGCTATATACGCGGCCTGCACCCTATGTCTGGCGCAGGAAGCGCTGTATTCACCGACGATCATAGCGTCTACGGCGGCCAGCCAGATTATCCCAAGCACAGAAACGCTGACTATGGCCTCCGCAAGGCTGAATCCCCGACTGGATCTCAGGCTCATATTCATACAGCCGGCCCCTATCTCTTTTCGTCTATTTTAATCTCTTCCATATGCTGATTAGGGTCTTCGATCACACGGATGTATTTTCTGAAACGCCTCTCAAGCTGTTTTATCATGTTCCTCTCCGGCGCGACTACATATGAAGCGACTTCGGGATTCAGCGTTACGAATACCTCCCTGGCCCTAGTCACCGATAATGTACGCGTAAGCTGGCGCGCGAGTTTGGTCGATACGGTAGACGGCGACTTTATCGTGCCTCTGCCGCCGCAATAAGGACACCTCTGGTGGCTCTTGGCTTCGATACTACGCCTCACTCTCTGCCGCGTCATCTCCACAAGGCCTATGCTCGATATATTCAGTATCTTCGTCTTGGCCTTATCGTTCTCAATCGCTTTTTCAAGAGTCTTGACTATTGCTTTCCTGTGGCCGCCGAATTCCATATCTATAAAATCTATGATTATGATGCCGCCTATGTCGCGAAGCCTTAGCTGGCGCGGGATCTCTTCGGCGGCCTCCAGGTTAGTCCTAAAGGCGGTCTCCTCCAGGCTCTTGTGTCCGACCGATTTACCGGAGTTTACGTCGATAGCCACCAGGCTCTCGGTTTCGTCAAATACCAGATATCCGCCGCTCTTTAGCTGGATTATCCTGTTATATACTTTATCTATCTGCCTCTCCACGTCATATTTTTCGAATATCGGCATTCTATCGGTATAAAGCTTTAACCTGCTCCTTAACTGCGGAGAGGTCATCCTCAAAAATTTCGATATCCTCTTGTAATCATTCTTCGAATCCACTTCGAGCTTTGCGGTGGTTTCAGTGAAATTATCGCGGGCTGTTCTAAGTATGAGATCATACTCCTGATGGATCAATTGAGGCGGTTTCGTCTTTTTGGCCTTATATTTTATATGCTGCCATAATCTTATCAGATAGCGGGTCTCGCGGAAAAAATCTTTTTGGCTCGCTCCGATAGCGGCGGTCCTCACTATGAACCCTATGTCTTTAGGGAGCCTGAGATCCTCTATAATCTTGCGTATCCTGTCACGCTCCTTATGATCCTCTATCCTCTTCGACAACCCTATACGGTTATCGAACGGCATAAGTACGAGAAATCTGCCCGGTATGGATATGTGGGCCGTAAGCCTGGCGCCCTTGGTGCTGATCGGTTCTTTTACGACCTGCACCAGAACCTCATCTCCCTTTTTCAACATAGCGGCTATGGATCTCTTCTTCTGAGGCTCTTTCTTCTCCTGTTGCTGCTCAGGGCTCTCTTCGCCTAAAAGACGATCGAAGTCCGAAGCGTCTCTCTCAACATCCGTAACATATAGAAAACCGTTCTTCTCCAGGCCTATATTTACAAAAGCCGCTTCTATCCCAGGCAACACCGATTCGACCTTACCCTTATAGACATTTCCTACCAGGTTTACGGTATCGGCCCGCTCTATATAGAACTCCTCTATTCTTTTGTTGTCCAAAACAGTTACGCGTTTTTCATGCTGCTCTACATTAATATATATCTCTCTTGACATGATCTATCCTATCTCTTCGCATTTGGCGATCTTCACGCCTTCCGGCAAATTTTTATTCAACAATTCAGTAAATAGAGCCGGCGCAACGGCCTTCGACATATGAACGGTCAGCTCCTCGTCCAGGCTTTCCGCGCCTAACTTTAACGCCCTCTTAATACTTATCTTTAAGTGCGGACTGAAACCCTGAGTTATGGTAACGGGCAGATCCGCTCTACGCAAAGCTCTCTGAAAGAGTCTCATAAGATCGAGATGAGATATGAATCTCATATCACCGGTCTTAGAAAACCTGGCCTCTATCTTCATGAATTAACCGCTAACTTCAAACTATCAA
This sequence comes from Candidatus Omnitrophota bacterium, assembly GCA_028748925.1. Taxonomy (GTDB): domain Bacteria; phylum Omnitrophota; class Gorgyraeia; order 2-01-FULL-45-10; family 2-01-FULL-45-10; genus 2-01-FULL-45-10. Next base: position 6,061 of record JAQTPE010000082.1, read on the forward strand.
CTCTCAACTATTAACTATCAACTTACTTGATCTTTCTCTTCTTAACCGTCTTCTGCCATTCTTCCTGACTCAATTCATAATTGGGCTCGTATGCTTTATCGGGAAGAGGAATATCCGATAGCTGTTTACCCTTCTTCATGATCTTGACGGTCACGAAGAATATAAGTTCTACCTTCTGTTTTATCTTCTCTTTCTTATTAAAGAGCAGTCCCACAAAAGGTACGTTTTCCAGCACATCCCCTATTATCGGAAGCGTATTCTTTCCATCAACGATATTCTCTTTTATAAGCCCTCCGATAAATATGGTGTCGCCGTCTTTGATCATCACTTTCGTCTTTGCCTGTCTTGAAGTGAATACCGGCGCTACTATACCGTTGGCGGCGTCGATCGTATCGTATTTAAGCAGGTCGCTGATCTCGGGGACGATATCCACTACTATCTCGTCCTTATCGTTAATATGAGGGATCACTTTCAGCTTTATGCCGAGATCTTTAGCTTCGTAACCGGTTATCTCGATCTTGCCGGTCGTAGAGTTCCTCTCGTATTTGGGCATATTGAGCGTCTGGCCCACAAGAATATTCGCCTCGCTATTATCCATAGTGGCTATGCGAGGGTTCGACACAACGTTGGTCTGGGCTCTCTGCTTTAACAACTCGAGAACGGCGGTGAACTCCGAGAAATCGAGCGTTCCGAAACTGAATGTGTCCGCGAATATTTTCTGAGTGTAATCAACATAAGGAAAACCTCTGGCATAGCCGGTAGCGGCGGCGTTGGCCGG
>JAQTPE010000083.1 GCA_028748925.1 Candidatus Omnitrophota bacterium
AATTTTCATGTGATTGAATCTGAGCCGAGCCCAAAGATCGTGTTGCCGGATAGTACTTTTGAAACAGGACAGGTTATTATGGCAGATAAGGACGCAGATCTCGCAGTTATTAAAATTAGTAAAGACTTGCCGGTACTAAAGCTCGCGCGTCTTGATTTAATAAGCCCGGCAGAGGAGGTCTTCTCCATAGGATATCCGCTCGGGGGAAGCCTTCCCGGTGAAGCATCTGTTACTCGAGGATCATTCTCGCGATTCATTAAGGATAAAAAAAACGATGTGCTCTATCTTAATACAGACATGACATTTGTTTCCGGGATAAGCGGTGGTCCGATGGTGAATATTTCCGGAGATGTAGTCGGTATTAATACCGCGGGATTGTTATTAGGAGGGTTGGGCACAGCGATTACCTCGGATTCCATTAGAGAGAAATGCCGCCAGATGTCTGCCTCTAAAGACCCGCTCAAAGATGTAAAAAAGACCGTCTTCCAGCCCAATAAGAACTCGCTCGAAGCGGTAAGGGCTTTCTACAACTATCTTAAGATCCGGAGACTGGAAAAAGCCTTTGAGCTCCTGTCCGACAATTTTGTCATGGGGTACAGCTTTGAGCAATGGTCATATGGCTACCGGCCGCTTCTTGACACGACCATCGTTTATATAAGGCCCGATAAAAAAATAGCTAACCGAATAAATATAAAATTATCTACCAAGGACCTGGTTGATAATGAGATTGTTTATAAGTATTTCGAGGGATATTGGGATGTCCGGCAGATAAATGGTAAGTGGTTACTTTGGAGGCCGAGAGTCAGAGAAGTTGAGGATCCGGACGAGGAATGGTTCGTAGATCAGGATATTAAAACGCAGATGGAGGAATTAGTAAAGAAACATCAGGATTATAAAAAATATTTACCCGAAATGTATAAGATATCACAGGAGCCAGGAAATGACCAATTAAGCATGCAGGAATTATATGCCAGAGCTAAGGAAATTGTAAGCAGCCCACAAAATATTGTTCCGTAAAGCAGTCAAATGGCCACTATTAAGCGACTATACATTTGTAAACTTGTTTTTTTTGGGAAATCATGTATACTTTTGGTAGAGTTATTGTAGAGGCGTAAGCCACTCAAAATAACGATCGTGTAGCCAAACAATGGCCACGCATGACGGTCGAAAGATTGATCGTCGGGCGCGGCCTTTTTGTTTTAAAACCAGTTTCACAAAAAAGGAGAAATTTATGGAAAGCAAAGAAAGGAAAATAGCGGTATCGGCGTCAGAATTAGTTCGAGAGTTGCAGGAAGGGATCATTAATCCTAAAGCCTTAGATGTGGCAACGAAAGAAGGGTATACTAAAGTTTTAAATGATAATGAATATGATAGCATAGAGATAGCCAAGCTTCTCAAAATAAACATAAGATCAATTCAGCGCTACATTAAAAAAATAAAGAAAGATAATGCACTGAAAGTAGGGCGTGATTTTCAAAAAGAGACCTTGGGAGAAGTTGTAGATCTCGAGAACAAACTATTCAAAAAATTATCAAAGTTATTAGAATCTGAAAGCTTGTCTACACAAGAACAGTTACAGATATCTTCTCAGCTGCACAAGATTAACATTGATAAGATTATGATTTTGGAGAAAGTGGGATATTTAAGTATAGATCAAGGAAAATACGATTTGCAGCATCCTCCCACGTCTTCAATACCAGATTCCAGGGAGCGTAGAGCTTTCGGAAAAAGGTGGATGTTATGTAGTAGACTCACTCCAGATCAAAGAAGAAGTATTGTGGATTACTATTCCATGACCCTCTATTATCATCCATATCTTGAAAAGGAAATAAGAAAAATAACAGACGAGCAGATAAACAATGCTATTTCAGAAAACGAAAAACATAGAAAAGATACAGCCCGAGGTGTCGGACCATTTAAGCAACTTTATTGTAAAGTATTTGTTATCAATAGGTTATGTAAAAATTAAACTTCGAAAAACGACAAAAACGACAGGGGCTCATTCTTCGTAATGACATGCCCTCCTCGCTGTTTCTTGGCCGATATTTAAAGATCTGCCTATCGCTTCATAGCTCATTCCTAGCATATGCAATTGTTTTGCCTTGACGGCAAAAACCTTGTATAATGTTACTAGTTTATTGACAGGAATTACTATATTGGCAGTGATCTCGGACGCGGTTCGAATTGGTACGTACCGGGTCCGCCAGTATTATCGAGTCCTATTTCGAGGCGCTTATAAAACATGGCGGTGCGTACTCGAATTCGTTCGAACCGCCTTTTGTCATTCCCGCTGGAGTTTACCCCTGCGAAAACGGGGGCGGGAATGACGATAGTGCTAATTTGTACAGCAATGGATGTACATACCAGAATAAGGAAATTTAAAAAGCATCCAAAGCTTAACGGGATCTATGTGATCTGGGACGAGCTAAAAGTATCCCCAAACAGTGTCTACACCCCTTTTTGTCTGGATAACAAGTTTGTGAAAGATAAGTGATTTGCAGCCAAATATACGATTTTATGCGATTGGCTTAGTTTTCTTGGCGTTTTGTCTCGCGTTGCCTTCCCCTGTATTTTCAGCTACTGAAACCTATGATCAGGCGTGTAAAAACGCTTACGATAATGCAGCGAGTCCAGGTAACTGGCTTGCAAGTAATCTTGTTACTATTCCTCTCACCCCTAATCCCGGCAATAACCAATATGGCCTTCAATACGATACCGGAGGAAATATTATTGTAAGGACGGCAACTTACAGCAGTTATTATACGAATAATTATGTAGGTCAAGCTAACTATAAGATCGTACCAACCGCTGCCTGGGTAACTACAGGTAATGAGTTTACCAATTTTTATAATACATATGGTGTCGGTGCGACAAACGCAGATCTTATTAAGTTCATTGAACGCAGTGTTGGCATGAATACCGACGGTTCCCATGATGCTATAGTAGAATATGCGGTAACTACAGACTCAGGTAAGACTCTAAACGATAAATTGCTGCGGCCAACCAGAAATCCTGACATAACAACTTATAACTCTGGAGACTATGGTTCCGGTAAACCCTTCCCCTCGAAGCCAAGCACTATATCAGACGCTACATGGACTAGCTTTCAGACTTTTTATACGAATCAGCAGACTGATTCAGCGCCTGGGGAAAAAAACCAGTTTCCCTGGACACAGCTTGGATACACATATTACTGGGGAAAGGGTCAAAGCCCTCCCGAGAATCTTGCTCAAATACAGGGATTGAGCGAATTCGTCATCCTGAAAGACTCAGCAGTCAACATTTATGGCATCTACGCTACGCCATCTTATATCTATGCTATGAATCCCAGCACTGGACAGTACGGTAATGGTTACGCGAACTTTAATATAACAGGCCAATGCAACACCGTTTGGGCCGGCCACAGTTACCAGTATAATGTAAGCCGTGACGCGTCTTCTCCTAACCAGATAAATGTAATCGGCCCTGCGGGAAATGTTTCAGGCAAAGAAGGCATACTTGTCTGGTCGCTAAACTATACGGTCACGGTCGATAGCGGCTGCACCGTAACAAGCGACGGCACTAGCCTCAAGGATTATGTTGATGGTACCAATAATATCGGTATCTTCTTTGACGGTGATACCAGCACAACTTGGGGTGATCCGATCACGGTCGGTGTAAATAAAGTAGACAATTCAGGAACTATCAGGGGAGGTCCTTTAGGTACCGGTATCGCTATTCAGGTCTGGCACGGCGATATGGTCATAATAAATCGCGCCGGCGGGTATATCGGCGACCAAACAGCCATTGACTGTTCCAACAGTACCGGGGCAGTCTCTATAACCAATCGCGGGACTATTTCTGGACCTATAACTTTAAATGCCGCGTCTTTAGCGACGTTTGACATAGAAAACACCAGTCTGACAGTTACAGGTGGTGCTTTATCAAGTTTTACTGTTGGAGCCAATTCAGCTACAGATTACGGAGTGCTTAATACCACAGGCACTACGGCGAATGCGAACACCACAGTTACGCTTACGCCGGGCGGGTATATCCCTAATAATACGAGCATGACAGTGATGACTGCCAGTGCAGGCAGCATATCGGCTGTGCCCGGCACTATCAACTCGGCAAGCCCTGTATTTTCAGTCTCAGGCGCCATAAGTTCGAATAATCTTGTGCTGACCGCAAAGCGCGTAAATTACTACAATAGTTTCGCTTCAAGCTCGAATGCGGATGCGGCCGGCTCAGTACTTAATACGCTTGCAATGAATAATTCAGCTACTGGAGACATGGTAACGGTCTTGGGCAGTCTCGATTCGCTGACTTCCGGCGGCCAGATCAATAGCGCGCTTAATTCGCTTTCTCCGAATGTAGACAATAGCGCGCCGCAGGTTAGCGGAACGACGCAGCAGCAATTTGTATCAACCGTGCTCGCGCATCTGGATGGGTTTAAGAACGTTATGGGCAGCATGCTTAAAGGGGTTGATGTCTGGACGAGCGGCTTCGGCAGCTATATTCATCAGGATGAGATGTCATTCTCCAACGGTTATGACGCCAGCATCTGGGGGACAGCATTAGGTTTTGACATTCCGGCGCTTGATAATTTTAGGGTAGGATTGTCCGGCGGATTTGCCCAGGATTTTGTCAGGACAAAGGATTTTTCTAACAAGACCGATATCGACAGCTACCAGGGCACGCTTTACACAAGTTACGCCAAGGGCGTATATTTTATAGATACAGCCGTTTCATTTGCATACAATAGCTATAATGCGCAGCGCCAGGTCGCATTTGGGTTGCTCAATAGGACGGCAAAAGGCGATTATAACGGCCAGCAGTATTCAGGATATATTCAGGGGGGATATAAATTCACCGGCAAAGGTATTGAGCTGACGCCGATCGCATCATTCCTTTATTCACACCTGCGGCTTAATGGCTACACAGAATCAGGCGCGGGCGCCGCAAACCTGAAAGTTGATCCGCAGGATTACGATATAGCGCAGACAGGCCTCGGCATGAAGATAGGATATCCTCTCGAGCTTAAGAAGATAGATACCAAAGTCACGCCTGAGTTCAAATTCAAGTGGTTCTATGATTGGGTGGGCGATGCGCAGCAGACGACGTCTACATTCACCGGCGGAGGCGGCTCATTCGGCACAAAGGGGTTTATTCCGGCCCAATCAAGCTATGATTTCGGATTGAAACTTACCGTTGAAACCGTAAATAACATTACGCTCTCCTTAAGCTATGATCTCGAGATCAAGGAAGATTATTATGGGCATTATGGGTATGGGGAGTTGAGGTATAGATTTTAGCAAAGACAGGCTTTTTTCGCCGTCTCTCGGTCAATGCCTAAGAATCCGGCTATCGCCGAATAGCTAATTATTAATATGTGTAATAGCTTTGCCTTAACGGCAAACATTTTGTATAATATAGCTGTTTTATCGACAAGGATTACTATGTGTGCGATCTTTGCTGATAGTTTCGACCGGATCCGGCCTCATAGTTTGTTATTTAGGATAAGATATGGATAATACAAAAATTTGGCTTCCTTTATTATTATGTTTTTTAGCTGGTATCTTTACGGTAGTGGGCTCGCTCATTACTTTTTTTATCCGGGATTTCAAGAGAAGTTATCTCCAGTTCTTCCTGGGATTGTCCGGAGGGGTAATGATATATGTCTCTTTTGTCGAGCTTTTACCCTCATCTATAAACACTATCGGCGCCTTTAAAGCTAATCTCGCGTTTTTCGAAGGCATTATTCTGATGATGCTCATAGACTTTTTTGTTCCGCATGAATACATAGCGGAAAAGATAAAAATGGATGACAATAAGCAAAAGATGATGGCCGCAGGTATCTTTACCGCCATAGGTATAGGGATACATAATTTTCCGGAAGGCCTGGCGGTCTTTATGAGCGCTCTCGTGGATATTAAGTTAGGAGTTGCTTTAGCCATCGCGATAGCCCTGCATAATATTCCGGAAGGTATTGCCGTCGCTATGCCGATCTTCTACGCTACAAAAAGCAGGAAGAAGGCATTCTGGTATTCATTTTTATCGGGTTTTGCGGAGCCTGCGGGAGCGGTTGTGGCAATATTGGTGTTAATGCCGTTTCTGAATCCCGCGGTGCTGTCTTTTGCGCTTGCGTTTGTAGCGGGGATCATGGTCTTCATCAGTTTCGACGAACTGCTTCCCTTATCCTGCGAAAGTGAAGGTTATCACGTATCTATCTTTGGCGTAATAATAGGTATGGCGATAATGGCCGCAAGCCTTATATTGTTGTAATCCGGGGATTGCTATGGACAATGAAGTTAAGAGGGAAGTATTATCTTTTCAGAAGAATGAGATAACCGAGTATTTCATCTACTTGAAGCTCGCCTCTATCGAAAAGAACGCGAAGAATAGAGATATCTTAAAGGATGTCGCCTCCGATGAACTCAAGCATTACGATATCCTGAAAAAATATACGCGGGAAGATGTCGCCCCCGATCGTTTTAAGATATGGAAATATTTCATGATAGCGCGGGTCCTGGGCCTCACATTCGGCTTGAAACTTATGGAAAACGGCGAGGAGAGGGCGCAGGAAGCGTACGCGAAGATGGCATCAACCGTTATTGAAGCCGCCCAGATAATCAAAGAAGAGGATGCGCATGAACATGAGCTCCTGGAGATGATAGATGAGGACCGGCTGAAATATATAAGTTCCGTAGTCCTGGGCTTAAACGACGCATTGGTAGAGCTTACCGGTGCCCTTGCCGGATTTACCTTTGCGCTGGCAAATGCCCGGGTTGTAGCGACGGCCGGCGCTATTACCGGTATCGCGGCTTCCTTATCGATGGCCGCGTCCGAATTCCTTT
>JAQTPE010000084.1 GCA_028748925.1 Candidatus Omnitrophota bacterium
CCCTTGCCAAGCCTCGTATCATAGAATGTCCTGGATACCAGCGCTTGCGCGTCCCAAGCATCGGAGATGCTCGACCAGTCGCCTTTATAGGTTTCAGAGACGTTCATGGCGTCAACTGAGGTTACGGCAGGATCTGTTGCGTCAAGACCGTTATATTTGTAGAAAGTTGTGGTCGTGACCAATGTGCCGGTAGAGTTATAGTTCTTGGTATAGTCGGCTATCTCGTCGCCCGCCGCGGTAAGAACGTTAAAAAAGTACTTAGTTTCCGTCTTTTTAAGCGCATCTGACCTGACTGAGCCATCTGAAATCATGACGTCGCCTTTGTAACCGATCACCCATTCCTTACGCGAGCGGATGGTTATCGTATCATCGGTCGCCCTTTTACCGCCCTCATATATATACACAGACGTATCCCTGACATCTTGCCCATCCGATGAATAACTATAGGTATAATCGGCGACTTCATTACCGGGCAGTGTATACAGATCTCCGCCCGTAAAGAATGCATAGAATGTTTCCGATTTTCTGATCGCATCGTCTTTTATGCCGTCTCCGACAACGTTTCCGCTTAAAGGCGTAAGCGCTCCGCCAAGCCCATCTCCATCATCATCTCCGTGATCTGTGCTCGGAGGGATAATATCAGGATCCGGATGGTTCTCAGGATCATAAGGATCTGTTCCGTCCTGAATCTCCTGCAGGTCGCCATAACCATCGCCGTCAAAATCTATAACCGAACTTCGAGCGTCATCTTTATAACTTATAGAACGCGTTCTTCTTTGGTCGCGATCGGCATTCCCCGCTCTCACATCATCGCTAAGGCCTCCGAGCGGATTCTCGTAATAATAGAACGTCGTATTCTTTATGGTTACACCGCTCCCGTCATAATCGACCGTATAATCGGCTATCGATTGCGGGAGCTGGCCGCCAAGAATATCCAGATGAAAGAATGTCTGGCTCTTTAATTTTGCGCCTGTTTTTATCTCATATTTATAGACTAAGGATGCGGGGAAACTGCCTGAATCATCAGGGTCGGTTCCCATCAGTATCTCTATGAGATCGGGATAAGCGTCGCCATCATAATCGACCGCCATCAATATATTCAATAGATCTCGTGCCGTACTCTCGGGAGTCAACGTCGAAAGATCGGCCCTTAAGAGAAGATTGAGCAACCCCACCTGTCCGTTCGTAATGACATTGAGAAGCGGCGCAAGGGCATCAGGGTCGATGGATTTTATCTTCGCAAACAGAGCGCTTATCAGAGCATAGGGATTACCGCCCTTGAGGTCCGTAAGAACTCCCAGCAATTCACTATCCGATATCTCGCCGGCATTGACAAGACCGATCAGCTGATCTATAAGAAGTTTCACCTCGTTGCTCGCCTCAGGATAAGCCTTAAGGTCGGTCAATAAAGAAATGGCGGTATATCCCGAAATATCCCCCATCCCCGCAAGCAGGTTCTTAAGCTCCGTCAGTCCATCCCCTCCGGAGACAAATATGATGGTATACAGAAAATCATTTGGATTTGAGAAGCTGTCAATATCGACTGACAGAAAAGCGGTTATAAGACTGCGGGCTGCGGCATTATCTCCGGCCATTAAAACCAATAATTCGCTCCTAAGGCTGTTGATGTATTGAAGTTGACCGGTAATTACGGTCTTTAACATACCCATGAGTTCATCAAAACACCCGGCGCTCTTTGCTCTGGATATCATGTCATTTATAAGCGCGTTCTGGTCCGCGTATGTTGCACCCGTCACATCGGAAATTATCGCCGCCAGATCAGCTGACGGTGCCCCGGTTGCCAAATAGTTAAGCAGGTCGGCGCTTGTGCCTTTTGAATTGATCCCAATTTCCAGGAAGACGTTCATAAGATCGTCCGAAATCGTGGAACTCTCGGCGGCACTTCTTAGGATCAAGTCATCAATAAAATCGTTTAAATCGGTATATTTGTTCGGGTCGGTAAGAACTTCGCTCTTTATCGTCTCTAATAAACCGGAAAGGCCTGTCATGCTTTTAGCATCGGCTATATCGCCTATGGTATTAAGCAGCGACTTGATGTAATATGACATCTCCCCGATCATTGACCTCAATAAAACCAGCAGTTTATCGGATAGGCCGCCCGACGTTGCGGTCAAAAGTTCTTCGAGCGATAAATAACTCCCGTTCAAAAGCGTCAGAAGATCTCCATCGGCTGTCATGTTCTTTAATTTTGAGATCAGGTCGGAGAGCGAACCGGTTCTCTCAAGCGCTATCTTACCGAATAATGCCAATAAATTGGACTTGAGACCGTTCGTTTCCGCCGACACAGTTAAAGTGTCGAGGAATTCGCCGATAGAATTGAAATCAGCGCCCTTCAAAGAAAGTGTCAGATTTGAAAGCGCTATCGAATCGGCATCCATGCCGGCCTGGGCCAGCATCAGTTCAATCATTTCCGTAACCGAACCGGCATCGCTAGTATCAAGCAAAGATAATAAGAGTATAATCGCGGTATTGCCGCCCATCAGCGTTAAAATAACGTTAAGAATATCGCCTATCTCCTTCACCGAAGAAGGATCCATATCGATAACAAAGCTCAAGATGGCCGCGATGAGGTCCGGGTCCTGGCGCGCTATCAGGCCGAGAAGCGCATTCTTAAGCTCTTCAGCGCTACCGTCCGCGGATATGCCGAACCTCATTTCGATAAATTCTATTATGGCGTTGATATCATAGTCTCCGCCCGTATTGAGCAGCTTGATCCCCTCCAAAGCGTCTCCCCAGAAGGTTGCGGTTCTCTCCAGGCCGGTCCTATTTGTGGCGTCAACAGCCCTTTTATTCCCCGTGTAAAAATAGACCGTCGTATCTTTTACGGTGGTTCCGTCGCTGTAATAGTTCAACGTTATATCCGCCACTTCCTCGCCGCGTTTCGTAGAGATCGTGAATTGATAAAAAGTCCTGGACTTTAGTTTGGCGTCGGATTTTATCTTGCCGTCGGAGTCCATGGCGTCGCCCCAATATGTCATGGTCTCCTGCATCCTGTTTTCACTCGTTGAGTCTTTCGCCCTTTTACCGCCTTCGTAAATATATACGGTTGTATCGGTTACAGTGGCGCCGTCTGAAAGATAATTAACCGTATAATCCTGGATCTCCTCGCCCTTCAGGCGATATCTGTAATCATAGAATGTCTCTGAGGATTTTTTTCCGGCAGCAAGTTCCTCATCGCTTATCTTACCATCGCCGTCTTTATCGAGATTCCCATAGTAAGAAGCCGCGCTTGCCATACACTCCCGATAATTAGCTCCTGAGGCCCTGGAACCATTCAGATAGAAATAGAAGGTGGTGCTCGTCACTTCTCCGTCCTTGCCATAGACCACCATATAGTCGGCAACTTCTTCGTTCGCAAGACGATGCGTGTCATCATAAACGAGCATCGAAACTTTCCTGGCACTGGACAGCTCTTCGTCCGATAGCACACCGTCGCCATTCGTATCTGGATCGCCTCTGTAAGTGATCTGTTTGGATTTCGAATATCTGTATTCCTGCCCTGAGGTCTGGCCGGCGCGTTTGCCGTCTTTGTAATAATAGACTGTGGTATCTGTCGTATATTGTTCGCCGGTCTCTTTGTCCGTGTAGTAATTTTGGGTATAATCCGCTATCTCTTTACTCTTCGCTCCGACAAATACGGTACGCTGGATAAGCGCGCCTTCCCCTTCGATCTCCGAATCGGTATCGTACAGAAGAGCTTCTTTCAAGGCGTCATCCACATATTTGAAATCGCGCCTGCTTACGACGTTGCCGAATTGATCATAAGAGACTGTCTTCTTGATGCGGTTGTTATCTCCGGTGCCTTCGTATGTATTCTTCTCAACCAGATACTCACCATCTCCGGAAATATCATATTTGCGCGTTTCGGTGATATCCTTGCCGGAACAGCTGTAGTCTATCCGGTATTTTGCTTCATAATTTCCATCGGAAATTTCCCTATAGCCTATATAGATTGTCTTGATGGTTCTGTTATCTCCAACGCCGTCATAAATGACTTTCATGATGAGTCTCTCCGCATCGGGGATGTCGGCGCTCCCAAAACCTATCCAGTATGATACACCATTGTCATCTTCTTTCTTTTTCGTGTTAGCCATCAGCTGATCTATATTCATCATGGTGATATCATACTTGGATACCTGATTCCATGTCTGCGGATTATCCGGGATGGTCACTTCATGCGGATTTAGTATATCATCGGGATTCTCAAGCGTATATTTACTTCTACCGCCGCCACCACCTCCTCCGCCACGCTTCTTCTTAAGGTCGAGCGACTCATCTGCCTTGTTCAATTTTCTCTTTAACCTGTCATCGAGAGACATGAGCATATCCTGAGTATCCTGCTTCTGGCGGATTATGTTCTCATGCTTATTCTGCTGCTCCTGAATATATCCGGGAGCAAATTTGTTGGATTGTTCAGCATCCTGTCCGGTAGGCAGTAACTTCCTGGCAATCGATTCCTTTGAATCATATGACAGTTTATCGTAATTGGTCACTTCCCTGGGACGCTCTGCATCTTTATCGAGGATGGCTGAAACCGTATGTCCTATAGGTGTTATATTATTATAAAACAGATCGGCCGCCCAGGATATGTCATACCACATGAACGTCACGGTTAATAATATGGCGACGGCCTTAAGGATTAATCTCTTAGTTGGGTTTATCTGATATTCTATCATAGTCTTTTTAAAACTTTTTATGAAACTTATTTAAACATTTTATAAACATCTCCAAAAAAAATCCACCCACAATCTACCCAATAATAGTATACCTTATAGATAGTCGATTGCAAGAAAGAAAATTAAACTTTTTTGAATCTTAACATTATTAGAATTAATCGGATTGTTAACAAATATTATAGGAATTTATCATCGCAGGTGTATCTGCTATATCGTTTTTTCACCCAGCCTTTAAAATCCTCCGATACTACGTATGCGCTGGGGACTATCAAAAGAGTGAGTACCATAGAAGATATGAGGCCACCCATTACGGTAATGGCTAAAGGGCTCCATAAATTAGAGCCTTCTTCAGTGCTGATCGCCATAGGCAGTAATCCCAGAAGAGTCGTTATGGTCGTCATGAGTATGGGCCTAAGCCTGTCTCTGGAAGCCATTACTATAGCCTTAAGATATTTTATATTCTTTTTTCTCAGTTGATTTGCATGGTCTATTAGAAGAATCGCATTATTCACTACTATGCCTCCCAACATCATAAGCCCGACGAATACTCCCATCCCGACCGATTTGCCGGAGGCATACAAAGCTATGACAACGCCTATAACCGCGAGCGGCACAGACAACATTATTATCAGCGGCTGAGCATAAGACTCAAAGAGCGAGGCCAGCACAAGATATATCAGTACTATAACCAAGATCAGTGTAGGCCAGACCTGATTCTGCGTAGCTATCATAGTAGGATAGTTGCCGCCCAGTCTGAAATAGTACCCTTCGGGCAGTTTCAGATCACCAAGGGCCTGTTTTGTCAATTCCGCCGCTTTGCTGAGCGCCGTCTTTCCTATATTAGCGCTAACCTGTATCATCCTCGTCTTATTTTTACGCCATATCTCGCTGGGGCCCAATCCGTATTTAAAGTCAGTGACCTGCTCCAGGTAGATACTATCATCTTTCTGGTTTGTAAGCACAAGTTTACGCATATCTTTGAATGTCTTTCTATATTTCTCATCAATACGTGCTATCGTTTCGACTTCGCTCGCCTCAGTATGGAAGAGGGTCGCCCTTAATCCCCTCATCTGCGCATGGACCATGTCTGCCACATCCGAAACGCTCATATCGAACGTACTCGCTTTATGTCTGTCCACTTTAAGCCCAAGCTCCGGACGCCCTTCTCTCATCCTTATCTTCGTGTCGGTAAAACCTTTTATAGTTCCGAGCCTCGACGCTATCGATATAGCTATTTCCCTAAGGATCCCATAATCATAACCGAACAACTCCAGTATGATCTCTTTCGTCCCGACCTCCTGCTCTTCCTCAAAGTATATAAAAGCCGGGCGTATCTTTTCGACTTTGGGCCGAATACTATCTATAACCTCCGCCACAGATCTCTTCCTGTGCGTCAGGCCGACGAGTTCCACGTAAACCTTACTCGACCACGGTTCCACCCTTGATGAAAATGTCTTTACCTCAGGGATCTCTTTGACGAGAGCTTCCACTCTCTTGACTACCGAGTCCGTAACTTCAAGCTTGGCGCCTGTGGGCATCTCAATGAATATGGTAAATTTGTTTTGTTCCGTGGTGCCTAAAAATTCCTTGCCCAATTTCATAAATAAGAAGATAGATATCAATAAAACGACAAACGCGAACGCAAAGAGACGGCGGCGGTTGCGTATAAAATATATCACGCCTCTTCTCTGAAGCACATATATCTTGCGCATAAACCCTTCGGTGACAGCCTTACCATACCCCTTCGGTATATCTTTTATCGAAAACTTTAAACGGGAAGCCATGAGCGGCACTACTGTTATGGCGACGAATAGAGAAATTACCAGCGAGAATGTAACGGTCCACGCCACACCGCCATAGAGCAGCTTTATCTCCTGCCCCACAAAGATCATGGGCAGGAAGACTATAACCGTTGTGAGCGTAGAGGCCCATATGGCTATCCAAACCTCCTCCGCCCCCTTGATAGCGGCCTGCAGTCCAATCATCCCCTGTTCATTCTTGTGCAGTATATTCTCAAAGACAACTATAGAATTATCTACGAGCATTCCTACTCCGAGGGCAAGCCCGAAGAGCGTCATAAAATTAATCGTAAGATGCATGGCCCACATACAAGAGAACGTTATTATTAT
>JAQTPE010000085.1 GCA_028748925.1 Candidatus Omnitrophota bacterium
CCACCGAGCATCTTATTTATCGCCTGCCCCGCCGGGACCATAGGATAGACGTTCTCTTCCTCTTCGATGTGGAAATCGATGAAGACGCAATTATCTATCTTCAAAGCCCTCTCGATAGCGCCCCTTACCTCGCTCTTCTTCGTAACCCTTATACCGACCGCACCATAGCTTTCGGCCAGCTTCACAAAATCGGGACACATACAGTCCAGCGTTGTATAGGAATAACGTTTCCCGTAAAATAGCTCCTGCCACTGGCGGACCATGCCAAGACAACCGTTATTCAATATCGCAACCTTGACCGGCAGCTTGTTTATAACAGCCGTGGCAAGTTCCTGGACGTTCATCTGGATAGAGCCGTCGCCCGCAATATCAAAGACCGTGGCCTTTGGTTTTCCGAATTGCGCGCCGATCGCGGCGGGAAAACCGTATCCCATCGTCCCAAGTCCGCCGGACGAGATCATCGTCCTCGGTTTCTCGAATTTATAGAACTGCGCCGTCCACATCTGATGCTGCCCGACTTCGGTGCAGATGATAGCGTCGCCTTTTGTAGCGCGCCATATCTCCTCGAGAACATATTGCGGCTTTATCTTGCCGTCGTCTTTATATTTTAACGGATATTTAACCTTCCACGCCTCGATCTGTTTCAGCCAATCTTTCGTGTCGGGCTTCTTCACGCTCTTTATCAGGTGCTTTAATATCGCCTTCGCGTCACCGACTATCGGTATGTCGACTTCGACGGACTTCGAGACGCTTGCCGGGTCGATATCTATATGTATTACTTTGGCATGCGGAGCGAATTCATCAACCTTACCGGTAACTCTGTCGTCGAATCTCGCGCCGACCGCTATGATAAGATCAGATTCCATTATCGAGTGGTTTGCGTAGGCTGTGCCGTGCATACCGGGCATACCGAGAGATAATTTATGCTCCTGTGGGAACGCGCCCAGGCCCAATAACGTCATAGTCACAGGAATATCATTAGCTAAAGCAAACTCGCGCACTTCTTTCGAGGCATCGGAGATTATGACGCCGCCGCCCACGTACAGCACCGGGCGTTTTGAATCAGAGATCGCCTTGGCCGCCCGCTTTATCTGTCCCGGATGACCCTCGTAAGTCGGATTGTATCCGCGTATATTGACCTTTTGCGGATAGACAAATTCGGCCTCCTGCATCTGTATATCTGCCGGCAAGTCTATAAGCACAGGTCCCGGCCTGCCGGTAGAGGCAATATGAAATGCCTCTTTCACGGTTCGGGCGAGGTCCTTAACATCCTCGACAAGATAATTATGTTTAGTGATCGGACGCGTAATACCTGTGATATCGGCTTCCTGAAAAGCGTCGTTTCCTATCAGGAAACTCTTCACTTGCCCGGTGATCGCGACCATCGGTATAGAATCCATGTAAGCCGTGGCGATACCGGTGACGAGATTCGTCGCCCCGGGGCCTGATGTGGCCAGACAGACTCCGACTTTACCCGTCGCGCGGGCATAGCCGTCCGCGGCATGCGCGGCCGCCTGCTCGTGGCGCGTTAATATCAATTTTAACGGCGAGCCGTATAATTTATCGAATATAGGCAGAACCTGGCCGCCGGGGTAGCCGAATATTATTTCGACACCCTCTTTTTTCAGGGACTCGATCAGTATCTGCGCACCTGTCATTTTCATAATTATACCTTAAGGATAGCGCCTTCCGATGCCGACGAAACGAACTTGGCATAACGCGCTAAATATCCTTCTCTCTCTTTTATCTCCGGAGCGTGCCATTTCGCCAGACGCGACTTTATTTCCGCCTCGCTCACTTTTAATTCCAGCTTCCTATTCGGGATATCGAGCAAAATCTCATCGCCGTCTTCCACTATAGCGATAAGGCCGCCGGCCTGCGCTTCGGGCGAGATATGCCCGAGACATGGCCCCTGTGTCCCTCCCGAAAACCTGCCATCGGTGATCAACGCTACGCTCTCGGCGAGTCCCATCCCGACTATTGCCGCGGTCGGAGAGAGCATCTCTCTCATTCCCGGCCCGCCTTTCGGCCCCTCATATCTGATGACGAGGCAATCGCCTTTTTTGACTTTCCCCGCCATGATCGCCTGCATACATGTCTCTTCGGAATCGAAGACCCGCGCCTTGCCTGTAAACTGCATCATGGTTTTTGAAACAGCAGTCTGTTTTATTACGCTTCCCTCAGGCGCGAGATTTCCCTTTAATACCGCTATCCCTCCTTCAGGATGATACGGATTCTTAATATCGCGAATAACGCTCTCGTCCAAAACTTGAGCGTCATTGGCTATCTGGCTTATAGTCTTGGAACTGCAAGTCATAACATCATTGAGCATATTCTTCATGCGCTTCATCATAGCCGGGATACCGCCGGCATATTCCAGATCTTCCATGAAGTGCTCTCCTCCTGGAAGAATATTCGTAATATGCGGCGTCTGGCGCGATATGGAATCGAAAATATCTATGGTTAACGGCACTTCGAATTCCTTAGCTATCGCCAATAGATGCAAAACCGTATTGGTAGAACCACCGAGCGCCATATCCACCTTAATGGCGTTCTCGAATGCTTCTTTTCTCATTATCGTGCGCGGTAAAATATTCCTTCGCACCAGATTAACTATCTTCTCTCCCGATTCCTGGGCTATCCTGTCCTTCTTCGCGGAAACAGCCATAGCCGTAGCGCATCCGGGAACGCTCATGCCGAGCGCTTCTGTGACACAAGCCATCGAATTGGCCGTATACAGCCCCTGGCATGATCCTGCCCCGGGACATGCGCACATCTCATATGTATTCAACTCTTCCTGTGAGATATCGCCCTTTTTGAACCTGCCTACAGCCTCAAATGTATCTTTAACGAGCGATAGACGCCTGCCTCTATAATTCCCGCTCATCATGGGCCCTGCCGTAACAAAGATCGATGGAATATTGAGCCTGCCCGATGCCATAAGCATACCGGGCGTGATCTTGTCGCAATTAGTCAGGCAGACCAGTCCGTCAAAGCAATGCGCTTTCACTATAGTCTCAACCATATCGGCTATGAGCTCACGTGAAGCCAGAGAATATCTCATCCCGTTATGGCCCATAGCCATGCCATCACATATACCGGGGATGCCGAAAAAGAACGGCACACCACCAGCGGCCATAATACCGCGTTCGATGAAACGCTCAAGCCGGTCCATATGTATGTGGCCCGGTATTATATCGGTCCTGGACGAGGCTACCGCTATGAACGGCTTCGCCATATCGTCTTTTGATATGCCTGTAGCGTATAAAAGTGACCGCGCCCCTGCGCGTTCAACACCCTTTTTAATCTTGTCGCTTCGCATCCCGTTAGACCTCCCCTCTGACAATTCTTACCTTAATGAGCCGTCCCGTCTCTATGTCTAACGGGACGCATAATTGAGGTACCTCCAAATAGAATAAGATTATATAATAGCGGCTAATACAGTGTCAAATGAATTAAAGGATTAAGCAGATTCGAGCAGGGTTTCCTGGCAGCGCCTGATGCGATCCCGCTCGGATGGGCTATGCGGAATAATGGGTTTGAGATAGAATTTAAGCCGTTCAATAAAGAGCATCGGGTTAACCTTAAGATCCGCCAATGCCACATATTCGCTGACGGGTTCTTTGGCCAATAATCGGTAGAGCCTGTAGAAAGACTCTTCATCATTATTCAAATACGCCTTCCCTGTCCCTATTAATCCCTCAAGATCAATGAGATCGTCTGCGCCGATATTCGGGTTTTCCAGATTTATGTAAATAACTCGCGCGTTCGAGTTTCTTAGAGCGATGACCTGATCGACATCGAGCATATTAAGCGGAATGATGGTGACCATACTGTCATTGACATTATTGCATGCAAATGATACGAGTTCGCCTATACCATCAAAATTTACTCTGTATTGTTTATCTTTTGTAAGCTTGCGTATTTTAGTAAGCAAACTGGCCTGGCTCGGAGCGGCATAGCCTTCCCACGCATTAATTGTATAAACTTTTTCCGGCGCGTTCGTATCTTTTATCTGCCCGTAAACAAAATCGATGATATGCGCCCTTATGATCTCGCGATTTACATCCTTTTCTTTACTCATAACGTTAATAACGACATTAATACGATCTTGCGTCTCAGCTGCAGCCTGGCCGCGCATCATGCCGGTGAAAGAAAAAATAGCATTTTTTCCGTCATTGCGAGAAGGCATTTGCTCTGCCTTGGCCGACGAAGTCCCTCGACTTAGCTCGGGACTTCGTCCTGAGCTTTTGTCGAAGGACGAAGCAATCCCAACTTTTTCAAGCACGCCAACCGATTCCAGAACCCCTGCCGCCTCAGCGTTAATCGCGATTCCTCCGCCCAGCGCTTGCTCCAACAATCCTCCCGGCCCATCGTCATCCCTTATCTCCATCAATAACTCCACGGGAGTCGCAGCGCACATAGCATCATTCTCTATCGTAGTCAGCACCTCCACCGGTAGCACTTGTGCGATTAGTATAGTATGCGAACCTACCTCTTTCCCCGGAATAACGGGTATCTTATTTCTATTAAAATATCCTTCATAAAACTTTTTCGAAATAAATTTTTTTACGCCCGAACTATCTGCTTCTATTTTCAGATTGTCCGTTTTTTTACTGCGGCAACATTCTATTACGCGATCCATAAGCGCGCTTCCTATACCATGACGCTGGTGTTCGGGCAAAACGGCTAAAGTGCTGAGATAATAAGTATTAGGCCCGTTTTTGTTTACGCAAGCTACGCCTGCAACGATACCGTCATCCTCGGCTATAAATATCTCGGAATTATATTTTAACATCTCCAGCTGATATTCATTTGCCTCAATATCGGTATTGGCGCAATTGCCATCCGGCGCAAAAGCCCTCGCTATAACCTCTGCCAAATTTCGGATCAAAACATCCTGCCTCGCGCCGGCCTGAACCGCTTCTTTGAGTGTATATATCTTCATTTTGTTTGTGTGCAAGACTGGAGTTTTTAGAGACGCTTCATTTCGCGATATTCCGCCCGCATCGTCCCCCGACAAGCTCGGGACGGTTCGCAATGAGCCGGAATCCATCAAACCGCTCGTCGCGATTTCCGTAGGCGATTTCGGCGCATGGGGAGCGTCTTCAACCCGACCTTCTGTCCCCCGTGTACCAGGAATGATTTTGTCACTAACTCCGCTTGAGGTTTTATCATCGTTAAATTCGATCGACATGGAGGCTTCCGCCCTCGCTTCACTTTGTTTAAACCATGAGAGCATGATCCTGGTGCCTATAGCCAAATCAGAATCAACCGCGCCTTGAGACAACAAAGCCAAGTTGTTGATAAGATGGCCTCTTTTGACCCATCTGATCCCTTTTGACTGGATTATCGCATCATCACAGTGAAATATCATCTCTGAAAACCCGTATCCATTCAGAGGAGGTACTTCACCGGTCATTTTTCGCCTGTATTCAGCGGCCTTTCTTTGCCGCTCGATACTTTTCTGTAATAAAATGTCCGGATTATCGATCCCGGGACCGTTATCCCGGCATTTGGCTATTATGCTATCTCTGCCTTCTTTTGTTTTTTCGCTATATATGGTTATATCTCCTCCCAGACCATGCCTGATCATGTTTAATACAAGCTCCCCGCATGAAATCAATATCCTCTGTTTATTCGCACCATCCCAACCCCGGATGCTAAGCGCGCCATATAAACTCCTGCTGAATTCCTCAAGCGCGCTTTCATCATTAGGCACAAATTCCCAACTAATTATCTTTTCCTGCTCATTCCTTAAATTTACGGGGCGCTCTCTTCTATCTTCCGGAGGAGTCATGAATTTTTTACTATTTGGCCTGGCACCCTCTTCCGCCCTTAGCGCATCTTGCTCCAATTTCATGCCGCTAGCCGAGGTATTCCCAGGCGCGACATCACCCATATTAAGCTTATTTCGCCTCGCGTGCCCTAAACCCGAGGCGTCAATAGACGCCGAGCGGTTCGGGACGCTTCGCGGCGGCAGAGCTATCTCTTTTTCAGCTGCCAATAAGTCAATATAAATGGTCGATAATAAAATTGCTTTGCTTTCATCTTCCTGCCACGCATCGCTAAGAGCACCGAATTTTTTCTTAGCCTCCGAAATGTGCTTGTAAGCCTCATCCATCGCTTTGCGCTGCGCCATCTGCCGCGCGGCATTTATAATATCGGTAATTTCCCATATAGACAGATCGAAATCTCCCTGCGGCGGGGAAAATTCAAAAAAGCTCTTCGGTAAACTAAAATAGCTGCTCAGGGCTTGCCGCGTATTAGTATTAAGCTTTCTTGCTATTCTTTTTACTATAGAGGCAACTGTGGGCGCGCTTACTCCGAGCCTTGCTGCAAGTTCTTTATAGGTTAATCCTGACTCTTTTATGGTACGAATAATTTTCTCTCTAACAAGCAAAAGCGGATCTACTCTCTTACTATGCCATGGTTTCTTCGAACCACCATGGATCGCTCCCTCGTTTTGTTCGATTTCGCGCTGTTCTACGCGCCTGACATAACTATCTATCAAACTTTCCGCATATCGCCTTCGCTCCTGATGAGGCACTTTATCAAGCTCCCCAGGATAATTTGTCTCGATATAAACCACAAACTTTTCAGGTCTGTCAATAAATTCAGAATATGCCTCCAAAACTGATTCC